>CAZWEY010000081.1:0-9793 GCA_964632055.1 uncultured Sphingomonadaceae bacterium
ACCGGCACTTCGCCGGGCTTCAAGGGGAAGCGGTCATCATCGACCATCAGCAGCATCCCGTCGCGCTCCACCGTCGGGCGCTTCGCCGCGAAATAGAGCGGGACGATAGGGATGTCATTGAGGTGGATATATTGCCACACGTCCAGCTCGGTCCAGTTCGAGATCGGGAAGACGCGGATCGATTCACCCTTGTTCTTGCGGGCGTTGTAGAGGTTCCACAATTCCGGGCGCTGGTTCTTCGGGTCCCAGCCGTGCGAAGCAGTGCGGAAGGAGAAGATGCGCTCCTTGGCGCGGCTCTTTTCCTCGTCGCGGCGCGCGCCGCCGAAGGCCGCATCGAAACCCCATTTGTCGAGCGCCTGCTTCAGCCCTTCGGTCTTCCACATGTCGGTGTGCAGCGCGCCATGGTCGAACGGGTTGATCCCGCGCTCCATCGCCTCCGGGTTGTGATAGACGAGCAACTCCATGCCGCTCTCCTTCGCCATCCGGTCGCGCAGGGCATACATGTCCCGGAACTTCCAGGTGGTGTCGACATGCAGCAGCGGGAATGGCGGCGGCGAGGGCTAGAACGCCTTGCGCGCCAGATGAAGCATGCAGGCACTGTCCTTGCCGACCGAATAGAGCATCACCGGGTTCTCCGCCTCGGCCACCACCTCGCGGATGATATGAATCGCTTCGGCTTCCAGCCGTTGCAGATGCGTCAGGGTCTTGCGGTCGCTCATCGTGGTCTTTGCTCCATTGCGCGAAGGGCCAATGCCGTTTCCAGCTTGACCGCAATACTCCCATATGGGAGCAAGACATATGAGTCTGACCGCGCATGACGAAAGGGAGCTTCTGCTGCCCTTGCTCGACGGCATTCACGAACGGCCCCTGTGGGACAGTTTCCTGCGGCGCCTGCTGGTGCGCACCCGCTCCAGCCAGGTTTGCCTGATGGTGCGCACGGCCAATATGAGCGGCATGCCTTTCGTGCTCTGCGCCTCGGACAGACAGCAGGAATCGCCGCCGGACTGGGCCGCGCTGGAGCAGATCGGGCTTCCCCCCTACACAGGGCTGCGTCCCGGCCGCCCCTATGCGCTGGAAGAAATGCTTGAGCCTGCATCGATCGCAGAGGCGAGGAAGATGCGCCGCGACCTCGCCCGCGCAGGGATGGGCGATGCCCGCTTCATCCATGTCGCAACGCGCTCAGGCCACCATGGCTGGCTGGCCCTGATCCACCGGCACACCGAGCTTTCAGGAGCGGAAAGCGCCCTGCTCAGCGCCCTTGCCGCTCCTTTCGGATCGGCATTGGCCACACTGGCGGCGTTGGACAACCTCAATCTTCGCACCCAGATGGCGGAACAGGCGCTCGGCCTCATGGGGATAAGACAGGCTGCGTTTGATGGAGAAGGCCACCCGGTTGCAGGCCATATGAGCGAACGGCCGGCCAATTTCGTCGATGCCTGCGCCGCCATGGCGCAGAGCGACGATACTGCCCGCAGACTGCTGCAAGTCACCGAGGACGGAGAGGAATTCTGGCTTCTGCGCCCCGCACCAAATGGCTCGACTGCGCTCCCGAATGCTGCCTGCGCCATCGCGGCATGGCGTCGCACCGACTTGCCTGAAAGCCCGGCCGCGCCAGCGCTGATCGCCAGGCAGTTCGGGCTCTCCGCGCGCGAAGCAGCCCTCGCCTATGCGCTCAGCCGCGGTGTAGCGCTGGTCGAGGCCGGTCAGTCGCTCGGCCTGACGGTCGAGACCACACGCAATTATTCCAAGCGAATCTATGCCAAGACAGGGGCCAGCGGACAGGCCGATCTGGTGCGCAGGATCCTCTCCAGCCTTGCCCCGTTAGGATGAGGGCGAAAGCCAGGTCCGGTTATAGACATCGGTGACCTGTGCCAGCGTGGATATGGCCAGCGCTTCCGGATCGCGCAGCGATGGGATGAGGCCGATCGGGGCGACTATCCGCGCAATCTGTCCGGGCTCAACACCCATTTCGGCCAGCCGGGCGCACCGCTCTGCATGGGTTGCCCGGCTGCCCATGGCGCCAACAAAGAATGCATCCGAAGCGAGAACCCTCAGGAGCAGGGACGGTTCCCAGTCATGATCATGGAAAAACAGGGTGGCTGCGGTCCATCGATCCAGCTCGAGATCGGGAGTGCTGCCCACCCCTTTGAGCAGAAGGGGCTCCACCCTGCGTGCCCTCAGCATTTCTGCAAGCCGTGCATCCTGCGTGACAACCCCCACCTCGACACCCGCCGCCAGGGCAAGATCATGCAGGCAGGCAACCGTCGGCCCATGGCCCAGCACCGCCAGCCGCAATGGCGGAACATGCGAAACATCAGCCCCTTCGTCGGTCAAGCTCAGGCCGAACTGACCGCTGCCCTGCCGCAAAGCCACCCGCCCTTGCCCGCGCGGCAAGGAGAGGGCAAAGGGCTCGCGGGCCGCAATGGCTGCATGGATTTCCCCGCCAAGCCCCTCTGGCAGCTCGTTGAACAGCAGGTCGAGCGATCCCCCGCACGGCAGGCGCACATCGATAAAAGGCGACCCCTTGCCAAGGCGCAATTCGCGCGGGATCCCTTTGGCCAGAACATCCAGCGCCTCGCTGACGATCGCGCCCTCCACACAACCATCGGACAGGCTGCCCTCGTAACTGCCATCCTCGCTGACCGCCAGATGGGCGCCGGGATTGCGTGACGAAGTGCCTGTAACCGCATAAAGCGTGACCAGAACGACGCGCAGCCCCTTTTGCTGGGCGGCGGCGGCAAAGGCAAAGATCGGGCCGGTGTTGAACATGGATCAGCAGATGCGCGAAAAAGCGGTGCGGATGGCCGTTGTGGTTCTTGCGGCAGGCCGCGCCAGCAGGTTTGGCTCGGCAAAGCTGCTTGCACCGCTCCATGGGCGGCCGGTGATCGAGCATGTTGCGCAAAGTCTGGCCTGCATCCCCTTCGCCTACAGGCTGTGCGTGGCAACGCAAGGGGGAGCAGAGCTTGCTCACTTCGGCTTTGACATGATCGAGGTGGAACAAGGCTTGCCGCAATCTGCCTCGCTCGCAGCCGGCATCATGGCCGCCCAGAGGCTTGGCGCAGAGTCGGCCATGGTCGTTCTGGGCGATATGCCGCTGGTTCCGCCCAGCCATCTTGCAGCCCTGATTTCGGCCTTTGACGGCGAAATTGTCGCATCCTCCACGGGGCAAGATGCCATGCCGCCCGCCATTTTCGGCAAGCGCCACTTTGCTGGCCTCGCAGCCATCGAGGGTGATTCCGGTGCGCGCGAACTGCTCAAGCAGGCTCCACTGGTGCTGACCTCGCCCCATGATTTGCTCGATATCGACACGCCGGACGATTTGCTGAGAGCACAAGCTATTGGCGGACGGATCGAGGGCTGATAGGCCATGGCCTGACGCCACGATCAGCTGGCGAGACGGAAAGGATCAAGGCCCCCGATATGTCCAGCCTGCAATTCTCAGCCCCGGCAAGCGTTGACGAAGCTGTTGCCCTGCTGGCCTCAGACAGCAATGCGCGCGCGCTTGCAGGAGGGACCGACCTGCTGGTCCAGATGCGCTCGGGCCGAATCGCGCCCGCCCGCATTGTCGATCTGAAGCGCATCCCCGGCATCAGCGGCATCCGCAAAGAAAATGGCGGCTTCGTCATCGGTGCCGCCACTTCCTGCGCAGCAATGGGCGAAGATGCACAACTGGTCGCCGCATGGCCGGGCGTCGTCGAAGGGGCAAATCTGATCGGCTCCACCCAGGTTCAGGGACGGGCCACTGCGGCGGGCAATCTGTGCAATTCCTCTCCCGCGGCAGACAGCGTTCCCGGCCTGATCGCCGCAGGCGCCATCTGCGTCGTTGCCGGGCCAAAGGGGCAGCGCGAAGTGGCAGCGCAAGACATCCCGACAGCCCCCGGCCGCAACAGCCTCGAACCCGGCGAGTTCGTCGTCGAAATCCGCCTTCCAGAGCGGCCCGCGCGCTCGGCCGATGCCTATCTGCGTGCCATTCCGCGCACCGAAATGGACATCGCCGTGGTCGGTGCCGCAGCCAATCTGGTTCTTGCCGCCGACGGCACCATTGCCGAGGCCCGCATCGCGCTGGGTGCGGTTGCCCCCACCGCCTTGCTTGTCGAGGATGCAGGCGCGGCGCTGATTGGCAGCAAGCTCGAAGAAGCGGCACTTGCCCGCATGGACGCCGCCGTCACCGCGGCTTGCAAGCCGATCAGCGACAAGCGCGGCACAGCGCAATATCGCACCTCGATCGCCGCCGTGCTCGCGCGTCGAGCAGCAAAAATCGCCTATGAACGCGCGGGAGGGCGCTGATGAACAAGGTCCATGTTTCTACCGTTGTAAATAGCGATCCTGCCGAATTCCTGTGCGAGGCCGGAACCTCGCTGCTTGACGCGCTGCGTGACGAGCTGGGTCTGACCGGCGCCAAGGAAGGCTGCGGTTCGGGCGATTGCGGCGCATGCAGCGTGATGCTGGACGGGCGGCTGGTCTGCTCCTGCCTGGTGCTGGCCGCCGAGGCACAGGACCGCACCATCGACACGATCGAGGGCATGGCCGAGGAAAACGAGCTGCATCCCTTGCAAGCCAAGTTCCTTGAACATGCCGCGCTGCAATGCGGCTTTTGCACGCCTGGCTTCCTCGTGGCGGCCAAGGCACTGCTCGAACAGAACCCCGACCCGACCGAAACCGAAATCCGTTTCTGGCTGGCCGGGAACCTGTGCCGCTGCACCGGATATGACAAGATCATCCGCGCCGTGCAGGATGCAGCAGCGCAGATGAGGCAGGAAAGGACGCCGGCATGAACGACATGGTCCCTCTGAAAGTCGTCGGCACCCGCCCGCTGCGCCCCGACGGGGTCGACAAGGTCACTGGCAGGGCCGCCTATTCCGCAGACATGGCAATGCCGGGAATGCTGCACGCCCTTATCAAGCGCAGCCCTCATGCCCATGCCCGCATCGTCTCGATCGACGTGAAGAAGGCGCTGGCGCTGAAAGGCGTGAAGGCGGTGGTTACATCCGGGGATTTCCCCGAGCTTGACCCCTCGATCGTCGCAGCCGGTGGCGAGGCGCATCACAACATGGCCAATTATTCGGCCAACTGCATGGCGCGCGGCAAGGTCCTTTATGAAGGCCATGCCGTCGCTGCCGTGGCCGCCACATCGCTCTCCATCGCCCGCCAGGCGCTCGACCTCATCGAGGTGGTCTATGAGCTGCTGCCGCATGTGCTCGATGTGCTGGATGCCATCAAGCCCGATGCGCCCCTGCTGCACGAGAACCAGTTTACCACGGGCCTGCCCGAAACCCCGACAACCCCCTCCAATATCGCCAAGTTCTTCATCCAGGAGCGCGGCAATCTGGACGAGGGATTTGGCGCGGCCGATCTGGTCTTCGAACAGCGCTACACCACCCAGCCCGTCCATCAGGGCTATATCGAGCCGCATGGCTGCGTTGCATCTGTGGGCGCCGATGGACAGGCAACGGTGTGGTGCAGCAGCCAGGGCCATTTCATGGTCCGCGACTTCTCCGCCAAGATCACCGGCATGAACCAGGCCGACCTGCGCGTCATTCCGGCCGAGATCGGCGGGGGCTTTGGCGGCAAGACGGTGATCTATCTCGAACCGCTGGCCATTGTCCTGTCGCGCAAATCGGGCCGTCCGGTGAAGATGGTAATGAGCCGTGACGAGGTGTTCCGCGCCACCGGGCCGACATCGGGCTGTGTGATCGATGTGAAGCTGGGCGTCATGAAAGACGGGCGGATCGTTGCCGGCGATGTCGACTGCAAGTTCAACGCGGGCGGATTTGCCGGATCGCCCGTCATGGCCGCGACCATGACGGCTCTTGCCGCCTATGACGTGCCCCATGCCCGCGTGACCGGCTGGGATATCGTCACCAACACGCCCAAAGTTGCCGCTTATCGCGCGCCTGCTGCCCCCAATGCCGCCTTTGCGGTGGAATCCGCTCTCGACGAAATCGCGCGCCAGATTGGCATGGAGCCGATGGCGTTGCGCGAGATAAACGCTGTGCGCGATGGCATGATGGCCATCTACGGCGCACCCTATCAGCATATCGGCATGGTCGAGACGCTGGAGGCGATCAAGCAGCACCCACACTTCAAGGCCCCGCTCGGCCCCAATCAGGGGCGCGGTCTGGCGGTTGGTTTCTGGTTCAATGGCGGCGGGGAATCGAGCGTGACGATCAGCATCAATCCCGATGCCAGCGTCTCGCTCGCCACCGGAACCCCGGATATCGGGGGATCGCGGGCTTCTTCTGCCATGATGTGCGCCGAAGTTCTGGGCGTTCCTTATGACATGGTGCGCCCGATTGTTGCCGACACGGCCTCTGTCGGTTTCAACGAGATCACCGGCGGCAGCCGCGTGACCTTTTCCAACGGCATGGCCGTGGTGCGCGCGGCAAACGCTTTGATCGAGCAGATCAGGCAACGCGTTTCGCTGATGTGGGACGTGCCGGCCGAGATGGTCCATTATGCCGACGGGGTGGCGACCTGCCTCGATCCGGCGCGCAAGGAGGGACCGCTGGGCCTTGCCGATATTGCCGACAAGGCCGCACATTTCGGCGGCCCGCTGACCACCGAGGTCTCGCTGATGGCAGAGGGCGTTGCCCCTGCCTTCGGTGTGCATCTGTGCGATGTGGAAGTGGATCCTGACACCGGCA
This sequence comes from uncultured Sphingomonadaceae bacterium, assembly GCA_964632055.1. Taxonomy (GTDB): domain Bacteria; phylum Pseudomonadota; class Alphaproteobacteria; order Sphingomonadales; family Sphingomonadaceae; genus CANJYE01. Next base: position 6,645 of record CAZWEY010000081.1, read on the forward strand.
ATGTCACCGTTCTGCGCTACACCGCGGCGCAGGATGTGGGCAAAGCGATCCACCCGGCCTATGTCGAAGGCCAGATCCAGGGCGGCGCGGCACAAGGCATCGGCTGGGCGCTGAACGAGGAATATGTGTTCGATGCGGCGGGCCGGATGGAGAACCCCGGCTTCCTCGATTACCGGATGCCGATCGCTTCCGACCTGCCGATGATCGACACGATCATGGTCGAAGTGCCCAATCCCGTTCACCCCTATGGGGTCAAGGGCGTGGGCGAGGTGCCGATCGTGCCGCCGCTCGCGGCCATCGCCAATGCGGTGCGCGATGCAACCGGCAAGCGCATCTGCGACCTGCCTTTGTCGCCCGTGCGCATCCATGCCGCGCTGAACGGATAAGCCCATGCCGGTGCTGCGCGTCGCCTCGCCCTTTTGCGACGCGTTCACCGGCGGAGCAAGGGAGTTCGAGGTAGAGGGCGAGACGGTGCGCGCCGCAATCCGCGCGCTTGACGCCCGCTATCCGGGCCTGGCCGATTTCCTCCAGGCCCGCGCCGCGGTGGCGATCGACGGGATCATTCATCAGCGCGGCTGGATGCAGCCGATCGGGCCGGACAGCGATGTGGTGCTGCTGCCCCGCATCGGCGGGGGCTAGGCGGCCGGGTCAGAACAGGCCCTGATAATGCCCGCCATCGACCAGAATATGCTGGTTGGTCACATAGCCCGCCTGCGCGCTGCATAAAAATGCGCAGAACGCCCCGAATTCCTCCGGCGTGCCAAAGCGCTTTGATGGCAAGGCCTCGCGAAAGGCAGCAACGAAGCGTTCCCGGTCTTCGCCCGCATGTTCTGCCATCTGTGCAAAACCGTCGCGCATCCGGTCCGTGAAGATCATCTCCGGCATCAGCGTGTTGACGGTGACATTATCCACCACCCCTTCCTTTGCGAGGTAGGAAATCGCCCCCGTCAGCCCCGCCCGCGCGCCGACCGAGAGCGACAGCAGCTCGTTGGGCGATTTGATGAGCGCGGTGGTGATGGCGACAATCCGGCCAAAGCCCCGCTTCCGCATGTCAGGGTGCAGCGCGCGGATCAGCGCGAGGGGCGAGAGCATGTTCGATTCCAGCGCCGCAAGCCAGGCGGCATGGTCCAGCGTCTCGAACCGGGCAAGCGGAGGGCCGCCGGCATTGGTGACGAGAATATCGGCATCGGGGCATGCCTCCAGTGCGGCGGCGCGGCCCTCTTCGGTGGCAATATCGCCCACAGCAACATTCGGCTTGCGCCCGCTCGTCCGCGCAATCTCGTCAGCGGTGCGGGCCAGCCTGCCGGCATCGCGCCCGGTGATGGTGACCTCGGCCCCCTCTGCCGCCAGCGCCATGGCGCAGGCTCGCCCCAGCCCCCTGCTGGCCGCGCAGACCAGCGCCTTGCGCCCTGCAATCCCAAGGTCCATCCTTTGCGCTCCCTTGTCGTGCGCCATTGCATATCCTGCAATTCGTCTTAGGCTCGCACCACAAGGGCGCAAGCGGCAAACCGGCCTTGCCCTTGCCGCGTTGACTTGGCAGGCAGTCGGCGTATGGGCACGCAAGATCATTCATGACGGAGCGATGACACAAGCGATGATCTGGCAGCGGCTCCTGCTCGGCCTCTTTCTTGCCTCGCTCGCCTTCAATCTGTGGGGCGCGCTGCGCGAACCGCATGTCTGGGCGCTTCCCGCCGCCTTGCTGGGCTGGTTCGTGGCCGACATGATCTCAGGCCTTGTCCATATGCTGATGGATTACCGCCCATGCCCACAAGGCCGGGGGCTGGACGAGATATACTTTTATCCCGGCAAGCGCGGTTCGCCCGAATATCAGGCCCTGTTCCGCCAGAAAATGCGAACGCTCAACGCTTTCGAGCGCATATCCTATGACTTCAAGAACCATCATCCTCGCCCCGATGCGCTCGGTCGCCGCTCGGTCTGGCGGCTGATCGGCTCGACAGTGATTGTCGCTGCCCTTCCCCTCTCTCTTCTCGGCAATGCTGCCGTGATCGTGTGGAACGTGCCCGGCTGGATCATGGCCTTTGCGGTTTCCCTGCTGCTGGGAGGAGGCTTTGCCCAATATTTTCACGGCACCTTGCACCGGCAGAATAATCCATGGTTCATCACCATGTTGAGGCGGACCGGCCTGCTGATGACGCCTGCTGCGCACCAGGTCCATCACGATAGTCTGAAACGCGATTTTGCGACCAATTGCGGCTGGTCGAACCCTGTCATTAACCGCCTGTTCGCATCACTTCACGGGCGCGGTTATCTGAACGATGCCGGGCTTGAACCGCATTCCTGACCAGACCAGATAGAGTCTTGCCAGTCCGGCAGCAGTTGCGCATGAGGCCAGGCTTGTCGGACAGACCAGCACGGGAGCATGAACATGGCAGGCAAAATCATCGTGGCAGGCGGAGACGGGGCGCTGGGGCGCGCGGTGGTGGCCGAACTTGCGGGCCGCGGCCATGGGGTCGCCGTGGTCGACTTTGCCCCCTCGCCCGATAGTTCCGTTGCCAAGCTGGCCATCGGCGCAGTCGACCTTGCCGACGAGGCCGCAGTTTGCGCGGCTTATGACCGGGTAGCAAAGGAGCTTGGCGGTATCGACGGTCTCGTCAATGTGGCGGGCGGTTTCGTGTGGGAACTGTTCGAAGGCGGCTCGCTCGACCAGTGGGACCGGATGTATCGCATGAATGTCAGGACGGCGGCCACCTCCTGCCGCGCCGCCTTGCCGTATCTGATTGCCTCGAAGGGGGCCATCGTCAATATCGGCGCAGCCGGTGCCGCCAATGCCGCGGCGGGCATGGCGCCCTATGCCGCCTCCAAGGCGGGCGTGATGGCGCTGAGCGAGAGCCTTGCCGATGAATTGCGTGGCAAGGGCGTGCGGGTCAATGCGCTGCTGCCCACCATCATCGACACCCCCACCAACCGCGCCGACATGCCCGATGCCGACCCGGCGAAATGGGTGCAGCCGGGCGATGCAGCGAAGGCGGCAGCCTTCCTGCTGTCCGCCGATGCCGCCGCGATCACCGGCGTCGGGATCAAGCTGTCGCTGGGGCTGACGGCCTAGGGTCAGGACCTATTAATCGCGCCTTCAAGGTTTGAAGCAAAATGGCCCAGTGCAAGGAGGAGAGGCGAAGGAATAGTGGAAC
>CAZWEY010000082.1:0-3865 GCA_964632055.1 uncultured Sphingomonadaceae bacterium
AGCGCATCTTCCATAGCGGGATCACTCAGGCTGTACCATTGCTGCATACAGTGAATGCGTAGCATGGTCGATAACGGATAAGGCGTCCGGCCATTGCCTGCTTTAGGGTAATGCGGTTCGATGATGAACTCCAGACGCTTCCATGGAATCGCCTTGTCCATACGCTCTAGGAATATCTATTTGCGTGTGCGCAGGCGTTTCTGGTTGAACTCGCTATCGGCGAAGGTCAGTTGGTGATCCATCAGTGATCTTGTCAAAAAAGGCATACGCTGATTGTCTCAGGTCAGGGGACCTGATCGCAACTTTCCTAGCTCTTATCTTCTATAGCTCCATCAAAGTTTTTTCATCTTCACGTACGGTCGCTAATAGTATTCAAAAGCGCTGCTTTTGGATGTCAGTCAAGACTAGGCTCATAGCGTTAAAAATCTCGATTGAATTGACACATGCAATGCCTAGTGGTAATTTCAATATAGAAATAAATATTAGAATAATGAAAGTAGAGGGTCGAAATGCATTCGTTAGAGTTTTGTATGCGCGAGACGGAAGGTCTGGGTTGCATGTCTAAATTTAAAAAGTTGTTCCTAAAGTTGGGAGCTCAAGATGAACGCTAACAGGAGGGAGCTTTCCGGTATTTCGGCGAGATTAGTTCTTTTTATGGCAGCTTTAGTCCCGGTTTCGGCATTGGTTTATGCTATGAGGCTACTGCCTGAAATTGGATTGATTATTTATAAAGAGCAGTTTTTGGCTTTCTTTCTCACCGTTTGTCTGATGATTACATTCATGGTGAAGCCGGCGACTGCAAAGGCAGTTGAGGTGAAAGTGCCATGGTATGACTTAGTTTTGATTTTTGCCACCTTAGGTGCTGGCGGATATACCGCCCTTTGGTACCACGAGTTGGTTGAAACTATGGGATTGATAACCCTAGACAAAACTATATTAAGTGCGATTGGCTTGTTTGTGCTCTTAGAGGCGGCGCGCCGACTAGCCGGGTTAACGATGGTGATGGTCGCGATTGTCGCACTAGGATACGCGTTTTTTGGGCACTACCTGACAGGTATGTTCGAAACGCGTGCCATTCCTGTTGAGCGCCTGTTGATCTATAACTTCCTAGGCACGGATGCTGTTCTTGGTACTCCTTTGTACGTCGCAGCTACTATCGTTACCGCTTTCGTTCTTTTCGGTCAGCTTTTGTTTTTAGTTGGTGGTGGCGAGGCTATATCCAATCTTTCATTTTCCCTAATGGGGAATCGTCGGGGTGGACCGGCCAAGGTTGCTGTTTTTTCGAGTGCGCTGTTTGGTTCATTGTCAGGAAGTGCTTCGGCCAACGTGGCAACAACCGGAATGATTACGATCCCTATGATGAAGAGAGTTGGTTACTCGAGCGAGAAGGCTGGGGCGATTGAGGCTGTGGCGTCGACAGGGGGACTAGTCTTACCGCCGGTAATGGCAGCTACGGGATTTCTGATGGCGGAGTTTTTGGGCGTTCCATACAGTGCCATTGCGATAGCGGCGGCTATACCTGCTCTGCTGTTTTACTTATGTGTTTATCTGCAAGTCGATCTAGAGGCTGGGAAAAGCGGAATTTCGGCGCTGGAAGGGAATGAAGTACCTCCTTTGAAGGTTGCGTTGATACAAGTGGCGCCGGTTGCATTTTCTTTTGCGGTACTACTGTATTTTCTGTTTGCTTTGATGCAGAGCCCAGAGAGTTCGGCGTTCGCGGCAACGGCGGCAACAGTGGCAGTTAGCTTGTTTCTTCCGTCTATGCGGAGAGCTTTTCTCCAATACGCGAAGGTTCTTTCAGCAACTGGAGAAGCTGTGGTTTTTATCGCAGTGATGTGTGCGGTCGCAGGTTTAGTCGTGGGATGTTTAGGATTAACTGGTCTAGGTTCTAGTTTGTCGCAGAATCTAGTGAATTTGGCCGAGGGCAATGTATGGTTGCTACTAATTTTTTCGGCTATTGGTTGCATAGTTCTAGGTATGGGCGTTCCGGTAACGGCTACGTACATTATTTTAGTAATTCTTGTAGGGCCAGCTCTGACTCAAGTGGGAGTAAATGAACTTGCTGCTCACATGTTTGTGTTTTACTTCGGAACCTTATCATTCTTAACTCCTCCAGTATGTCTTGCGGTATTTGTTGCAGTATCTATCGCTGGTTCAAAACCGTGGTCGACAGCTTTATATGCGCTTCGGTTCGCCGTTATAGCTTATCTGATCCCATTTGTATTTGTTTTCAATGACGCATTCCTGATGCAGGGTAGCCTATTTGAAATAGCGCTTGCTTCTGTGGCAGGTGTAATCGGTGTTTTCCATCTCTCTATCGCTTTGGTTGGCTATTGGAACGGTGTGGTCAGTCAAATATTAAGAGTATTCTGCTTTGGCTCTGGCATTTTGGCATTTTCTCTAGGATCTACCTCTTGGATTGTATGCCTGTTTTCAATGTCAGTTTTAATAGGGATGCATTTTTTGCAGAAAACAAGGAGTAGTAAATTAGTATCTACATGAAAATTTTACGAGTTTAGATATTTGTCGACGATAAATTAACAGTTAGCAAGTAAGTTGCTGAGAGGATATAAAAATGAAAAAAGCAAAACTCCGTAATAAGTTTGTTAGGGTAGTAGCAGGTACTTTATTAAGTATGGCTGCATCGGTGTCATCAGCAGGAATAATTGTAATGGGGGGTAATCCTGCGGGTAGTCTTTTCTATACTCAAGCGCAGGCTCTGGCAACCACTATAAGCAAATACAGTGGTGACCGAGTTGATGTTATACCTCAGTCTGGGTTGGTGTTTTTCCCGATGTTTATGACCCAGGAAGCAGACTTGGGGATCGCTAGTCCGGTAGAGGCAAAGCTTGCTTACGATGCCGAAGGACCTTTCGAAGGAGTCAATCAAGGTAAGGGTTACGAGATGCGTACCCTGATGCTTGGATCGAAGATTAGACTGTCTTTGGTTACTAGGAAAACCGACGGTATTAACTCTATAGCGGAATTAAAGGGTCGGAGAGTCGTGGTCGATTATGGGGCTTTCGCTGGTGCGACTAAGACGGCGCTTGCTGCGTTAGCAAACGCCAATCTCACTGAAGATGATATTCAGGTGGTTCGGGTTTCTAGTTATCCAGAGGGTGTTCGTGCTGTCATGGAGGGACGAGCGGATGCGGCTGTCGGATCTGTTGGTAGTGGAATACTTCAAGAGTTAGATGCGCAATCCGGCGCTAAGCTTCTTCCTATTGATCCTTCCCCTGATGCGATGCGTCGCTCGCAAGAGGTCGGGCCCGCTTTCGTGTCCTTTCACACAAATGCAGGGCCGGTAGGAATAGAAGATGGTGATATTGACGTTCTTAGTTATCAGACGACTCTTTATGTGCGGCCTGATCTGGATGACGATACCATCGAAAAAGTGATGAATGCTCTCTGGGATCACGCAGATGAGCTGCCGCTGATCACTCGAACTTTATCAACTTGGACTCCTTCAGCATATGCAAACTCGGATGCAGTAATACCTTTTCACTCGGTGGCTGTTGATTTCTATAAAGAAAAAGGTGTTTGGACTGACGAGTTAGAAACTCATCAGCAACAATTGCTTAATTCGAAATAGATTTAAATCGTAAATAATAGGGCGACATTTTAATTCACTTAACGGAATACTATGCGCCCTAAATTTAAAATCTAATTATTTCTTAATCTTAAAAACACAAAGTAAAGCTATCTAAATCATATTCATAGAATTGATTTATAGGTGAGTATTATCTTCGAAAACTCGAGAAGGAATTTATATGACGACTCCAAAGCATCTAGTTTTAGCCAGCGTATCAGATGTTCCAGTTGATGATGTAATTGCTGTGCATGTTTCTGGGCACGATATAGCTCT
>CAZWEY010000082.1:3965-9687 GCA_964632055.1 uncultured Sphingomonadaceae bacterium
ATCCATTCTGTAAGAACGGCAGAGGATTCACATCGTCTCCGTATTGCACTAGGAAAGTCGGAAAAGATCGTTGTTATAGGTGCTGGGTTAATTGGGCTGGAAGTAGCTGCGGTGGCCCGGGAAAAAGGGATAGATGTAACTGTAGTAGGTCCTGGTAAGCGTATATTGACGAGATCCTGCGATGAGGTAACTGCTGATAGGTTGGAAAGCATTCATCGTGACAATGGAGTTCACTTTAGGCTTGGCATGTCAGTAGAGGCTATTAGGAAGCTGACTAGCGGTGAGCTAGAAGTATTACTATCAGATGGTAGCACATTGGCTGCGGATAATGTGGTAGTCGGAATCGGAGTACTACCAAATGTCGCAGTAGTTTCAGGCACAGATATTGAAATTAACGACGGTATCGTAGTAGATCGTTTTGGTCAAACTAATATACCGGATATTTTCGCCGCCGGTGAAGTTGTTAGTTTGTTAGACGAAACAGGAACCTCGAATTTCAGATTAGAAACTTGGCGGCATTCACAAGAACATGGGCGCCTAGTTGGTGAGAATGCTGTAAACAATGAAATGAGAGCATACGAATTAAACTCATCATTTTGGTCCGATCAGTTTGGTCATAGGCTTCAAGGTGTAGGTTTAATTCCACCCGAGAACTATAACCTTATCGTTCGCGCATATGATGATCATAGTCATATCAGCTTCTGCATTGGAGCAAATCAAAAGTTACTGGCTGTAGTAGGCCTAGATGATAGTAAAGATGTCAATGCGGTGGGCCGCCTAGTAGGTTTTCCGTTGACAATATCGACCGAAGTATTAGAAGACGCCTCAAAGCCGCTCGTGCCTTTGGTCAAATCAATTCTGAAAAAAATGAAATAAGAGGATTTCTAGCATGTCTGAAATTATAGCTAAGTCGAGTGATATTCAGTGGCCATCGAATAAGACATCGACAATACCTTATGCTTTATATACTGATGCTAATCAGTACCACCTTGAACGCGAAAAAATATTCAAGGGACCAACTTGGAATTATCTTTGTCTAGCAGCTGAATTGCCTGAACCTGGTACATATTTTGTTTCTCGTATTGGTGAGACCCCGATTGTTGTTACCCGTGATTTAGACGGAGAGTTACATGCTGTAGTTAACCGATGTTCTCATCGCGGTTCTCTGCTGTGCCTTAAAAAACGTGGCAAAGCAGAAAATCTAACCTGTGTTTATCATGCTTGGAGCTTTGATCTAAAAGGGAATCTTGACGGAGTAGCTTTCCAGCGCGGGATAAAACGACAGGGTGGTATGCCAGATACCTTTTGTAAAGGCGATCATAACCTTCGTAAGCTAAAAGTCGTTGAATTTTGTGGTTTGGTATTTGGTTCATTTTCTGAAGATGTTCCTGAAATTGAAGATTACCTTGGTCCTGAGGTGTCAGGTCGAATCAAGCGAGTATTAAAGAAACCGCTGCGCGTTCTTGGCCATAATACCCAGGTTCTAAAGAATAACTGGAAGTTATACTTTGAAAATGCGAAGGATAGTTATCACGCAAGTATACTTCACACATTTTTTACAACTTTTGAGATCAATAGATTAAATCAGGTTGGTGGCATCATTGTTGATTCTAGTGGAGGTAATCACGTCTCATATTCGATGGTTGATCCAAGCATATCAAACGAGGTTTACGGCGATCAGCAAATTCGTTCCGCGAAGGAAGAATACCGCTTGGCGGATGGTAGTTTACTAGAATCCGTTGATGAATTTGGAGATGGTATAACACTTCAGATTCTTACCGTCTTTCCTGGCTTGGTGTTACAGCAGATTCACAATGCTATAGCAGTAAGACAGATTGTGCCAACGAGCGTAGATACAACTGACCTAGTTTGGACTTACATCGGATTTGAAGACGACGACGAAGAGATGATCCAACGCCGTTTGAAACAAGCGAATCTTGTCGGGCCTGCAGGGTTAGTTTCGATGGAAGATGGCGCGGTAGGCAATTTCGTGCAGCGTGGGATCGCTGGTACTGATGAAGATACTGGGGTAGTGATGATGGGAGGAGAAACCGCAGAGAGTCAGCCGTTTCGAGCCACTGAAACGTCCGTTCGAGGTTTTTGGAAAAAGTATAGAACCTTGATGGAAGGTGAAGTTCCAAACGCATAAATAGTTTAAGGAGACTTAATATGTTCGAGAAAAATAGAAGCTTGATTGAGAATCTTATGATGGATTACTCAGAATCAATAGATAGCAAAGAATATGAACGGTGGCCTGAATTATTTACTGAAGATGGTCATTATCGCGTGACTAACAGTGACGATTTTTACCAAGGTTATAAACATGGAATAATTTGGGTTGATTCTCGTGGGATGATGAAGGATCGTGTTAGTGCGTTGCGTGAAGCGAACGTATATGAAGAACAGGGTTATCGCCATCTAAATAGTATGGTTCGGGTTTTAAAAGAAGATCCGGATAATAATACATTATCCTTAACTTCTAGTTTCATGGTCGTACGTATTCTTCATACCGGAGAAACTCATTTATTTGCTACTGGTAGATATCTTGACCGGATTCAAATTAAAGATAACGTTGCTCTGTTCAAAGAAAGGATTGTCGTGTGTGACAGCCAAAGAATCGATACGCTATTAGCTATTCCTTTGTGATGGATTTTAATCGAAAAATAGTGGCTGTCCCAATTGGGGATCCGGCCGGTATCGGCCCAGAGATAGTTCTCCGGGCCTTAAAAGATCGGAAAATCCGAAACCTCATGGATATTGTAGTTGTTGGTGAGGCTGAGGTATTGAGGCGTCATTCGGAAGCCTGTGGATTGAATATCGAAGTCAAAGAAGCTTCGATTTTAGTTCCCAGTTTACCACCGGTGAAGCTTATAAATGTTCCGGTTCTAGAGAATCATGATTGGAAGTTCGGAGAAATAAGTGGAGCTACAGGAAAAGCGTGTTATGAATATGCTTGTACTGGAATAAAGCTAGCTTTAGAAAAAAAGGTAAGTGTGGTAGTTGCAGCGCCCCATACCGAAGCGTCAGTTAACTTAGCTGGATTAAGGTTTCGAGGTTACCCAGGATTGGTAGCTGAAAAAACAGGTACTCCTCAAGAAAGCACGTTTCTTATGCTGCTCTCCCCATTCTATCGGGTTGTTAATGCAACCCTTCACCTTTCCTTAAGAGAGGCAATTAATTTACTCGATAAGAAACTAATTCTGAATGCTCTAAAATCTACAAAGCAGGCTTTGGATGATTTAGGTCTCCCTGATGGTTCCATTGGCGTTTGTAGCTTGAATCCTCATGCAGGAGAGGGAGGTTTAATGGGGTCAGAAGAGGCTGATTTTATCGAACAAGGGGTTTATGAAGCTAGAAAACTAGGAATTAATGCAAATGGACCATTCCCATCGGACTCTTTATTTGGTGATCGAAGGTATGATGCGTATTTAGCTTTGTATCATGATCAGGGACATATACCAGTGAAAGTTGCATCACCAAGGTTAGCTTCGGCTATCACTATCGGTACACCAGTCTTATTTGGATCAGTGGCTCATGGTAGTGCGCTTGATATAGCTGGGAAGGGTGTGGCCTCTGAAAAGGCTTTTATACAGGCGCTAAATAATCTCGTTAGTTACTCCGATTTGGAGGCTTTATAATACATTTTAGCTTTAATATTCTCCTTGAGTAGGGTTATTTATATAACCTCTATTCGTTTGGCCTGCGTAAGCAGGCCTTTTTTGTTTAACCTGTCGATCCTGAAAAATACGCAACCAATTGATTCTTAATGATTTATAATAGGTCTCTGTTCTAGAAAACCTACGGTTTTCACCCTTCAGAGCCCAAAAAGTTGCAGAATCGTTGATTTATGAAACCGAAGAAAAAGCTTTCAGAACCGCAAAACGATATGTTCAAGCCTCGACTGGAGGATATTGTCAGTCCTGCGCATCCTCTGGTTCGTTTGTCGGCGGTGATTGATTGGGATCGGATAGATCAGGAGCTGGACCATCATTTTGCAACGGTGGGTGCGTCAGCATTACCCACTCGATTGATGACCGGGCTGATGTATCTGCAGCATATTCATAACCTGTCAGATGAAGCGCTTTTGAATCAGTGGTTGGAGTCACCGTACTACCAGTATTTCTGTGGAGAGACTTTCTTCCAGCATAAGCTGCCGTGTCATCCGACCAGTCTGATCAAGTGGCGTCATCGGTTGGGCGAAGAAGGCTGCGAATGGCTGTTAACCGAGACGATTAACGCAGGTTTGAAGCTTAGCGTAGTAAAGCCATCCAGCCTTAAACGTGTCGTTGTGGATACGACCGTTCAGGAAAAGAATATTACCTTTCCCACCGATGCGAAGCTGTATTACAAAGCGCGGAAAACATTGGTATCGGTAGCTCATGACCACCGAATCACCTTAAGACAAACGTACGATAAAGCCTGTCAGGATCTGATGCCAAAAATTGGCCGCTATGGTCACGCGCGTCAGTTCAAACGGATGCGCAAAGCGATCAGGCAGGTTAAAGGGTTTCTTGGGCGTGTTGTTCGCGATCTGAAGCGCCAGGTTGAATCTCAAGGCATTCGGCTGAGTGACGTGCAACGATCACATCTGAACCAGGCGAAGCCGCTTTTGGAGCAGACGCGTAAAAGTAAAAACAAGATCTACAGCTTGCACGAGCCAGACGTCGATTGCATCTCCAAAGGCAAAGCCAATAAGCGCTATGAGTTCGGTGTAAAAGCGAGCATCGCCGTTACCGCTAGAGAGTCATTTATCGTCGGTGCACGCAGTTACCGGTAATCCGTATGTCGGCCATACGCTTGCCGATCAACTTCAGCAAGTTGAAACATTGACTGGACGTACACCTGAAGCCTGCTTTGTCGATCGCGGCTATCGTGGATCGGGCGTGAAGAATGTTGCTGTTTATATTGCAGGCCAAAAGCGTGGTTTACCCGAGAAGGAAAAACGCTGGCTGTGTCGACGGAATAGCGTTTAACCGATCATTGGACACCTGAAATCTGATGGAAAAATGCGACGATGTTACCTGAAGGGCAAACTGGGTGATGCAGTTAATGTTCTGCTGAGCGCCTGTGGCCAGAATCTGCGTAAGCTACTGCGGTGGCTTTATTTTGCGCCAAATAAATACCGTATTTTGGCGGCTTATTTGATCGGGTTGTTGAAGCAGAGAGAAATGAACACACAACACGGGATTTTAGGTTGTGCGTAAAGGGTATTTTTCAGGGACGACTAACAAGGCGCATCAGTTCGCAGCCATAGGCTGCCGGAATCGCTACGCTCGTCGCTTTGCGCGGCGTTAAAGTCAGCAAAGAGCTCTCCAGCTGAGCGGGAGAGGGAATTGCCTCATAGCCAACTTCTGCTGTTGGGGTCTCGGGTAAATTTGGTTCTGACCGCTATGTGCGCTTATCAGCTCTGAGAAAATTGGAAGCTAATGTCTGGTATTGCGCAGTCATTCACAGAGTTATTGGGTTCACTTGTTCACGCGGTTCCAGAGGGTAAAGCACAGCCTTCAATTCCGAGAGGCTAAATACTAATCCCGATACTTGCAGTCACTTGTCACTCTACGTTCGTTAGTTTGGCTAACGTCCGCTTCTGAGGATTCTCTTCAGTAGCCTTTGGGTCGCTGTTTACACTTTGCAACTATTCACCGTTTTGAGGCTAGGGTCCGGAGTGTGCCGTTAGAAGACACCTGATAGTGTTGCTCATCAGCTGCACTAGAGACAAAAA
>CAZWEY010000083.1:0-9624 GCA_964632055.1 uncultured Sphingomonadaceae bacterium
TGGGCCGCATCATCTGGGCGTCCGAAATCTTCAACTGCTCCGCGCCCGACACCGGCAACATGGAAGTGCTCTATCGCTACGGCACCGAGGCGCAGAAGGAAGAATGGCTCAAGCCGCTGCTGGCGGGCGAGATCCGCTCCGCCTTCGCCATGACCGAGCCTGACCATGCCTGTTCGGATGCGACCAACGTCCAGACCCGGATCGAGCGCGACGGCAGCCACTATGTCATCAATGGCCGCAAGTGGTGGACCTCGGGCGCGATGGACCCGCATTGCAAGGTGCTGATCGTCATGGGCAAGTCGAACCCCGATGCGCCCAAGCACCAGCAGCAATCGCAGATCCTCGTTCCCAAGGACACGCCGGGCGTCACCGTCCTGCGCAATCTGCCGGTGATGGGCTATGACGATGCGCCGCATGGCCATTGCGAAGTGCTGCTCGAAAATGTCCGCGTGCCGGTCGAAAACATGATCCTTGGCGAGGGCCGCGGCTTTGAAATCGCGCAGGGCCGCTTGGGGCCGGGCCGCATCCATCACTGCATGCGCACCATCGGCGTTGCCGAAGAAGTGCTGGAAAAGATGATCCGCCGCCTGATGAGCCGCGAAACCTGGGGCAAGCGCCTTGCCGACCGTTCGGTGTGGGAACAGCGCGTGGCCGAAGCGCGCACCGATATCGAGATGAGCCGCCTGTTGACGCTGAATGCCGCTGACAAGATGGACAAGGTCGGCAACAAGGGCGCGCGCGCGGAAATCGCGATGATCAAGGTCGCAGGCCCGCGTCTGGCCCTGAAGCTCATCGACGATGCGATCCAGGCGCATGGCGCGGGCGGTCTCACCACCGATTTCGGCGTCGCCAAGATGTGGGCGCGCGTGCGCGGCCTGCGCCTTGCCGATGGCCCGGACGAGGTGCACAACCGCACCATCGCGCGGCTGGAATACCAGAAGTACAAGACCGCCTAACCGCAAAGGGGCGCGAGCATGCCGACGACCTATTTCGCAGCCTGGCAGGACCGGATCATCGACGATCCGGCGCCTGCGGCCATCGCCAAGGAGCTGGAACGGCGCGGGGCTGGGCGCGCCTTCTTCCTGATGCCGGAGCCGATCCACAAGGATCCGGTTTTCTTCGGTGCCTTGCAGGAGGCGCTGGGAGACAGGATCGCAGGCGTTTATGATTCGCTACCCGCCCACTCCCCTCTGCCCGACGTGTTCGGCGCGGCGAGGGAAGCGCGCGATGCAGGCGCGGACCTGATCGTTTCCATCGGCGGCGGCTCCAATATCGACGCGGCGAAGATGGTGCAGTTCGCGCTCGCCGTCGGCAAGTTCGAGATGGACGAGGTGCTGGAGGCAAGGAAAGGCGCCAATGCCTTCTTCCCCAGCAAGGTGCGCAACATCTGCGTGCCCACAACGCTTTCGGGCGCTGAGTTCACTTACTTTGCCGGTGGCCGCAATCCGCGCTCGATGCTGAAAGAGCCGTTCTCCGTTCCCGGTATCCTGCCAGCCACCCTGATCCTCGACCAGAAGCTGTCGGTCAGCACGCCGATGCCGCTGTGGCTGTCATCGGGCCTGCGCGCCATGGATCATGCGGTCGAGGCGCTCAGCAATCCGCGCATGCACCCGATGGGCGAGGTTCTGGCGGTGGAGGGCATGGCGCGGCTGAGGAAAGGTCTCACCATTACTCATGGCGATCCCGCCGATCTGGAGGCGCGCCGCACCAGCCAGTATGGCGGGTGGTTTGCTGCCATCGGCCTCATGTCCGGCGTCCCGATGGGCATCAGCCATGCCATCGGCCATGTCATCGGCAGCGTGTTCGACGTACCGCACGGCTTCACCTCCTGCATCGCGCTCCCTTCGGTGATGGCGTATAATTACGACGCCACCCCGCGCGAGAAATATGACGCGATGGCCCGTGCACTGGGCGGCACAGAAGGCCACCAGGCGCCCGATCTTCTGCGCAAGTTTATCGGCGATCTGGGCCTGCCCACAACCATGGGCGATGTCGGCCTTGACCGTTCTGCCTTTGATGCCATCGCCAAGGGCACGATGCATGAAGGCTGGGCGAAAACCAATGTGCGCCCAGTGCGCGGCGAGGAGGATGTGATCTCCATCCTCGAGATGATGCTTTAATAGCGAGACCCGAAAAGTGGGAACCGGTTTTCGGACCGGTCGAGCGAAAGACAATAAAGGCCAGTCATGAACTACGATCTCGATTTCACCGGCAAGACCGTCCTCATCGTCGGCGGCACCAGCGGCATCGGCAATGCGACGGCGCAAGGGTTCCGCAAGAACGGGGCCGAGGTTTATGTCTGGGGCACGCGCCCGTCCGCCGCTGATTACGACGCGGATGACGGTTCGGACCTCACGGGCCTGCATTACCAGCAGATGGACGTGATGGATTTCGACGCCATCGCCGCTTACGAGCCGCCCTTCACAAAGCTCGACGTGCTCGTCACCTGCCAGGGCGGCGTTGCCTACAAGCGAGCCGAGTTCGAGATGGATACCTTCCAGCGCATCGTCGACATCAACCTCAATTCGGTGATGGCCTGCTGCGTCAAGTTCGAGGAGATGCTGGAGGCGAGTGCGGGCAGCATCGTCATCGTCGGCTCCATCGCGGGATTCCACTCCACCTTTGGCAACCCGGCCTATGCCGCTTCCAAAACGGGCGTTGTCGGCCTTGTCCGCACGCTGGGCGAGGCATGGGCGAAGAAGATCCGCGTCAATTCCATCGCGCCGGGCTTTGTCGCCACCAAGCTGACCACTGCGACCACGTCGAAGCCGGAACGCCTCGAACGCGCCGTCGCCAAGATCCCTGTCGGCCGCGCCGCAGCGCCTGAGGAAATGGCTGGCCCGATCATGTTCCTCGCATCGCCCATGGCGAGCTTCATCGTCGGCCAGTCGATCTGCGTCGATGGCGGCAGGTTGCTGGAGTGATCCGGCGGCTGGCTCACGACATCAACCAAACAGGACAGGCTTCGCGATGATCACCCCCGGCACGTCGTTCAAGGACAATCTCCATCAGCTGCCTTCCATCGAGGGGGTGGAGCGCATTGATCTGTTCGATACGAGCGGCGCAGTGGTCGCAACGATCGAGAACCAGCCGGGCAAGCAAGGCTCGCTCGCGGTTTATCAATATCTCAAGCAGGGCTTCGGTATGCTCGACGCCAAGGCGGCCGAACATGGCCTTGCCGTGTTCGGCGAACATACCCAGGATGCCTGCAACCGCCCCGGCGCACATCCCAACATCGATCGTTTGCTGGCTATTGCCGCCGGGGGCGAGGCGCTGCGGATCGAGGTGATCTGACGCCCTTGTCCGGTATCACCGGGTCTGAATTGGCGACATGAAAAGGGCAGCCCAACCGGGGACCGCCCTTTTCCTATCCAGCGTTGTGCCGGATCTTACGGCTTGTGACCGCGCATGTACTTGTAATATTCGTCAAACCAGTAGCGGATGCGGATTTCCTGATCGGAATAGACCGCGCCCTTGAAGCCGCGTGAACGCACACCGCGCCCCGTGCGCGGGGTCACTTCGCGGTCCTGCGAGATGACGGGGCCAAGCCCTTCGATATCGTCGAATTCAAGCTGGACAATGCCCGGCTGCTTGTCGAGGTCGGGGTTTACGCGGCCCTGGATGCCGGTGAAGCTGGGCAATTCGCCGACGCCCGGCACGGCATAGACCTGCGCCGAATAGATGCAGCGCATCGGGTCGCCGCTGGGATGCGGGCGCCAGTGCTGGATGAACCAGCCTTCGGGGTGGAGGAAGGTCTCGGTCGAGGGGAAGAAGCCTACGCCCCAGTCGTCCACCAGCTGGCCTTCGGAGAACTTGCTGTAATCGATCGCGTAGTCCTTGCGGGCCTTCTTGGCGTTGATGATCGCCAGCGGAACCTCGGCATAGGTCTTGGGGAAGTTTTCTTCTGTCAGCCCCGCCTCGCGCAGGAAGATCTTGTGCTCCTCTGCAAGATCCTGCGGCACTTCCTTCAAATGAGGGGTGGGCGACATGAAGTTGTAGATCGAGCGGCCATGGCCGTTGGGATAGAGGTCATGCTGCACGTGATAGGCGTTCACCGCCGGGAAGAACTGCGGGTGCGTGGCCTGCACGTGATAGCCTTCGTTGAAGGCCTGGTGCGCCAGCTTCCAGTTGACTGGCCATTCCTGGACGATCTCGCGCACGCGGACCGACTTTTCAAAGTCATAGGCTGTAAGCAGCTTGTCCAGTTCTTCGCCGATCCAGTCCTTCAGCGGCATGGCATCGGGGTCCATGTTGATGAAGATGAAGCCGCGCCATGTTTCCGCCCGCACCTTGGGGATGTTGAGGTCGTGGCATAGGGCCGCCTCGCGGAAGGTCTCGCGGTCGACGATCTTTTTCAGATCGCCCTGCATGGAGAATTCCCACTTGTGGAACGGGCAGACCAGCTTCTTGGACGAACCGAAATCAGCCTCGACCAGCGTGGCGCCGCGATGCTGGCAGACATTGTAGAAGGCGTGGACCTTGTCGCCCTTGCCGCGCGTCACGATGATCGATTCATGACCGATCTCGACCTTCTTAAAGCGGTTTTCCTTGTGTATGTCGTTCAGGTGGCCGACGAAATGCCAGGTCTTGGCAAACAGGCGCTCCCATTCTTCGTCCGCCATCTCGCGCGAGAGATAGACTTCCTTGTCGCGGTGGCGTTCGGTGCCGAAGTCCTTGAGCGTCGCACGTTTGTGGATGCCGCGCGTGTCCTTCCACGCGGGCTGGCTCCAGTCGTAGCGATAGGGTTCGTAATTGATTTCTTCCGCAGGCTCTGCGTAGCGCTCGAACTTGCCTTCATTATCCATGCTCATTGGTCATCCTCGCCGGAAACAGTGTGTGAATTATGGGCCCTTGAACAGCAATTCTATGCGATTCGGCCAGTGCGGTCCATGCCAGATGGATTGACCCTTGTCGCAAAGCCGCCCGCCTGGCGCGGGAATTTTTCTATATGGCTCCGCTGATCTTTTCAGGCCTTGCCCCCTGCATTGGAAAATTCATCCAGCATGATGATCACCTGGTTGTAGCGGCTGTCGAGAAATTTCGCTTCGTCGGCCGCGATTGCCTCGCCGACGCCAGGCTGGGCGGCGGCCTTGTAGAAATCATCGAGATCCTGCCGGTTACGGAACATCTGTGTTGTCACGACGTCATAACGGCTTCCGGGGAAAGGCTCGCTCGAACCATAGAGGCCGCAGAAGCTCAACGGGTGTTCGTGGTCGAGATAGGTACGGGTATATTCGACCACATAGGGTTCGAAAAAGCTCATGATCAGGGGGACATGACTGTTTTCATAATGCGCGATAAACTGCTCGCGCGTGATGTCTTCGCGTTTGCGCAGCAGCGCTACCAGCTTGATCATGATTTCACCCCTCAACCCAGCGCCACGATGTCGGCAGGAAGCTGTCCGATCTCGGTCCGGGCCATGAAATTGTCGAGATGGTGGTCGACATTGCCCAGCATGGAGGACAGCACCCAGACCCTTTTGTAGAAATGGCCGACCATCAGCTCTTCTGTTACGCCGATGCCGCCATGCAGCTGGATCGCGTTGCGGCAGGTGAAGATGGCGGAGTTGGTGATCGAGACCTTGGCCGCCGAAAGCGCCCGGTCCCGTTCCTCCTCCGGCCCCGCCATCGCGGCGAGCGCCTGGAACAGCATGGAGCGGGACAGTTCGGTTTCCACCAGCATGTCGGCCATGCGATGCTGTAAGGCCTGGAAATTGTTGAGCGTGGTGCCGAACTGCTTGCGGGTGAGCAAGTAGTCGCGCGTCTGCCACAGGGCCGCATCCATCGCGCCCAACATTTCAGCGCAGGCAGCAACAATACCATGATGGGTGGCGCGGCGGATGGCGGCGAAGGCCTCTGCGCCGCTGGCCAGCAATTCGCCGGCGACATCCGCAAGCACCATGTCGGCCACACGGTGATTATCGAGCAGCCGGTATGGTGTCAGCGACAGGCCCGCCGCCTCGGCATCGACAAGGAACAGGCCTATCCCGTCTTCATCGTCGACTCCTTCCGAAATACGAGCAGAGACCAGCAATTGACCTGCCGCTTCCGCGCCCAGAATGCGCGTCTTCGCACCGGTCAGCTTCCAGCTGTCGCCAGACTGTTCGGCGCGGGTTTCAACCCAGCTTGGCAGGCCCCAGCCATGGGCTTCGTTATGGCCAAGGGCAAGGATCGGATCGCCCATCACGGCCTGTTCGACCAGATCTGCCTTGCGCTCGCTCTCCGGCAGGCCCGCCAGCGCCTGCAGGGCGAGAACGGCATGACCCATCACAGGTTCGATCAGCAGCATGCGGCCAAAGCCTTCAAACAGCAGCGCGGTTTCGACTGGCCCGCCGCCAAAGCCACCTTCCTCTTCGGATAAGCCTGCACCAAACCAGCCAAGTTCGGCGAAGGTGGCCCAGTGAGCGGCGCTGAACCCTTCATTGGTCAGGGCGAGTTTGCGGCGCGCGTCCCAAGCATAGTCGCGCTCGGCAAAGCGGGCGACGCTGTCTGCGAGGGCCTGCTGTTCTTCGGTGAGTGTGAAATCCATCATTACAGTCCCAGCACGCCCTTGGCGATGATATTGCGCTGCACCTCGTTGGCGCCGCCATAGATGGTGGCCGCCTTGCGGAAGATCGCCCGTTGCGGGGCGCCTGCTGCTTCGGCATCGGTGACGCCGGGCGCATCGAGTTCGGGCCGCATGTTGTGCTGGCCCTCGGGGTCGGGGATCACGGCATAGCCATGATCGCCCATCGCCATGGCGCAGAGGTCGGCGATGTCCGAGAAAAGCTCCGATCCGCGCAGCTTGAGAAGTGATGCAACGGCGTTGAGCGCCGGATCGCCCTCCTCGGCATGAAGCACGCGCAGCACCGACCATTCCAGCGCCATCACCTTGATTTCCAGCTCCGCCAGCCGCTTCGCAAAGGGTGGATATTCCGCGACCGGCTTGCCCCTGCGCATGGTCGTGGCGGCAAGGTGCTTGGCTTGCATCAAATCGCGCTTGATATGCGGGATTTCGGCAGAGGCGGTGCGTTCGAACTGGAGCAGTTTCTTGGCGTAGGTCCAGCCCATGTTCTCCTCGCCGACGAGGTTTCCGACCGGCACCTTCACATCGGTGAAAAAGGTCTCGTTCAGCGTCAGCACTTCGTCGATCGACCAGATCGGGCGCACTTCGACGCCGGGGGTCTTGAGGTCGATCAGCAGGAAAGAGATGCCCTTTTGCGGCTTGGCGGCGGGATCGGTGCGGACCAGGGAAAAGATCCAGTCGGCGCGATTGGCTTCGGACGTCCAGATTTTCTGGCCGTTGACGATGTAATGGTCGCCCTCGCGCCGCGCGGAGGTGGTGAGGCTGGCGAGATCGGAGCCGGCGTTGGGCTCCGAAAAGCCCTGCGCCCAGAAGGTGTCGCCATTGAGGATGTCGGGCAGGAAGCGGGCCTTCTGCTCGTCATTGGCGAAATGGCAGATGACCGGGCCGACAAGGTCGATCGCGGTGCGGTCCAGCACCGGCACGCGGGCACGGCGCATCTCTTCCAGATAGATGAATTTCTGCTTGGGCGACCAGTCTGCGCCGCCATATTCGGTGGGCCAGTGCGGCGCCGAGATGCCCCTGGCGTTGAGCACCTTCATCACGCGGGCGATGTCGTCCTTTGCGCTGTGTGAATCGCGTTTGCCATGCCGGGCAATATCTGCGGGAAGGTTGGCCTGCAGGTAGGAGCGAATGTCCTGCCGGAAGGCATCGTCGACGGGGTTGGGCGAAAAATCCAAGAACAGTCTCCGCTGATACGGTGCTTGCTGAATGGGCGTGATGAAAAGGGCCTATAGGGGGATGGCTCCGGTGAGGCACGATGTCCAAGGGGGCGTGCAAAATCAGTCAATCGTAATTGCGAGCTAAGGCAGGCTTGACCTTTGACGAAATTCTGCACTTCGTTATTTCACTCTCAGTCAAAGAGCAATGGAGGCTGCGGACAAGCGGCCCACGGGAGTGAGAGATGCAGGCTATTTTCAACTGTGCGGGCGGCGACCCGGATATGCTGCACGAGCAATACAAGAACCTTGTCGCGCGGGAATTCTACGAAGGCGATATCGGAACGGCAGATGATGGTCCGATCACGATTTTCCTCGAAAAAGGCCTCGCAAGTCCGATTACGGTGATGCATCTGTGCACCCCTAATCGCGTTACCTATCGCCGCACCCGTCGCCATATCCAGAAGAACCAGGTGGATAGCTATGTCATCTGGGCGATCCGTCGCGGCGGGATCAAGCTGACCCGCAGCAGCGGCTCCGTCTTCGCTGGCGAAGGCAAGGCGCTGATCTATGATTCGAACTCTCCGTTCTTTGCCGAGATTTCCTGCGACAGCCGCGGTTTGCACGATTCGCTTCAGGCGGTGATCCCTGCTCACATGTTTCGCGAGCACATTGCCGGCAAGTCGGAGTGCAATCTCCTGATCGATACCACGCAAGGCGCCGGTCGCATCGCCAGCCAGATGCTCGATATGCTGGCGGATAATGGCCACATTATCGGCCGGGCGCTGGGCGAGAAAATGACCGCCGCCTTGTTGCAGGCCTTCTCCGCCTGCGCAGGAGACGAAGATTGCGACAGCAGCCGCAAGTCGATTTTCGATCGCAGACTGGAAGAGATCGAGCAATATGTTGCACGCAACCTCACCAGTCGCGATCTTTCGGCAAATTCGATTGCGGAAGCTTGCAATATCTCGCCGCGCTATCTTTGCTATATCCTGAAAGCGGCGGGCTATACCTTTTCCCAGCTGGTTTGGGACAAGCGGCTGGAGAAGGCAAAGGAATGGCTCGTCTCGCCCCGGATGCAATCCTATCTCGTCCATGAGATCGCCAGCATGACCGGCTACAAGAGCGCGGCCCATTTCAGCCGTGCTTTCAAGGCTGCCTGCGCTTGCACGCCCAGCGAATATCGCCAGAAGATGATGGAGTCTGCCCGCCAGGATGGCGAGGCAGAAGAGCTGCTTGAAGCGGCGGAATAGGACAAGGACCTCCCCATTGCGGTACTTTGAAACCATCCGCCTCGACATCGAGGATGGCATCGCCACCATCACGCTCGACCGGCCCGACAAGATGAACTCCATGACTTATGGCATGGGGCTGGAACTGATCGAGGCGTTTGACCGGACCGACGCCGATGACAGCGTGAAAGCGGTGATCGTGACGGGCGCTGGCGATCGCGCCTTCTGTGCAGGAGCGGATATTGGTGGAGGATCCGGTTCGTTCGATTACGCCAACCGCAAGGACATGGCGGAGCGTCCGATGGTCAACGGGATCTATCCCGACACCGGCGGCCGGGTGGCGCTGCGCATCTATGACAGCCTCAAGCCCGTGATCGGTGCGGTAAATGGCGTGGCGGCGGGATTCGGCGCGACGATATTGTGTCCGATGGATGTGCGCATTGCGGCTGACAGCGCAAGATTCGGTTATGTTTTTGTGCGGCGAGGGCTGGTTCCGGAAACCTGCGCAAGCTGGTTCCTGCCGCGAATCGTCGGCATCTCGACCGCGCTTGACTGGTGTTACTCAGGACGCATTGTCGCAGCAGAAGAGGCCCTGCGCAAAAATCTTGTCAGCGCGCTCCACCCCAAAGAGCGACTGCTGGAAGAGGCTCGCGCCATCGCGCGCAGCTATA
>CAZWEY010000084.1:0-9563 GCA_964632055.1 uncultured Sphingomonadaceae bacterium
AGCGACTGGGGGATCTGGCCGAAGCCTTGCATGCCGCACGCGGGGCCATGCGCGCACGCTGGGGTGAAGCGAGGGCAAGGCGTGAGGCGCTGGACCGGGCGCTGGCCGAAGGCGGGAAGCTTGATCCGATGGACGAGCACGCCGCGCTCCGGGTGGAAGAATGGCTGGCCGATTCCACGGATGCCGGATCGAGCGAACTGCTGCAAATAGTGCTCAGAAGCGACGACCCCGACGATCTGACCTTGCGCGAGGCGCGGTTGCTGGGTCGGGCAGACATCATATTGCATGAGCCAGACATTGCGAGCGCCATTCTGGACCGTGCCCGAGCCGACGCGGTGCGGCGGGTTCTCTCCAATGAGGTCGAGCGGGGCCCGGGCCTTACCCTAATCGTGACACGCGGCTGAGCCGCTTGCCTGGCGGCCCAGCCCTGCCAAGTCGAAGCGATTACAATCTTTTAATTTAATCTGGCGTTAACCAAGGGGCACACCTCCCCGACGGCCTTGCACTCTCGCATGGCCGCAAGGGGAGTTGAACCATGAATCTGCCCAAGATCGATCTGTCGCAATTGCCGGATCTCGACACGTTGACCGGTATCTTCGGTAGCGGCCATGCCCTGCTGGCCGGTTCGGATGATCGTATCGTCATCCTGATGGTCTATCTCTACACGATCAGCCCGCACACGGGCCTGATCTGAGCAGGGGCCGGGACGATGAGGATCGATCCGGCCCTGCGCGCGCTGCGGAGTGACCCCACTCCGCAGCGCGCCGAGCAGGCAAGCCTGGAAGCCGCCCGTGATGCCTGGCGCCAGCGGGAAGGGTGGGAACCGCTCTCTCAGGATTTCGAGGCCTATGGCTCTGGAGCAGCGCTGGACGAGTGCGAGGTTCTGCAGGCGCTGATGTCCGATGCGGGCGCGGCCCGCGCGCTTGCCGATGAACTGATCGCACATTTCCTGCCGGCCATGGCCAAGGCCCCTTTGGCCCAGTTTCCCCTGCGCTATTCCCAGAATGGCGCGGTATCGACGCTGCTTCTGGCCACCAGCGGGCGCGCTGCGCTTTTGTTGCTGGCTATCGACGGAGCGGAGCTTGCCGCGCGGCCGCGCGCCGAGGCAGCGGGCTTCATTCTGGGGGAGCGGCGCGAAGTGGTGCTGTCCGGATCTGCCCGTGCGCGCCATGTTGCATGTCGCCCTGTCTCACCGGTGCGTGCCGAAATTGCCTGTCACGAGATCGCGCTGGGGCAGGGCGATCTCGTGACTTGCGAAACCGGTCGCGAGGCGGTGCTGGTCGAGGAGGTTTCAAGCGGAAGTTTCATCACGCTCAGGCTGCAAAGGCGGGGCGAGGGGGTGCTCACCGCGCATGATTATTCTCTGATCGACGGTTCGCTGGTGCATAAATCGGCAGGAGACGCCGAACAGAGCAGGCTGGAACTGATGATGTCTTTGCTGGGCCGGATGGAACGGCAGGATGCAGCACCACTGCTGGCGCAACAGGCGCGGCGCGGGCCTGACAATCTGCGCTGGCAGGCGCTGCGCGAATGTCTGGCGCTGGACACCGCGGAGGGTTTCCGCGCGCTTGGCGCGGTTGCCCGCGATCCGGACGATAACCTGTCGGGCCATGCCGGTGCGCTGCGGGCGCAATTGCTGGAAGCGCACCCCGTGCTCGCCCGGATCGAGGAAATGCCTGTCGAGGAAAGGGATCCCGCATGCCTTTGATACTGGATTGTGCCGATGAGACGGCCTGTGAAGTGGAGGAATGCATCACCGCCCTGCGCGAGCATGGGGTAGAGCCGGATGATGAGGCGAGCCTTGCCCATGCCGCGCAATGGCTGCGCAGGCTGGGCAATAATCGCAGATTTCTAGGCGATATGCTGATCGACGAGCTGGCCGGTCGCCATCGCGACGAGATCGAGCAGAGCACTTATGGGCCGCAGGTGGTCATGCTGTCGGATATTGCGGGCGATTTTTTCCTGCGCGCCAATATCTGGCCGTCGAAGGACGAGCATATGTATCGCGCAAGCGGCGCGTCGAGCTTCGTCTATGGCCTGCCGCATGACCATAATTTCGATTTCCTGACTCATGGCTATTTCGGCCCCGGTTACTGGAGCGACTATTACGAGTTCGATTATGAAGCGGTGGATGGCTGGAGCGGCGAGCCTGCGGGCCTGCGCTTCGTCGAGCGCTCGCGGCTCGAGCAGGACAAGCTCATGCTTTATCGCGCGCACAAGGATGTGCATGCGCAGCTGCCGCCCGATGCGCTCTCGGTTTCGCTCAACATCATGCATATGCGGCCCAGCCAGCCCTGGTTCGACCAGTATCGCTTCAATCTGGAACAGGGCCGCATCGCCTGCGTGCTGAACCATGGTCCAAGCGAGGTGTTCCTGCGCATGGCAGTGGGGCTGGGCAGTGCGGAGGCCCATGATCTGGCAGACTGTTTCGGCCGCACCCATCCCAGCGACCGGATGCGGCTGGTGGCATGGGATGCCATGGCAACCCAGGCGCAAGATGCCGCCGCGCGCGATGCGCTGTGGCGCGATGCCGAGATCACCGGAACCCGGATGGTGGCGATGGAGGCAAAGGCGCGGCGGGCGGCTCTCGCCGCCTGAGCCATTGCCCGGTCAGCCGGGTTCGTACTGCCTGAGATGTTCGGGCAGTTCGAAGCTGTAATAGAGGTCGCTCCGGTCGCGGGTGGGGCGCAGGAAATATCTGTTTTCCTTGACATAGGCGCCCGCCACATTGCGCAGCCAGCTGGGCATTTCCGGCATCTGGAAGCATTCATCCCACACCGTCATGCGGCGCACGATCTTCCAGACCCCGCCGCGCCTCTCGAAGCGGTCGAGATAACGGGCCTGGATGAATTCGAACAGGCCTTCGCCCTCCTGCTCAGCCTCCCAGAAATGGAAGGCGTCGACATAGGTTTCGGTCTGGCAGCTGTCCTTGTCGAGGAAGTTGAAGGAGATGTTCTGGATGCAGTGGCGTGATTGGCTGACATCCCATTTCTCCAGCGTGTCGACACAGTTCATATGGTCGCCGCTCACCACGCCGCGATAATCTGTGCCGCCCGGATGAAAGCAGGAAGCCTGCAATTGCGCATCGCAGCGGTCGGCGGCGCGGGCCATGCTGTTGAGCACCTCGCGGATTTCCTCGCGCGATCTGAGCGAGTCGATCTCCTCGCGGATTGCCCGCAATTCCCCAGCGATTTCGGCATCCATTCCCGTTCTCCTTGATATTGTGTTCCGGGATGATCCTATAGCCGGCAGCCAGTGCCAAGCGCTGATGCAGCATCAGGAATGGCCTATGCCCGCAAGAGCGTCGATCGCTGCCTGAAGAATCACCGCCGCTGCCGCCGAGTCGATCCGCTTCGCCCGTTTAGCCCGGCTCATGTCCTGTTCGATCAACCCGCGTTCGGCGCTGGCGGTTGACCATCGCTCGTCCCACAGCAATATGGGCAGGCCCAGCACGCCAAGATTGCGGGCAAAAGCGCGGGCGGCCTGAGCGCGCGGCCCTTCGCTGCCATCCATGTTGAGCGGCAGGCCGATGACGATGCCCTTTACCCCGCGTTCCGCCACCAGCGCCTCGATCGCCGTCTTGTCGCGGGCGAATTTGCCTTTGGGCAGCGTTTTGGCAGGCGAAGCGAAGCGCCATCCGGCGTCGCAGAATGCGGTGCCGATGGTTCTGGTGCCGGGATCAAGCCCGATCAGCACCCCGCCTTCGGGCAGCGCGCTGCGAAAATCGGGGGCAAAGGTGGTGATCATTGCGCCTTGCGCCATGCCGCCACCCGCCGGTTCGCGTCGAGCTGAAGATTGCGCCAGAACAGCGGGATATCATAAACATGGTAATCATTGCCGGGCAGCACGAACGCCCCCATATCGGGCGGGTCGCCAATCAGCAGGAGGCCGGTCTCGGTGCAGCGCGCCGGCACGCCGCCTGCCACCAGCTCGCCAGACTTGAGAGCCATATCCGGCTTGAGCGAGCCCTTATTGGCGCTGGCGGGCGCTGCCGCAGCGGCTCCGCCAGTCAGAGGGTTGGTGCATAGCACGGGGCTTTGCCCGCGCTTTTTGCCATCGAGAGCGATGGATGCGGCATAATGCTTCAGCCGTTCGGATGGATCGGCCGGTTCGGCATAGCTTGCCCAGCTCATGATGCAGCCGCTCTGGTCGGGCGCGGTGCAGCGGCCAAGGCCCAGCGATGGCAGGTCATGTGCCAGCGAAACCGGCCAGCCGACCGCATAGACCGCAGCGATGCGTACCTTCAGGGCCGTGTCATCGGCATGCTCGGCCAGCAGGCGCAGAAGATGGTAGCTGCCCTGGCTGTGGCCAGCGAGAACAATGGGGCGGGCGGGGTCTGCGCCACGCAGAAATGCCTCGAAGGCCAGCTTCACATCGCCATAGGCAATGTCGAGCGCCTGATCGGCTTCGGCCTGCTCGACCAGAAAGGCCCCCAGCGTCGCCTGCCGGTATTTCGGCGCCCAGATTTCGCCCGCCGCATTGAAGGGGCTGGCCATGGCGCGCACAAAAAGGCGCGCCCGATCCTCAGATTCCCTGTCATCGACAGGGGCATTCCAGCCATCGCGCGCAAGATAGCTGGTGGGATGCACGAAAAAGAGCGCGAAATCGGGGCGTGGATTTTGGGGAACGGCCAGAGGCGGCGGGGGCGCTGAATCCTTGCTGTAGAGCGGCTGCCATCGGGCCAGTGCATCGCCCGGCTTTCCGGGCTTGGCAAACCACATCGAGGCCCCGTCATAGGCATTGCGGGCGAGGGGGGGCGGGGCGCTGAATTCCCTGGTGGGCACGAAGGCCCATCGGGTCAGCTCTGCCGACCAGATCCGCAGTGCTGCAAGCGTGGCGATGACCAGCACCGTGCCTGCCGCTATGACATAAAGGAACTTGCGCGCCATCACTGCTTGTCCTGCACGACACGAGAGGGGGCGATGGCAGGCCTGAGGCTGGTCAAGGCGCGGCCTTGTCGCAAAGAGCCGAGCCATGTGCGCGGATCGAGGCTGGTTGTTCCATCGAGCGAGAAGGTTATGAATTCGGCTCGTCCGCCGACATTTTCCAGCGGCACCGGGCCACCAAGGCCATTTTCATCGGCCGAGGCGCGGCTGTCGGCGGAATGGTCGCGATTGTCGCCCATCACGAAGACATGGCCTTGCGGTATGGTGATCTCGGCCATGTCGTCCAGCCTTTGCCGCTCATGATCGATCACCAGATAGGTCGCCCCGTTGGGCAATGTTTCGCGCAAGGCCGGCATTTCACAAAAGGCGCTGCCCGATGCACGGCGGGCCTTGAGGCCGGGATAGGTGTAGGGCTCGCATGGCGAATTGGCATCGACCGCAATCTCGACCGGAGGCTCGACCGCCTGGGGAACGGGGATGCCATTGAGGATGATCTGGCCATGGGAAATAGCGATGCGATCGCCCGGAAGGGCCACCACCCGCTTGATATAGTCCTCATCGCGGTCGGGCGGCACGACGATCACGATATCGCCATATTCCGGCGTCTGGCCGAACAGCCGCGTGGCTGAACGGGGCAGGACATGGAACGAGGCGGAAACCCAGCTCCAGCCGTATGGATATTTGCTGACCACCAGCCGGTCGCCCACCAGCAGGTTAGGCATCATCGATTCTGACGGGATATAGAACGGCTTGGCCACCAGGCTGTGAAAGGCGAGAACCGCTGCCAGCATCAAGGCGAGACCGCGCAATTCGGAAATCCAGCCTGATCCCGCGCTCTCTTGTAGAGCCTTTTCCGGGGGGGTGTCGGCTTGCAGGGGGGCGCTTGGGGGATCGCCGGGGGGTGTCTGGGTCAAAGCGGCCTCGCCTCGATCACCACGAAAGCCTGTGCCCATGGGTGGTCGTCGGTCAGGGTGAGATGAATCACTGCTTCGTGGCCTGCCGGTATAATCGCCTCAAGCCTGGCCGCAGCGCCACCGGTAAGCGCCAGCGTCGGTGCGCCGGACGGGGCATTGACCACGCCGATATCCTTCATGAACACGCCAGCCTTGAAGCCAGTTCCGACCGCCTTGGAAAAGGCTTCCTTGGCAGCAAAGCGCTTGGCGAAAGTTCCGGCGCGAGTGAAGGGGCGGCGGGCTGCCTTGCTGCGCTCGACAGGCGTAAAGACTCGCGCTTCGAAGCGTTCGCCAAAACGGTCGAGCGAAGCCTGTATCCGCTCGATGTTGCAGAGGTCGGAGCCGATGGCGATAATCATCGGGCCGCATCCATCAGTTCGCGCATCTTTCTGATGCTGGCATCAAGGCCGGTGAAAACCGCCTCTCCGATCAGGTAATGACCAATGTTCAGCTCGGCCAGTTGCGGGATCGCGGCGATGGGCTGGACATTGTCGAAGGTCAGGCCATGGCCGGCATGGGGCTCGATCCCGTTTTTCGCGGCCAGCGCTGCCATGTCGGCAATGCGTTTCAGCTCGTTCGCGCGCGCAGCCTCGTCGGCATGGGCATATTCGCCGGTATGGAATTCGACCACAGGGGCTCCCAGCCGCATCGCGGCTTCGATCTGGCGCGGTTCAGGAGCGATGAACAGGCTGACCCTGATGCCCGCATCACCCAGCGCCTGGACGAAGGGATATAGCCGCTCCAATTGCCCGGCCGCGTCCAGCCCGCCTTCGGTGGTGCGCTCCTCGCGCCGTTCGGGTACGATACAGGCGGCATGAGGGCGATGCCGCAGCGCAATCGCCAGCATCTCCTGAGTTGCCGCCATTTCCAGATTGAGCGGTAAATTGCTGGCTTCCTGGATGCGGATCAGATCGTCGTCCCTGATATGGCGGCGATCCTCGCGCAGATGGGCAGTTATCCCGTCGCCGCCGGCCTGCGCCACGATCTGTGCTGCGCGCGACGGATCGGGATGATCCCCGCCGCGCGCATTGCGGATCGTGGCCACATGATCGATGTTGACGCCCAGGCGCAGCATGGCTTTTCCTCAGGGCTTGGCGCGGCTGCCGGGTTTGGTGACCGGGATTGCGGCAAGTTCCGCCGGAAGTTCGTCTTCGGCAAATGTGGCGAAATTGAGCGAGACCAGCGGAAAGAAGGGCAGGCCGAAATCGACATCGCCCGCCGAACGGTCGACGAGTGCCGCAGCTGCGATCACCTCGCCGCCTGCTTCTTCCACAGCTTTGATCGCTTCGCGCGAGGACAGGCCGGTGGTGACGACATCTTCGACCAAGAGGACTTTTTCGCCCGGCTCCAGACGGAAGCCCCGGCGCAGCTCGAATGTGCCGGTCGGACGCTCGACAAATATGGCCTCGCAGCCCAGCGCACGGCCCATTTCATGGCCGATGATGATTCCGCCCATGGCCGGCGCCACGACTTTCTCGATCGACTGTCGCAGTTCGCGCGGCATTGTTGCGGCGATGGCGGAGGCAAGCCTGCTGGCGCGCATCGGATCGGCAAGCACGCGGGCGCATTGCAGATAATGACCGCTATGGCGGCCGGACGAGAGCAGGAAGTGCCCTTCCAGCAGCGCTTCGCTGGCACGGAATTCGGCGAGAACCTCGTCGTCGGTCATGAGTTTTGCGACTGCCTTTCCTTGTTGAGGCGATGTTGTCGGCAGCCTTGAGGGCATGCCTGTCGAAAATTATCCCTAGAAGCGCTTGAGGCATGGGGCAAGCGCGCGTATAGGGCGCGCCAACTGCGCCGTTCAAGGCGTATCCCCGGGGCCAGTCCGGCTCGATTTGAATGCGGAAAGCGTAGGACTGATGAATTTCAGCGATACTGGTCGCAAATTGGCCAACTCATTGAAATATGGCGCAATTGCGCTGGTTTTTTCGGCGATGCCTCAAGGCGTAATGGCGCAGGAAGCTGAGGCTTCTGCGGCAGCGGCGGCCGAAACGGCGGCCTATGTCCCCATGGCCCCGACGCCGGGCAAGGGTATGCCGACTCCGGGTGCTCTGGGCTTTCAGGAGCAATATTCGCCGCTGGGCGACTATGCGCTCTGGATGCATAACGGGGTTCTGCTGCCGATCATCACCGTGATCTCGCTGTTCGTTCTGGGGCTTATGCTGTTTGTCATGGCCCGCTATAACCGCCGCGCCAATCCGAACCCTTCAAAGACCAGCCATAACACGCTGATCGAAGTGGTCTGGACGCTTGTTCCGGTCCTCATTCTGGTCGGAGTGGCGGTTCCTTCGATCGACCTTCTGGCCAAGCAGTTCAAGCCTGCTCCCAAGGACGCGCTGACCGTCAAGGTCACCGGTTACCAGTGGTATTGGGGTTATGAATATCCCGACAATGGCGGTATCGAGGTGCTTTCCAAGATGCTCAATGTCGAAGGGCACCCTGAAGTTAATCCTGGCTTGCGGGTTGCAGGCTCGCTGCCAAGCGACGGCCCGGCGCAGCTTGAAGTGGATAAACGGCTGGTGCTTCCTGTCGGAGAGACCATCCGCCTCCAGATCACTGGTGCGGACGTGATCCACTCCTTCGCCGTGCCTTCGCTCTGGTTCAAGCTTGATGCGGTGCCAGGACGGCTGAACGAGAAAACGCTCTTCATCAAGGAGCCGGGTGTCTATTACGGTCAGTGCTCCGAACTGTGCGGCGTCAAGCATGCTTACATGCCGATCGCTATCGAGGCGCTGCCGCGTGACAAGTTCAACGCATGGCTGGCTGCCAATGGCGGCACGGTTGGTGGCGCAGAGCCGGCTCCGGCCGCTGAAGCCCCTGCCGCGGAACCGGCCGCAGAGCCGGCTCCGGCCGCCTGATTCCAGAATTCCTACGCAAAGGCCCTAGAAACATGGCTACAACCGCCGAAAACTTCCAGGCTCACGACGATGCCCACGGGCACGACCATGACCATGACCACAAGCCCGGCTTTTTTGCCCGCTGGTTCATGTCCACCAACCACAAGGATATCGGGACGCTCTACCTGATCTTCGCGATTTTCGCGGGTGTCGTGGGTGGCGCGATTTCGGGCATCATGCGCGCCGAACTGGCCGAACCCGGCATCCAGATCCTCGGCTGGTGGGCCAATTTCCTTGGCGGCAAGGAAGCAAGCTTCGACGAGACGCTGCATCTCTGGAACGTGCTCATCACTGCGCACGGGCTGATCATGGTGTTCTTCCTGGTCATGCCGGCTGTCATCGGCGGGTTCGGCAACTGGTTCGTTCCGATCATGATCGGCGCGCCCGACATGGCCTTCCCGCGCATGAACAATATTTCCTTCTGGCTGACAGTGGCTGGTTTCTGCTCGCTGCTGATGTCGTCCTTCATGCCTGGCGGCACCGGAATGGGTGCGGGCACGGGCTGGACGGTCTATGCCCCGCTCGCCACGAGCGGTTCGGCCGGGCCTGCCGTCGATTTCGCCATTTTCTCGCTTCACCTTGCCGGTGCAGGCTCGATCATGGGCGCCATCAATTTCATCACCACCATCTTCAACATGCGCGCTCCGGGCATGACGCTGCACAAGATGCCGCTGTTCGTATGGTCGGTGCTGGTCACCGCATTCCTGCTTCTGCTGGCGCTGCCGGTTCTGGCTGCTGCCATCACCATGCTGCTGACCGACCGCAATTTCGGCACGACGTTCTTCGATCCGGCCGGTGGCGGTGATCCGATTCTCTACCAGCACCTG
>CAZWEY010000085.1:0-9414 GCA_964632055.1 uncultured Sphingomonadaceae bacterium
CGGCGGACGCGACCGCGATCGTGGCCCGCGCCGCGAACGCAACGATGGCGATGAGGGCGGCAACCCCGACCACATGCCGGCCTTCCTCAAGGAAGACTGAGCGCGTCTTTGCTCTGGATGCAACAGGAAAGGGCTCGCAGCGATGCGGGCCCTTTTCCTTTGGTGCGACGGGGCCGGCTCATGTTACCCATGTTCATCGACAACACATGGGAGAGAAAGATGCGTAAGACGATCACCGCGCTGGCTTGTGCAGGCGTGCTTCTGCCTGTGGCCTGTTTTGCTCAGACGGCACGGCCCATGCTGGATTACGCGACGGCGGCGAAGATGCGCGATGCCTGCCTCGCCTGGGCAGGAGAGCGCAAGGTGCAGATGGCGGTGGCCGTTTATGATGATGCGGGCAAGCTCATCGCCTTTGCCCATATGGACGGCGCACGCACCGGCTCCAACCAGCTGGCGCAGGACAAGGGGCAATCGGCCGCCCGTTTCCGCATCGGCACCGCCAATCTGGGCAAGCGCCTGTCGGGCTATGTCCCTGGCATCGTCATTGCCGGCGGCGGTCAGCCCTTCACCGCTGCCGATGGCGCGCCGCTTGGCGGCATCGGCGTTTCGGGCGGCACCGCGCAGGAGGATATCGATTGCGGACTCGCCGGTGTGAATGCGGCGGGCCTGACGCCCGAGACGGCGCAATGAGGGCGGTCGGTATCGCGGCTTATGATGGTGTCCGCTCTGCCGCTATCGGGGATTATCCCAAGCCTGAAGCAGGGCCGGGCGAGGTCTTGCTCCGGGTCCATGCCTGCGGTGTAAACCCGCTGGACTGGAAGGTATGCGACGGGTCGGTTGCAGCGTTTCTGCCCGCTTCCCCGCCCTTCATCATCGGAGCCGATGTGGCCGGCATAGTCGAGGCAGTGGGGCCGGGGGTCACCCGATTTGGCGTGGGAGATGCCGTTTTCGGTCAGGTCGGGTTGCTCGGTGGCTATGCGCAATATGCAGTCACTGGCGAGACGCGGCTGTCGAAAAAGCCTGCCAACCTCTCCTTTGCCGAGGCGGCCTGCATCCCGGTTTCAGGTTCCACCGCATGGGACTTGCTGTTCAAGGACGGCCATCTGAAGGCAGGCGAACGCGTCTTCGTGCAGGCCGGCGCGGGCGGGGTGGGGCATTATGTCGTCCAGCTCGCCAAGGATGCCGGCGCTTATGTCATCGCCACCTGCTCGGCGGGCAACGCGGATTTTGTCCGTTCGCTCGGCGCGGACGAGGTGGTCGATTACCGCGCGGGGCGTTTCGAGGACAGCGTGCGCGATATCGATCTTGCGGTCGATACGGTGGGCGATGCAATCCTCACCCGCACATGGGCGGTGCTGAAGCCCGAAGGCCGCATGACCACCTCCGTCCCGCCAACTGTGCCGCTGGAGCATGGCGAGCGGACCGCTATCTTTTCCGTCGGCAAGCCCGACGAGGATGGCGCCAATCTCGACCGGCTTGGACGTCTTGCGGCAGAGGGGCGGGCGAAGCCGCGCCTGCAACAGATATTCGCCTTTGCCGACGTGGTGGATGCGCTGGAACTGAGCAAGGCCGGCCATGTGCGCGGCAAGCTGGCGCTGCAACTGATTGACTGAAGGAACTTGAAGATAATGGCACAGAAAGTCTGGTTCATCACAGGAGCCTCGCGCGGGATTGGCGCGCTGACGGTAGAGGCGGCGCTGGCGGCGGGCGACATGGTGGCGGCAACCGGCAGGCGCAAGGCCGCCTTGCAGGACCGCTTCAGCGATCGCGACGGGTTGCTGCTGCTGGAGATGGACGTCACCGATAGTGCCGCCGTGGAACGGGCCATGGCCGACGCAGCGACGCATTTCGGGCGCATCGACATCGTCCTCAACAATGCGGGCTATGGCATGCTGGGCACGCTGGAAGAAAACACGATGGAGGAGTTTCGCCAATGCGTTGAAACCAACTTCTTCGGCACCGTTCTGGTTTGCAAGGCCGCGGTTCCCTGGCTGCGAAAGCAGGGCGCAGGCCACATCATCAATGTAACCTCCGCGGGTGGCTTCCGCCCGGTGCAGGGTTTTTCCGCCTATTGCGCCGCCAAGTTCGCGGTGGAAGGCCTCAGTGAAACGCTAGGCATGGAGCTGGGGCCGCTTGGCATCCATGTGACAGCGGTGCAGCCGGGCTATGTCAAAAGCGATTTCTGCGAGGACAATTCCCTTGTGATCGTGCCTGTGGAAATGCCGGAATATGCCGAGATTACCGGCGGCATCCGGCGCGCGATGGAGGCCAGGCAGGTCGGACAGCCCGGCGACCCGGCAAAAGTCGCAGCGGGCATCGTCAGGCTGGGCCATGCCGAAAACCCGCCCCGCTGGCTGCCGCTGGGCGCGGATTCGGTCGATCTCATCGAGAGCAAGCTGAAGGACGTGCAAGCCGATATCGACAATCACCGCGCCCTGGCGACATCCACCTTTTTCGATTGAGGCCAACATGTACGACGCGACCCGGCTGACCGGAAATGCTGCCCTGGCTGTGAAGGCTGCGATTGCGCAAGGCGACCGCGATTTCGACCTGCTGCGAGAGATGAGTGCACCCGATGTGGTGCTGGAATTCCCTTACCATCCAGCGGGCCCGGAAGAACATCACGGCGTCGATGCCTTCATCAACACGATCAGCGTATTGAAAGTGTTTGAAAGTTTCATGATCGAGGTGGTGGACGTGTTCGACAGCGGCGGGGAGCATGTGCTGGTTGAAGGGTTTTCGCGCGGGACTTATCGCAGCGGGCGTCCCGACTACGTCAATCACTACATCTTCGATCTGAGCTTTCGCGACGGCAAGCTCATCCGTTGGCGCGAATTCTTCAATCCGCTGGAAGCGATGAAGCAGAATTACGGAAAGCAGCCCAACCCCAAAGGCTGAGCTGCTGCCCCGCCGCTTACTTCGAGTTCGCTTTTACCGCCTTCGGATCAAGCCCGCCGGCGATGCTGCCGGTGGTCAGCTGGCTATGCGCATGGCCCAGATGATGCAGCGCGAAGATGGCATCGTTCACCGTGCGCTTGCCGCGCGCATCGTCGAGCATCGCCATGCCCTGCTTGGCGAGCTTGAAGCCGAACGGCGGAATCTTGGCAAGAGCTTCGGCTACCTCGGTTGCCGTCGCTTCCAGTTCCTCACGTGGGACGCAGCGGTTGATAAGGCCGAAATGAAAGGCCCGCGTCGCCGGCATGCGCTGGCCAAGATAGAGGAATTCGCGTGCGATGCGCGGCGGCAGGTCGAACCAGTGGGAGGTGTATTCCACCCCCGGAACGCCGAAGGCAAGCACCGGGTCCTGGAAGAAGGCATCGTCCGAGGCAACCACGAGGTCACAAGCAAAGGCCAGCATCAGCCCGCCCGCGATACAGCCGCCCTGGACCATGGCAATGGTGGGCTTGGGAATGTCCTGCCAGCGACGGCAAAGGCCGAGATAGACATCCTGTTCGACGGTGAACTGGCGTTCCGCGCCGCCCTTGTCCTTAGTCAGGTGGTTGTCCCACAAAAGCTTGCGGCTCCGCTCCAGGTCATTGTCCTGATCGGGCGTTCCGAGATCATGTCCTGCGGAAAAATGCTTACCTTCGCCGGCCAGCACGATCGCCCGCACTTCGTCATCTTCTACTGCACGACGGAACCAGCCATCCAACTCGTCCAGCAGCCGGTAATTCTGGGTATTGGCATATTGCGGGCGGTTCATGAACACCCACGCTACTGAACCGCGCACCTCATAGCGGGTGAACTGGCCGGAATGGCCCTCTGATCTGGTTGCAGTTTCGAGCATATTCATTCTCCGCAAGATGATGCCACCAGATGCAGCAAAAAAAGCCAGCGAACAAGCCGAGGGCTTGCACTGCGGCAGGCTCTGGAAATTTTCTTGTCTCTTGCGGTAGTTTGCGATTGCCTCTCTGCGCACAAACTTGTATTCACAACTTTGCAATCGAGAGTCGGTGCATGACTCGCAATTGCTGCAGCGGATCAAGCTGCGATCTATAAAAATATTACATTACAACGAATTATATGGGAGAGATTTTATGAGGGGAAATATCCTCAAAACCGGCCTCTTGCTTACTTCGTCCTTGGCCGTTCAGGCTCTGGTGGTTGCGCCTGCTCTGGCTCAGTCTGCCGATGCAGCGGCAAAGGGCGGACTTGAGGAAATCCTCGTGACCGCGCGCAAGAGAACGGAGAGCGTTCAGGATGTGCCCGTCAACGTGGCAGCGATTTCCGCAGCGACGATCGAGCGGCAGGACCTCACCTCCATCGAAAAGATCGCCTCGCGCACGCCCAATCTCAATGTCGGCCGCGCCTCCAATGGCTCCGGCGCGCAGCTGACCATGCGCGGCATCGGTTCGTCTTCTACCTCGATCGGTATCGAGCAGTCGGTCGCGGTGGTGGTCGATGGTGTTTATTATGGCCAGGGCCGTATCATCAACGAAGGCTTCTTCGATCTGGCTGGTGCCGAAATCCTGAAAGGTCCGCAGGCCCTGTTCTTTGGCAAGAACGCAACTGCCGGCGTGATTTCGCTCAAGACTGCCGATCCGACCGACGACTGGACCGTCAAGGCGCGTGTCGGCTATGAATTCCGCGCCGAACAGGCCCAGCTCGAAGGTGTTGTTTCTGGGCCGATTGGCGAAAATCTCGGCCTTCGCGTGGCGGTGCGCGGCTCCAAGATGTGGGGCGGCTACTACCGCAACGAAAATCCTGTCCGCAACATCTTCTATGGCGGCAATTTCTTCGAATCCCAGCCCGTGGGCAAGGGGCCGGGTGGCAAGGAGCTTCTGGGCCGTATCACCCTGCAATGGAAGCCGACCGACCGCCTGACCGCGACTTTCAAATTTTCGGGTTCCGAAAGCGAGGTGGACAGCAGCTCGTGGAACTATGCCGCCTATAATTGCGGCCGCGCCGACAATCAGCTGCAGATCGTTTCGGAATATAGCTGCTCGAAGAAGCGTTTCGTGACGCATCAGGGCAAGATGCCTGTCGAGGTGGCTGCTGTTACCCCCTATGCCAAGAAGAACGGCGATCTTTACAACCGCTATCGATCGATCACGGCAACGTCCAACATCGTCTATGAAATGGATGATGTGAATTTGACCTGGGTCACGAACTACAATTGGAACAACAATCGCTGGACCTGCGCCTGCGATTATCAGACCAATACCTTCGGGGTCCACGCCACGGAAAATTCGAGCTTCAAGGCATTCTCTTCGGAATTCCGCGCTCTCACCACCTATGATGGCCCGGTCAATATGATGGTCGGCGCCTATTACCAGAAGACCAAGCGCAAGTTCGACCAGTGGGTTTCCTTCGGCATCAGCGATAATGGCGCTGCTGCCGGGTCGAACCGTTATATCGATGCCTGGAAGAACAGCCAGACCGACGGCGAGACGATCGCTGCTTTCGGCCAGGTGACGTGGAAGATGATGCCAACTGTCGAACTGGCAGCAGGCGTTCGCTACAGCCGTGAAACCAAGGACAGCTATTTCGTCCAGCCGTTCATCAGCCCGGCCTTCTCCACCCTGTGGGGAACCAATCGGACGACCTATGGCGACCAGACCTTCTCCAACTGGTCACCTGAAGCGACAATCAGCTGGAAGCCGACCGAGGACGTGCTCGTCTATGGCGCCTACAAGACTGCTTTCAAGTCAGGCGGCTTCTCCAACGGTGGTATCGACAGCCTCGCGCCGGGTGCCGATCCCAATGTCGACCTGCTGTTCAACCAGGAAAAGGCCGAAGGGTTTGAAGCCGGCATCAAGACGGAACTGTTCGACCGGCAGCTTCGTCTGAACCTTGGTGCATACTCCTATGCCTACAAGAACCTGCAGGTGGACTTCTTCAACTCGACCATCATCGCCTTCCAGACGCTGACGGCCAATGCCCGCACCAAGGGTGTCGAGCTTGAGTTCGAATATGCACCTCGCTCGGTCGAAGGGCTTAGCCTGCGCGGCTCCGTCAACTGGAACAAGGCGCGCTATACCAAGTTCCCGGCGGCGCCCTGCTATGGCGGACAGACCCCGGCCGAAGGGTGCAATCTCATCCTCGATGCCGGCGCCTATCGTCCGATCGTCGGCGCAGAGGTCGGCCAGCGTCAGCGGCTTACTGGTGCCCCGCTCTCGGTTGCCCCGAAATGGGTCGGCAATCTTGGCGTCAGCTATGACACCCCGGTTGGCGGTGGCCTGGTTGCGGGCATCAGTGTCGATACCCGCTTCAGCTCGTCCTATCTGGTGTCTGGCTTTGGCGCGAAGAATTCGCGGCAGAAGAGCTACAACATGATCGACGCCAGCATTCGCGTTGGCTCGGAAGATGAGCGCTGGGAGCTTGCGGTGATCGGCAAGAACCTCGCCAACAAGCTCTATATTGCTGGCGTGGTCGACGGCCCGAACACCGGCGCCGGGACCGGCACCCCGGCAGGGATCCATTCGGACCAGCTCGGCTTCGGCAATCTGCCGCGCACGGTCATGGTTCAGGCCACGACCAAGTTCTGAACGAATAACATGTAAAAAGGCCGGCCGATCACGCGATCGGCCGGTCTTTTCATTTTCGGATGGAATGAACGAGAGGGCTTGCCCCTGGGGCGCCTCGCAATCCGGTGGATCAACCAGCCATGCGCATGGCGCCCAGGAAATCGATCTTGCCGATCGTAACACCCTTCCAGCGCAGCAGGTCATAGGCGGTCGTCGCATGGAAAAAGAAGTTTGGCTGCGAGAAACTCAGCAAGAACTGGTCGGCGGTGAAGGCCCAGTCGACAACGCCGGGAATGGTGAATTGCACCGGCTTGCCGGTCAGGGCTTCCATGTCGTCAGCCGATATCTGCGACAGCCTCCGGGATGCATCATCGACCAGCGCCCGCAGGCCGTCGAAAGAGCGGGGCGGTTCGCTCATATCGGGTGAGAAACTGCCTTTCATGCAGCTCTCTATGGCGATTGCCGAATGCACGAGGCAGCTTTTTACCTGATAGGCAAAGTCTTTCATGTCAGGCGCCAGATGCGCTCCGATCAGCTCTTCGCTTTCCAGTCCGGCCTTGACGCAATGCGCCTCGGCCTTGTCGATCATTCCGGAAACAGAACCCAGAACCTGCAGGCAGGTGGGCACAAAGGCTTCGTACAGTGTCAGCGCCATGGTTTTCCTCTGAGCTATGGTGATGGAATAGTGCGGCTCATCTCACCCTGGGGCCGCCAAAGGGCAGGGGCGGGGGCGCCCGCCTGACGCCGCGTGGCAGCTGTGCCTGATAGGCGCGGCCGCAATGCTCGACGCAATAAGGAAAACCGGGATTCACCTTTTCGCCGCAGAAGTGAAAATCCGGCTCGCCCGGATGGCCCATCGGCCAGCGGCAGACGCGTTCGCTCAGATCGAGCAGGCTGGTCTTGTCGGCCATTTCCGGGCTTGGCTTGGCAGGAACCAGGCGGCGCGGCGGCGCGGGCGGTATGGGGGCCTGTTGCTCTCCGGGGCCTTGCCTCAGAAATCCACCTGGCCCGACAGAAACGATACGCCGGCTGTCGGGCGAAATTCCGGGGATCGGCTGGCTGGGGATGGGCGATGCGCTGGTCTGCGCCGCAGGGGCAGAGGGGGCAGCCGGTGCGGCGTGCTTTGCTGGTGCGGGCTTGCGCGCAGGCTTGGGAGCCGGGGCAGCATCGGCCGCAGCCTTCTTGGGTGCAGCGGGTTTCGCGGCTTTTTCCTCGTTGGCCTTGACCGGCGACGGGCGCGATTTAAGGCCAAGGCGATGGGCCTTGCCGATCACTGCATTGCGGCTGACGCCGCCCAGAGTATCTGCGATCTGGCTTGCGGTCGATCCGCTTTCCCACATCTTGGTCAGCGTTGCGATCCGTTCGTCGGTCCAGCTCATTGGCTCATCTGTCCTTCAGTTTCGTGCGGCAATACTTGCCACGTCGATGCGATCGCCCTAACCCGCCAAGCATGGCCGATCAATCCTTAGTGCAAGACCCCAAGCCCGCAGAACAAGCGCCGCAGAGGGCATTCGTCCCCCAGGGCAAGCCGGTCATATCGGGGATCAACCGGCGCGGTCTGTGGACCCTCTATATGAAGGAGGTCCGCCGTTTTCTCAAGGTCCATACGCAAACGATATGGGCGCCAGCCTTCACCACGCTACTGTTTCTCGTTATATTCACCGTAGCGCTGGGGCGTTCTGGCAAGATTGTGCTGGGCGTGCCCTTCGCCAGCTTCGTGGCGCCTGGCCTCATCGTCATGGGCATGATGCAGAATGCTTTCGCCAATTCCAGCTTTTCGTTGCTGGCGGGCAAGTTGCAGGGAACCATCGTCGATTACCTCATGCCGCCTTTGAGCGAAGGCGAACTGATGGCCGGCATCATCTGTGCTGCGGTCACGCGTGCGGTGATGGTCGGGCTGGCGGTGGCGGCTGCCATGATGCTGTGGCCCGGTGTCCAGCTTGGCGCAGCGCATCCATGGGCCATCGTGTGGTTCGGCCTGATGGGGGCGGTGCTGTTGTCTTTCCTGGGCCTGCTTACTGCAATCTGGGCGGAAAAATTCGATCATAACGCGGCGATCACCAATTTCGTGGTGGCGCCGCTTTCGCTGCTTTCGGGCACTTTCTACATTATCGACAATCTCGCTCCAGCCTTCCAGATCGTCAGCCGGCTGAACCCGTTCTTCTATGTCATCTCGGGCTTTCGCTATGGCTTTCTGGGCATCAGCGATATCGGTCAGGGTGCTGAAGCTGTGAGCGGAGCGGCCGCCGGGCTGGGGGTGCTCAACCTCGCCCTGTTCGCGCTGACCTATGCTTTGCTGCGCAGCGGATGGAAGCTCAAGAGCTGAGGCAGGGGCCGGTTTCAGGCCCCCTCAGTGCGACAGGCGGCGTCTCAGGCGATAGCGGCCATCGGCGAATTCATCGAAAATCTCATTCACCGAAGGGTGTTCGACCGGGCCCGCTTCGCCATCGCCAATCAGATTTTGTTGGCTGACATAGGCGACATAGCTCGCATCCTCGTTTTCGGCGAAGATATGATAAAATGGCTGTTCGCGCCGGGGGCGAACTTCGGCCGGGATAGATTCATACCATTCTTCGCTATTGGCGAAGACA
This sequence comes from uncultured Sphingomonadaceae bacterium, assembly GCA_964632055.1. Lineage (GTDB taxonomy): Bacteria > Pseudomonadota > Alphaproteobacteria > Sphingomonadales > Sphingomonadaceae > CANJYE01. The sequence continues at coordinate 9,059 of CAZWEY010000085.1, forward strand.
GGGTCGATATCGAAGATCACGCCGCGGAAATCGAACATGCGATGGCGCACGATATCGCCGATTGCGAAGCTTGCCCTTGTCTGGCGGGGCATGTCGATAAGGCGGCCTGCTTGAGGCAGAAAGATGCTGGCGCGGTCCATTGCGCAAACAATATAGGCGCAAGAGGCAGCCATACAAGCGACAGCCATTGCGGCGTCCCCGGAAATAGCACGGGAGTGCGCGATCAAGGGCTTGGCAAGGGCAGGCAGTTCGGCTAACCGCGCCCCCTGATCGACCGGGCAGGCCACGCTTCGCCCATGCGCTTCGCGGAGAGGTGGCAGAGTGGTCGAATGCGCCGCACTCGAAATGCGGTGTAG
>CAZWEY010000086.1:0-9371 GCA_964632055.1 uncultured Sphingomonadaceae bacterium
TGCCGGTGGCCGCGTCCCATTTTGAGAAGAAGGCGATCAGGCAGGCCCCCACCAGGCGCCCCGGCTCGGCGGAATCGCCAGGTTCGCGGTATTCGGTGATGAAGCTGGTGACAGGGGTATGTTCCACCATGTCGGCAAAATCCATCTCGTCCATCGCCGCCATGCCCCCTCCGGGATGGCGCGAGCCGAGATAGCGCTGCAACAGCTCGAATTGCTCGGAAGTCGCCCATGGCTTGCATTCGCTGGTCACAAGATCACCATTGCGGCGCAGATTGCGGCGCTGGGTCGAAGAAGCGCGGAATTCATCGGCCGAAACCCTGACGGAAACACACGCCTGGCAATCCGCACAGCTGGGCCGGTAGGCAACCGTCTGGCTGCGTCTGAAACCGATCCGGCTCAGTGCATCATTCATAGCGTCAGCATTGGCGCCTGCCAGCTCTGTGAACACCTTGCGTTCCTGCCGGCCGGGCAGATAGGGGCACGGCGCAGGGCTTGTCACATAAAACCTTGGGAAGCGGATTGGAGCTGTCACGTGCCTCGTCAGACCTTCTCGCTGGTGCCATCGCCATTGCTGACAGTGACACTTATGGCGAAATTGATGACGGATTCAAACTCCCTTAACCACGAATCGCGGTTAACGAGGCCAGTTTTTTTGCACAAGGTCCGGCTTGGTCGGCGCTCAGTCCAGTTCGACCTGGCTCACTGTATAACCCTTTGACCGCAAGGCATGGATCAGCGAATCGAGCTGCTCCTTGTCGCGCGCCTCGCATTCGATATCCGTCACCAGCCCCTTGGCAGGCAAGGTGGTGAAGATGCGTTGATGCGAAATCTCGATGATGTTCACATTATGAGCGTTGAATTCGTGCATCGCATTATAAAGCGATCCGGGCCGGTCCTGCAGGAAGATCCGCAGCCGGGCCAGCCGGCCCTGCCGGGCCAGATCGCGCAGTAGCACATTGGCGAGCAGGCGCGTATCCATATTGCCGCCGGTCAGCACGATGCCGACATTGCGGCCTTCGAACATCTTGCGATTGTTCATCACTGCGGCAAGCCCGGCAGCGCCCGCGCCCTCTACAACGGTCTTTTCGATCTGCAGCAGCAACGCCACCGACGTTTCCAGAGCGGCTTCATCTACCAGCAGGAAATCGTCGAGCATCGAGGCCAGCGCATGAGCGGTGTATTGCCCCGGCTCGAACACGGCGATGCCTTCAGCCAGCGTATCTCCCCCGCAAGGCAGACTAGTGCCCTTCAGGCGATTATACATCGAGGGGAACAGCTCGGCCTCGACGCCGACAAGCCCGATATCCGGCTTGATCCCGCGAGCCGCCGTGCCCATTCCGGTGGCAAGACCGCCACCGCCCACCGGGATCGCCAGCATGTCGATTTCGGGTGCGTCTTCCAGCATTTCGAGCGCGACCGTGCCCTGCCCCGCGGCAACCAAGGGATCGTCGAAGGGGTGCAGGAAGGTCAGACCCATTTCCTGTTCCAGCCTGCGGGCATGTTCGTAGGCCTGATCGTAATTCTCGCCTTCGAGAATCACCTTGCCGCCCACCCGCTCGGTCTGCATCACCTTCACATGCGGCGTGGTGCGCGGCATGACGATGGTGACGGGCACCCCAAGCCGGGTGCCATGATAAGAGACGCCTTGCGAATGATTGCCAGCCGATGCCGCGATCACCCCGCGCTTGCGCTGCTCTTCATCCATCAGCAGCAAGGCATTCAGCGCGCCGCGCTCCTTGTAGGCGGCGGTGAACTGCAGATTCTCGAATTTGAGATAGATGTTGGCACCGGTGATTTCCGACAAGGTGCGGCTGAGAAGCGTGGGGGTGCGCACGATCGCACCCTTGATCCTCTCCGCTGCGGCGCGGATATCGGCAAGGGTCAGCGCATCTGGCTGAGCCGGGCTGGGATGGTTCTTTTTCAACATCTGAGCGCGCCCTAACGGAAAATCGCCGCAATGGGAAACAGGCTTTGCAAGAAGGCCCGTTTCGCCCCAAGACGCAAGCATGACTGACAGACCTTCCATCGCCTTTCTGGGCCTGGGCGTGATGGGTGGCCCGATGGCCGGCCATTTGCTGCGCGCGGGCTATCGCGTCATTGCCTATAACCGCACCTCTGCAAGGGCGCAGGCATGGCAGGAACGCCATGACCCGCAAGGCATGGCGCGGCTGGCACCAACGCCTGCCGATGCCGCCAGCGAGGCCGATATCGTCATCAGCTGTGTCGGCAATGACGAAGATCTCGCTTCGGTCATGCTGGGAAAAGATGGTGCACTCGCCCATCTGCGGGCGGGCGGCCTTTATATCGACCACACCACGGTTTCCGCCCGAATGGCAAGGGAACTGGCCGGGCACTGTGCCGAAGCGGGCCTTCTCGCCATCGACGCCCCGGTTTCTGGCGGGCAGGCAGGCGCGGAAAACGGCAAGCTGGCGATCATGTGCGGTGGCTCTGCCAAGGCAATGGAGGCCGCACGCCCGGTGATGGAAAGCTATGCGGCGCGCATCGTCCATGTCGGCGCACCTGGCGCTGGCCAGACCACCAAGATGGTCAACCAGATCTGCATTGCCGGCGTTCTCGCCGGTCTTTCCGAAGCCGTCAGCTTTGCCGGTGCGGCCGGGCTGGACATGGACAGGGTGCTGGAAGCCATATCGGGCGGCGCGGCGCAAAGCTGGCAGATGGAAAACCGCTGGCAGACGATGGCGCAGGGCAAGTTCGATTTCGGCTTCGCCATCGACTGGATGCGCAAGGATCTGGGCTATGCGCTAATAGAGGCGGAACGGATGGGCGTCGAAGCCCCGGTCACCGCACTGGTCGACAGCTATTACGCCAAGGTTCAGGCCTTGGGCGGCGGCAGGCAGGACACCAGCGCGCTCATTCGTCATCTGGACCGCTCAAAGACATGATCCGCCCTGCGGCCTGGCTGCTTGCCCTTGCGAGCTTTTGCCTCGCGCCTGCCCTGCGGGCCGATACGCTGCTCGACAATATTCAGGGCACCACGATCGGGCCCGATGGCAGCCTGTCCCACTTCACCGGGTTGATGATCGATCGCGATGGCCGCATCTCGGCGGTGCTCGGCGCCAAGGACAAACGCCCCAAAAAGCCGGACTATCTGATCGATGGCAAGGGGCGCTTCGTCATGCCTGGCATGATCGCAACCAGAGCGCGGCTGATGGCAAGGGCGCTGGCGCTGATCGTGCCCGAAAGTGCGCAGGGCGATACAGCTGCACTCCCCCCGCCCCGTGCCGAAGACCGCGACGTGGCCTTTGGCAAGATGCAGCGCCTGCTGGCTGCCCAGGGCATCACGGCTGTTGCCGATATGGGCACCACAATCGAGGACTGGCAGACCTATCGCCGGGCGGGCGACAATGGCACGCTCTATATCCGGATCATGGCCTATGCCGCCGACATACCGGCCATGGCGCTGATCGCCGGGCCACGGCCCACGCCCTGGCTCTATGACGACCGCCTGCGGCTCAATGGCCTGCACATGGCCCTGCCGGCTGGTCCGGCCAGCGCCATGGAAGATACAAGGCTGCGCAATATTCTGAGCCGGGCGGCGATGGACGGGTTCCAGCTGGCCGTTTCCGTCCCCGACGAAGCCGCTTTGCAAAGCGCGCGGGATGCCTATGAAGAGCTGGCCGCCACCTACAAGGGCGAGAGGCGCTGGCGGATCGAGCAAGGGGCGGCAACGAGCCTCTTCACACCTGGCGATGCCGACCCAGCCCCCGCCCGGACCGGCCCGGCGCAGATCATCGCCAGCCGGACGGCAGAGCCCGCTTCTGCCGGTTTTGCTGATCGCCTCTTCGGCCGGCTGGCAGTGGGCGAAAGGGCGGATTTCATCGTGCTCGACAGCGATCCCTTGCTGGCCAGCGATCCGGCTGCCGGGCGAGTTCTGGAAAGCTGGGTGGGCGGGCGCAAGATTCACGATGCGGCGCGCTCCGCGCAAGCCCTTCAAGGACCGGGCCAGTCGCTCAGCGTGTCGACGCTTCCTGATCCTGCGCCGGTTTCTCCGCCTGTTCCTGATCCTGAGACTGATCATTCTGGGCCCGTTTCTCGCTGAACCACATCAGCAGTAGCGATCCTTCGAACAGCAGCAGCATGGGCGCCGCCAGCATCAGCTGCGAGATCACGTCGGGCGGGGTGATAATCGCCGCCACCGCCATGATTGCCACGATAACATAGCGCCGCGCCGCCACCATCTGCGCGCGGCTGACAATGCCGGCCCGGTTGAGCAGCATCAGCAGCACCGGCAGCAGGAAGCTGAAACCGAAGGCGAGGATGAACTGCATCACCAGGCTCAGATAATCGCCGGTGCCAGGCAATGCCTCCAGCTTCAGCCCGCCCTTGTCGCCTTCAAAGCCCAGAAACCATCGAAACGCGGTGGGCATCACCACATAATAGGCCAGCGCCGCACCGCTGGTGAACAGCACCGGCGTGGCGATGAGAAAGGGCAGGAAAGCCTTTTTCTCGCGCGCATAAAGGCCGGGTGCGACAAAGGCCCACAGCTGGTTGGCGATGACCGGAAAGCTGACGAAAAAGGCGGCGAACAACGCCACTTTCAGCTCGACGAAAAAGGCCTCGTAGAGCTTGGTGTAAATCAGGCGGCCCTCTCCTTCGGGGAAGGCCTGGGTCAGCGGACGGACCAGAAAGCCGAAGATGTCGTCAGCGAAATAGAGGCAGACGCAAAAGGCCAGGCCCAGCGCCATCACCGCGCGCAGCAGCCGGGTGCGCAGCTCGATCAGGTGGTCGAGCAGCGGGGCCTGCGTTTCGTCGATATCCTTGATGGAAAAAGACATGGCAAATCAGGGTGGCGGCGGCGGAAGCTGGCGGCCTTGCGCCGCTTCGGCGCAAGCCTCTGCCGGAGCGCCGGTTTCATCTGCGTCGGGATGCTCGCGCATGATCGCTTCGTTCTGTTCGCGCCACTGCTTTTCCATATCCGCCAGTTCCGCTTCGCGGATCATGTTTTCAACCCCGGCACGAAAATGACCCGACACCCGCCGGACCTTGCCGATCCAGCGGCCAGCGGTGCGCATCGCCAGAGGCAGGTCCTTGGGGCCGATCACCACGATGGCGACGATCACCGTCAACAGCAGTTCGGTCGCGCCGATGTCGAACATGGGCGGGCTTCCTGCTCAGACGTCGCCGATGCGGGTCGTCTCGTCCGTCTTGGCGGCTGCGGGCTGCTCCGAGGATGCGATCCGGGCGGGCGGCGGGCTGGCGGGGCGATCAGTTTCATCCGCCATGCCTTGCTTGAAGCTTTTGATGCCCTTGCCGAAATCTCCCATCATTTCGGAGATGCGGCCACGGCCGAACAGCACGAGGATGACGAGCGCGATAATCAGCAGCTGGAAGGGGCCAACGCTCACTTGAACTTCTCCTGCATTAGGACTGCCAGCGCGAATCCGCAAAAAGCGCGGCAGCCGGATGCGCCAATCTAGGCGCTTTCCTCGTCCGTTGCCAGCCCGTCTTGGATTTCCGCCTCATCGCCCCGTTCGGGCAGCAAGGACGCCATCGCGTCTTCCACCGGGTCAAGCAGGCCCGCGGCGCGCAATTCGTCGATGCCGGGCAGGTCGCGGCGGCTGGCCAGGCCAAAATGCGTGAGGAAATCGGGCGTGGTGGCATAGATCACCGGCCTTCCGGGAACCTCGCGCCGCCCGGCAACCCGCACCCAGCCCGCCTCCATCAGCACATCGAGCGTGCCTTTGGCGGTCTGCACCCCTCGGATGGATTCGATTTCCGCCCGGCTGACCGGTTCATGATAGGCGATAATCGCCAGAACCTCGGTCGCCGCACGGCTGAGGCGGCGCACCTCCTCGCGCTCTCGGCGCAGCAGATGCGCCAGATCGGGCGCGGTCTGGAATTGCCAGCGCTTGCCATGTTCGACCAGCCTGATGCCGCGCCCTTCATAATGGCGGACCAGCTCCTGCAAGGCGGGGCGCACATCGGCGCCGCCCAGATGCGCCGACAGCGCCTCTGCGCTCATCGGTTCACCGGCGGCAAACAGGGTTGCCTCTAGCGCGCGGACAAGATCGTCAGGCCCGCTCATGCCCGCACCCGCCTCAGCCGCAAGGGGCCGAACACATCATCCTGAGCGATCTCCGCCTGGCCGAGCCGCGCCAGTTCCAGCGCGGCGACGAAACTGGAGGCAAGAGCGGAACGGGCCAGCCTGCGATCGCGCAGGCTGTCGCCAAGGCGCGGCGGCAGGAAATCGCGCAGCTCCATCCAGTCGAGCGTGACGCCAAGCATGGCCGAAACCCGTTCGAGCGCACTGTCCAGCGTCATCACCGGCCGCTCGCGCACCATATGAACGACAGGCGCGGTGCGGGTCTTGACCTGCCCATAGGCCTCGATCAGCCCATACCAGTCGCAGGCCCAGGCATTTTTGCGGTCCACCCGCAAACCTTCGGGCGCGCCGCGCGCAAAGACATCACGCCCCAGCCGGTCGCGCGCCATCAGCCGGGCGGCCACCTCACGCATCGCGCCCAGCCGTTGCAGCCGCAATTGCAGGCGCAGCGCCAGCTCTTCGGGACTGGGGTCTTCCTGCTCCTCGCGCGGCAACAGAAGCGCGGATTTGAGATAGGCCAGCCAGGCCGCCATCACCAGGTAATCCGCCGCCAGTTCGAGGCTCAGCGCCTCTGCCCGCTCGATATAGGCAAGATATTGATCGACCAGTGCAAGGATGGAAATGGTCTTGAGGTCGACCTTCTGGCGACGGGCCAGATCGAGCAGCAGATCGAGCGGCCCTTCCCAGCCATCGAGCTCGATATAAAGCTGCTCGTCGCCAGACGGGGCCGCACCCGGCCCATCCCATCCGCCTTCCTGCATGGCAAACAGCAGGCCGTTCTCGCCGCTCACGCTGCTCCCTCCGCACCAACGTCCGCAAGCGCCAGCAGCGCGTCGCGCTTTTCCATAAGGGTGCTCTGAGCGCCTGCATCATGGCGCAGTCCGCTTCCGGCGAGCGCGCGTTCCAGCCGCGCGGCCGTTTCCTTGCCCATTGCCGGCAGGGCAGCGGCAATGCCGATCATATCGTCCATCTTCGCCCAGCAATTGAGCGCGAGATCGCAGCCAGCCGCAATGGCGCGAGCGGCCCTTTCGGGAAGAGTGCCCGACAGCGCCTCCATGTCGAGATCGTCGGTGAGGAGCAGGCCGGAAAAGCCGATCCGCTTGCGGATGATCTCGCCCACCACGAAGGGCGAGAAAGTGCCCGGATTTTCTGCATCCCACGCCGCATAGCGGACATGGGCGGTCATGCCGATCGCGGCATCTTTCAGCACGCGAAAGGGCATAAGGTCGGTTTCCAGCTCCGCCTCGCTGGCGGTGACGGTGGGCAGCTCCTTGTGGCTGTCGGCCAATGCGCGGCCATGGCCCGGTATATGCTTGATGGTTCCGGCAACCCCTGCGAGCGCCAGCCCGTCGAGCACAGCGCGGCCAAGGGCGGCGACCCGCAAGGGTTCTGAGCCAAGCGCCCGGTCGCCGATCACATCATGCGCGCCGGGCTGGCGCACATCGAGCAACGGCAGGCAATCGACGCTGATGCCCACTTCTGCCAGATCCATGCCCAGAGCTTCCGCATTGGCGCGGGCTGCCTCGATGGCGCTGGCGGGCGCGAGATCGTAAAGCCGGTCGAAGCGTTCTCCGGGCGGGAAGGCCAGCCATTCGGGCGCCTTCATCCGGGTCACCCGGCCGCCTTCCTGATCGATGCAGATAAACAGATGTTCGCGCCCGTGGATCGCGCGCAGATCGTCAGTCAGCGCGCGCAGCTGGGCGCGGCTTTCGCAATTGCGGGCAAACAGGATGTAGCCCGCCGGATCGCAATCGCGCAAAAAAGCCCGCTCGTCGACGGAAAGAGTGGCTCCGGCGATTCCGAAAATAGCTGGCGTCATAGCTGCGAAAGTCGCAGCATGGGCTTGCCTTGGCAAGCGCATGCGCCCGCCGGAATGTGGATTATCGCTTCACCTGGCAAGCAGCGCCTTGCGAACGCAGAGTTGCGCAAAGCTGGTTTGCGCCAGCCTCGTCTCCAACCACCGCCTGAAGGCGAAAGACTGTGCCGATATCGGCGGTGCCTTCGATCACGCGATGGCTGTAGCCCTTGAGCACCTCATGCGTAGCGACCAGGCGACCCCAGCCGGTTTCCGCACCGGCGCGACTGGAATAGGCGCCAACCTGCACGCCCACTGCGCCAGCAGAGGCATCGGCGCCATTCTTCGCCTCAGCCCCTTGCGAGACGGCAAGGCTCGGCCTGGCTCCAGGGTTTGGTTGGGCGCCGGAGGCAGGAGCAATGCGGCCATCCGGCGTCTTGCCTTCGCCCACGGCGAAACTCTCATCGCCGGTGCCTGCAAAGACCTTGCCGCCCGGCTCTTCCGGCTTGACCTTGTATGGGTCTTCAGGAGCGGCAACGGTGCTGCCATCGGCCACCAGTTCGGCATCGGGGCCGCGATGGCTCAGCCACCAGATCAGCCCGACGAGAATGCCGAGCAATGCAAGGCCGGTCGCCACAAAGACCATGATCCGGCGCGTGTCGACGCCCTGATCCTCGTCATAATCTTCATCGGATTCGAGCCAGGGCAGGCTTTCCCCGTCCTGATCGAAAGCAAGGGTTTCTTCGGCAGGGGTTTCTTCTGCAGGTGTGTCTGTATCCTGCTCGATACCATCGTCAAAGTCATCTCCGGACCTGCGCCCATCGGTATCGCCGAAACCGCTCATGCTTACATCTCCTCGACAGCCTCCACGCCCAGCATGGCTAGCCCGTTCCTGAAAACCTGCCCGATTTGCTTAGCAAAGAAAAGCCTCGCACTGGTTAACGCTTCATTGTGTGCCACAATGAAGCGTTTGTCGGGACGCTCATTGCCCAGATTCCAGTAGGAATGGAAGGCGGCGGCGAGGTCATTGAGATAAAAGGCAATCCGGTGCGGTTCGCGGGCTTGCGCCGCCGCCTCGATCGTGCGGGGGAACTGCGCAGCGAGCTTGACCAGCTCCAGCTCTTCCGTACCCAGCAGGCTTGCCTGCGCGCCGTCTGGCCCCAGCCCTTCGGCCGCCGCCTTGCGCAAGCTGGAACTGATCCGCGCATGGGCATATTGCACATAGAACACCGGATTGTCCCTGGAGGCTTCCACCACCTTGGCGAAGTCGAAATCCATCTGGGCCTCGACGATGCCGACTTTCATCCCGAGCGCGTCGTAGATCGGCCCCATCCATTCCGCGTCGCGGCGGGCGAGGTAATCGTTGACGGTGGCGAGGTGGGCGCCCTTGCCGGCGAGGGCATAGAGGACGAGGGGCAGGGTGGCGACGAGCGTCTTCCCTTCGCCGGTTTGCATTTCGACGATCGCGCCGTGCACGAGGGCCACGCCGGCGAGCAATTGCACGTCGTAGTG
>CAZWEY010000087.1:0-9273 GCA_964632055.1 uncultured Sphingomonadaceae bacterium
TGACTTGGTGGGGATCCCAGTTGCCACAGTCGGTCAAGTCGCCTGCGCGCAGGGTGTCGAGGAAGGTTTCATCCCCTTCCGGCCTGATGCCGCCGTCATAATCATGGACGTCGTCTCCCGCCATTTGGACGGCACCGCGTTTGTGGACTGCAATTTCCCAATCGATCCAGGCTTGGCGATCAACTTCAGTTTGCGCGTTTCCATGCAAAATGTAGGGTCGCCACCGTTCTGAAACGACGTCGATAGGTGGGAAGATGCCGCTCGGGTCATGGGCAAGTCCGCCTGTGCCCATGAAGAGCACGCGCTCGTATTTTAGCGACTGAACGAACCTGCCGACCGCTTCGCCCAAGGCGCGCCCGCGCGCGTACGGGCTGAAGGGAATTTGGATGCAACTCATGAAGATTGGAAGCACAGGATAAGTCGCGACGCCGCCAGTAAAGCGGCTTAGTGTTTGAGAGAAGCCGTGGTCCACTTCCATGGCATAGGAAGCGGCCGTGTCCACGCCGAGCTTGCGGATGGCGGACACTGCCTCAATTGCGAGCTCTCTGGGCACGTTCAGTCGGCCAGGAGTCCCGCCAACGTCGTCGATTGCCTCTGCTTCGACTCCGACGCAAAAAGACGGCATGGATGCCATGTGCTGGCCGCCATAATGATCGACGCCAAAGAAGACGACGAGTTCTGGATCAAATGCCGTGATCCGTCCGCGCGCCGCATCGATTCCTGCGTAGATGTTGAGCACTGAAGCGCTTTCTCGTGCGGGAAAGTCAAGCAATGGCGAGTGCGAAGCGGCAACCATCATGCATTTCATTCCGTCAAATCCTCTCTGCCAAGCCTTGTCACGGTCTCAGCGCTTGTGTAGATGAACTTGGTTGGTCGTTCAAGCAGGAATCTCTGATGAACTGGTTGCGACTGACGTCGATTTGAGATTGTCATGGTGTTTGACGGCTGAGTTATGCGTCCGGATGGGCCTGTCATGTGCGGGTTCCGTTTGGGGCATGGCGAAGGTTGGAAGCGCCAAGCGTTGGGAAGGATGAAGGCGTGAAACTTTGCAGCTTCGAAAATAAAGGGAGCCCGACTTACGGCGTGGCAAGAGCTGACGGGAAGGTCGTTGACTTGAAGCCGGTTTTTGGTCCTCGGGGCGTTGCCCGGTTGGAGGACCTAATTATAGCGATGACCGCAGGCGAGATTGCACAAAGTGAGATTCTGGAAGCTGCTGCCAAGGCCGACGGTATCGACGAAGGTGTGATTGAATGGCTTCCGCCGCTGCCGAGGCCGAGCAAGATTCTCGCCGTCGCTGCGAATAACCGCATCGTTCAGCGGATGGCAGTTCGGCCATCGTCCAATCCGTCCTTCTTCCTGAAGCCGCCTTCATCTTTGACCGGGCACAAACGCCCGATCATCATGCGCAAAGACTATGGTGTCACGCATCCTGAGCCTGAGATGGCAATCATCATCGGGAAGGGCGGTAGTCGAATTTCTGAAGAAGACGCGAGGTCGCACATTTTTGGTTACTCGATTCTCGACGACATTACCTCGCCGAGCCTGAAGGAGAGGGACAGCATGGAATTGGTCCTGTCTGAGAAGGCCATTGGCGGCTACAAGGACCTGATGGGGTGGCGCAACGTGACTGCAGGGGTCAACGAGCGTTCCATCTACCTCACCTACCATACGATTTCGAAGGGGGCTGACACGTTCGGTCCGATGGGGCCATGGATCGTGACGGCTGAGGAAATTTCAAACCCCAACAATTTGGCGATCCGCTGTTACGATGCTGATGAGCTCATATTCGAAGATTCAACGGCAAATCTCATTTTTCCGGTCGAAAAGATTGTTTCGCACGCATCGCACTATATGAAGCTCGAACCTGGTGATGTCATTAGCTGCGGATCGGCGATGAAGCCGCCGCCGAATGGCCGCGTCAAGTCCGTGACCGATTGGAACCTGCAAAAGACGAAGGGGCCTATCGCTATCGAGATCGACCAGATTGGGCGCTTGGTAAGCACGGTTGAGATTATTGAGTAGTTTTCGCAATTTCTGGGTGGCAAGCAATGGTAAAGACGCAAGATCCTGATTTTGATCGCTTGAAAACCCGGGAAAAGATCATCGAAGCGGCCAGCGAACTCTTTGTAGAGAAGGGTTACGCTGCCGCTTCGATCTCCAAAGTGGCAGCTCGCGCGAAGGTATTGGCTGGTTCCGTTTATTGGGCGTTTCCGTCGAAGGAAGCGCTTTTTGCCGAGGTCATAAGGTCGGCAGGTCGGCGCTGGTACAAGAAGTACTTTCCTAAATCCGAGATTCTTCCGGTCGACATTCACGGCTTGCGCGATGAGTTTGTACAGTTGGCGGCAGGTTTTGCCGCCGACCCAGCATTTATCAAGCTGGAGACCCGCAAAAACCGGGTAATTTCGGGCTGGCGTGATGACGTCGAGGCTGCGCGGCGCACCAAGGGCATCGTTCGGACCGATTTCCAAGATACCTGGCGTTGATTTCGCCGTTTTTGCCGGCTTGCAGACAGAGTCAGCCTGCGGTTTCTCGGCGCTCGTGGAAGATCAGGCGATTGAAGTTGTAGGCCAGGTTGCAAAGGGTCAGTTTCGCCTCAGCGCGGGCCAGGCCGATGGTGCGGATAAACAGGTTGAACCGGTTCTTCTGATGCGCAAAGACATGCTCAACATGCGCACGGATGGAGGATTTGACGGCATTGGCCCGTGCGGTTGCCTTCGACATCGGCTTGCCCATGGGTTTGCGCCGATGAATTCGGGACGTGAGCATCTGATCCGACAACCACTTCTCGTTGCGCTTGGATCGATAGGCACTGTCAGCCCAGACCTCGGAACTGGTATTGTCCGTGCTGACGACCTGCCGGAGAAGACGCCCGTCCGCTGCTGACGCCGAAGTCACCGCCATGCCTCGGATGAAGCCGAAGCGTCGGTCGATGCTGATGTGGGATTTGTAGCCGAAGACCGGCAGGGCGATCATGGGGAGCGGCGTCCCATCCGCCCGATACCGGACCTTCCCGCCGACTTTGAGAGTCCAGCGGGCGTCGGTATCTTTCTGCGCTGCCTTGTTCGGTTCGTCCGGCCAGATATCCCTGGCGCTCTTGCCCGACTTGATCGCTTCGCGTTCGCCCTCGGTGTTCCGCTGTCTTGGCGCAGGCACCAGCGAGGCATCCACGATCTGCCCGGACATCGGGATGTAGCCCTTCTTCTGGAGTTGCCAGTCAAAGGCCTTCATCACACGCTTGAGCGTTCCCGTCTCGGTCAGGCGATTGCGAAAATGCCGGATCGTGTTCTCGTCCGGCGTTCGATCCCCGAGCGACAGCCCCAGAAACCGCAGCCAACTAAGCCGATCCCGGATCATGAATTCCATCCGAGCGTCTGACAGATTATGCTGCGCCTGCAGGATCAGCGCCTTGAACATCATCACCGGATCGAATGGTGGGCGGCCGCCTTTGCTACCATCGCCATAGCCAAGCCCTTCAACCAGCCACGCCCGGAAATACTCGAAATCCACTGTCTCCTGCAAAACCTCGAGCGGATCGCCTTCCTTGCTCAATGCATCAAGGTGTTCGCTCAAACTGAACAGAGACTTGGGATCCATAGCTCACTCCGTGATCGCGCGCCTTCAATGAATCACCATAGCCGTCCAAACGCTACCGGTTTTTGCGGGTCTCCAGCTCCTTTTGGTTGTCGCCGTCGAGCACCAACAGAGCGAGGATCTGAAGCAGGCTGTCGGAATTATCCGCCAGTTCTGGGAAAGGCACCTCGCAGTGAGGCTCGGTCAGATTTACCCAAATCTTGATGCCAGTCAAATTGAAGAATTGGCTATAAAATGTGCACGAATTTCAATGTATCTCGTTGATGGAATGTATATTTCAATTCAGATTGACGGTAGAAAATTGGATTTGTCTGAAAGATTTTCTGAGATCGCAAGCCTGACATTCGACCACATCGAAAACTACGCTCGCAAATTGATGTAGTATGAGTTTTCAATAGTGGAAATTTCATATTTGAAATGACAGTTTTAGAGGCAAAAATATGTCTAAGATACCTTTCCCAGATCTGGCCAGTGTGGATTCGCGGCAGCGAGCGATATTTGAACGACTTCCAAAGATAAATCTTTTCCAGTTCGCCCTGCATCTCGACAAAGGATTTGAAAGCTTTGTCAGATTTTCGGGTAGTATGCTTGTTTACTCTGAAGTTGATCCAGTTCTTCGTGAAATAGCTATTTTGCGAGTTGGAGGAATAAGCAAATCTGAATACGAATTCGCTCAGCATGCCAATTTGGCTAGGCAGATTGGGATTAGTGAAGATATTATCAATCTTCTTAAAAATAATGCGCCGCCATCGGATTTTGAGGGGGACTATCAGGCAATAGTTCAATTCACTGATGAAATTGTTCATAATGTCAAGCCGACTGATGATTCTATGAATCGAGTCATGGGTATCCTAAATAACAGGTCGCTCGTTGAACTGGTATTTGCGATAGGGTTCTACATGATGGTGGCGCGCGTTTTGGAAACGTTCGAAGTTGATCTTGACGAAGATTTGCCAACAACCCGTATTGATCGGCCATAGTTCTTCGTCTGTAAATTAAAATGCATGGACAATAAAAATTATCTTGATTTTTTTCAGATTTTTTCGTAAGAAAAAAAGAGGTATATTTTCAGGATAGAGATATTCGTGCATCTAAATTAATATCTAGTAGTGAATCGCTATTATAAAAAGATAATTACGTCGATAAACTATTCAATTTTGTTATATTTCTATAAAGACCAATATGGTCGCATGATTTTGCGTGAATATTATATTGGGGAAGCCGAAATTTGATCATTGACTTTCGACAGCTTAAATATGCTGTTTTGACGGCCGACAGTCAAAGTTTTGCGCGGGCTGCTGCGAAGCTAAATATGAAGCAGTCAACTCTTAGTCGAAAAGTCAAGGATATGGAGATGCGGCTGGGCTTGAAGCTCTTCGAGCGCACGACACGTGGAGCTGAACTAACTGAAAACGGCAAGGTTTTCATTGAGCAAGCTCGCCGCATCATCACTGATGTTGAAAACCTCCAGACCACGGCCCGCAATGTCAGCTACGGACTCAAAGGGCGGCTGGCCGTCGGATATTGCTTGCCTCTAATGTCGGGCAATCTCAAACTGGCGTTCTCCGATTACCTTTCGCGCTTTCCTGACGTCCAGTTCGACGGCATTGAGGCAGGACCGGAAAAGCTACTTCATGGCCTGCAATCGGGAACCACGGACGTCGTAGTTGCTCCGATTGGTGTGAGCGAACCAGGGCTTATTTCGAAGCAACTCTGGTCCGAGCGCTTGTTTGCGGCGCTGCTCAAAGACAGCGCCCTTCTCGAAAAGGAACGCATCTACTGGCAGGACCTGCGTCGGGAAGTGTTCGTGGTTTCCAGCAATGGCCTTGGTCCGATCTTGGGCAACCTCATCTCGGCACGGCTTACCGAACAGGGGTTCCGGCCTGCGGTGATTTACCAAGACACCAGCCAAGAAAGCGTGCTCAGCATGATCGCGGCCAAGCGTTTCATCTCGATAGCAACAGAAGCGTCGCAAGGCGCTCCTTGGCAAGACCTTCATTTCCGCGAGATATACGACGCGAACGGACCGGCGCGACTGGAATTTGCCCTGTACTGGCGCGACGACAACCAAAACCCGGCCCTGAAGCGCTTCTTCAAACTGATTGAGGAACGCTATCCTGGCTGAGCCGCGCGCCGCCCCTTCGAGTAGCTTCGGTCGGTCGCGATAAAGCGCTCGATCATCGGCGGGATCAGTCGTTCGGGTGGTGGAGCGCCCTTCGCCTCGCCATCATTCAGCGCCACAGCATAGGCCAGCAGTTCGCGGTGCAGGCGAGCCGGCAGATCCACGGTAATGCGTAGAGGCTTTTCGTCAGCCAAATCAGACAACTTCAGTCTCGTCATCATTCCGCTCCAAGCATCAGATCGCGCGTCACCAGCACCCGCACCGGAAATCCAGGTCGGATGGTTATGGTCGGCTTGATATTGAGCTGGAGACCCGCAAAAACCGGGTAATTTCGGGCTGGCGTGATGACGTCGAGGCTGCGCGGCGCACCAAGGGCATCGTTCGGACCGATTTCCAAGATACCTGGCGTTGATTTCGCCGTTTTTGCCGGCTTGCAGACAGAGTCAGCCTGCGGTTTCTCGGCGCTCGTGGAAGATCAGGCGATTGAAGTTGTAGGCCAGGTTGCAAAGGGTCAGTTTCGCCTCAGCGCGGGCCAGGCCGATGGTGCGGATAAACAGGTTGAACCGGTTCTTCTGATGCGCAAAGACATGCTCAACATGCGCACGGATGGAGGATTTGACGGCATTGGCCCGTGCGGTTGCCTTCGACATCGGCTTGCCCATGGGTTTGCGCCGATGAATTCGGGACGTGAGCATCTGATCCGACAACCACTTCTCGTTGCGCTTGGATCGATAGGCACTGTCAGCCCAGACCTCGGAACTGGTATTGTCCGTGCTGACGACCTGCCGGAGAAGACGCCCGTCCGCTGCTGACGCCGAAGTCACCGCCATGCCTCGGATGAAGCCGAAGCGTCGGTCGATGCTGATGTGGGATTTGTAGCCGAAGACCGGCAGGGCGATCATGGGGAGCGGCGTCCCATCCGCCCGATACCGGACCTTCCCGCCGACTTTGAGAGTCCAGCGGGCGTCGGTATCTTTCTGCGCTGCCTTGTTCGGTTCGTCCGGCCAGATATCCCTGGCGCTCTTGCCCGACTTGATCGCTTCGCGTTCGCCCTCGGTGTTCCGCTGTCTTGGCGCAGGCACCAGCGAGGCATCCACGATCTGCCCGGACATCGGGATGTAGCCCTTCTTCTGGAGTTGCCAGTCAAAGGCCTTCATCACACGCTTGAGCGTTCCCGTCTCGGTCAGGCGATTGCGAAAATGCCGGATCGTGTTCTCGTCCGGCGTTCGATCCCCGAGCGACAGCCCCAGAAACCGCAGCCAACTAAGCCGATCCCGGATCATGAATTCCATCCGAGCGTCTGACAGATTATGCTGCGCCTGCAGGATCAGCGCCTTGAACATCATCACCGGATCGAATGGTGGGCGGCCGCCTTTGCTACCATCGCCATAGCCAAGCCCTTCAACCAGCCACGCCCGGAAATACTCGAAATCCACTGTCTCCTGCAAAACCTCGAGCGGATCGCCTTCCTTGCTCAATGCATCAAGGTGTTCGCTCAAACTGAACAGAGACTTGGGATCCATAGCTCACTCCGTGATCGCGCGCCTTCAATGAATCACCATAGCCGTCCAAACGCTACCGGTTTTTGCGGGTCTCCAGCTCGCGGCTGACAACTTGTTCGCCGGCGCGGGCGACACTGTCCTGCGTTCCTCGACGGATCGCGCGCGCAAGATCACTGTCATTGCCAGCACCAGCTTCCGAACCAACGCCCAGCAAGGTCGAAACCAGCGCTGCCTTGAACACGCCGCCCCAGTGGTAGTCGGTGCCGTCCTGCAGTCCGGCAAACCCGCTTGGATCAGCCGCAGGCTGGCGTTCGAGCACGATCGAGCGACCATCAGGGAGGATCAACCGGTTCCAGGCGAGCAGCACCCGGCTCTGACCAAAGGCGACATCGGCATCATATTCGCCGATGAGACGTGACCCCTGCGGGATCAGCAGTATGCGCCCGGTCGGGCTGTCGTAAACATTCTGGGTGACTTGCGCGGTGACGAGACCAGGCAGGTCGGAGCGGATGCCGGTGATGAGTGCGGCCGGGATGATCGAACCGGCCTGCACGACATTCGGTGAGACCAGTCCGCCAAGCCGTTCGCTCGACACCGTGCGTCGGTCGCTGGCGCGGTACAGGAATGCCCGATGCCGATCAGCGTCGGCCTTGGGTCCGGATTGCGCAGCAGGCTGAGCAGAACCTGCGTCCGGCACAGCCGGAAGCGCAGTGCTACCGGCACCGGCAGCACCCGCCGACCCAGCGAAGAACAGGCGGCTGCCTCGCGCGGCCTCGCGCTCCTGCAAGGTGCGTTGAAGAGCGGCTTCGGTCGCATTTGCGGCAGGATTGGGCGGCGGCGTTCCAACTGGAGGGAGCGCCGCCACATCGCCGCGCCGCTGTGCGTCGAGGATCGGTTTGCCGAGATCTCCGGGCAAGGCGGGACCGAGCTTGGGCACCTGCCCATAGTCCTTTGGCGCACCGGCCAGGGTGTCCGCCACTGCCGTGCCGCCGGTGTTGTAGAGTTCGTCGCTGCCCTTGTGGGTCTGTGGCTGCAGTGCATAGATCAGCGCGCCACCTATGAGCGCAAAGGCGCTGGCCGAAGCGATCCCGATGGCCTTGCGCGATAGCCGCATGACCCGCGGCGGATCGCCGCGCAGCTTCACGGCGCTGGCAGGATCTGCCAGTGGCAGTCCCGGGCTCTCGCTGGTGCCAACTTCATTGTCCGTATCGGTCATGCCCGCCCCCTGCGCTGGACGACGATCCGCACCTTGTCCTGGCCCTTGCGCCCCCCGAGCCGCAGCTCGGCCGCACCAAACAGCCGGTCGACGATCATGTAGCGGCCCGCGACCCGGTAGTTGACCAGTTCGGCTTCGCCCTTTGCACCGATAACGAACAGCGGTGGCAGTTCGCCTTGCGCAACGCTCTCGGGAAACTCGATGTAGACACGAACGCCGTCGTCGAACGCACGCAAGGGACGCCACTCGGGCTTGTCGCCTTCGATCCCATAGCGGAAGTTGAGCGCAGCAAGGTCCATGCCCGCCGCGATCGGCGCAGTTCGCTTGGCCTCGGCGTGTGCCTGACGGAGCGCGATCAACTGGTCCTGCGGATAGGTCCACGAGACCGAAGCCATATAAACCGACGGATTGGCGCGCAGTTCGAGATGATAGGTGCGCCGGTCGGTGTTGATGACGATGTTGGTCGCGATATCGGGCCGGATCGGTTTGACCAGGATATGAACGCGCGCCGCAGGTCCAATTCCGCTGACGGTGTCACCGATCATCCAGCGCACCGTGTCGCCGGCGGCCACTGGCCCCGAGGCGACGAGCTGTTCGCCCTCCTGCAACGCGATATCGGTCACCTGTCCCGGCTTGGCGTAGATCTGATAGAGCGCGCCTTCGGTAAAGGGGAACACCTGGATCGCGTTGACGAATCCGGTGCGCTCGGGCTGGATACGTGCTGCCTCCATCGCCGCTCCCACCCGGTCCTGCAGAGTGGAGCGACTCTGCGGCGGGCGGGAGCGGCCCGCGGCGTGGGGAGGGAGGCGCCGCGGAAAGGGTTGGAGTTGACCGGGAAGCGG
>CAZWEY010000088.1:0-9215 GCA_964632055.1 uncultured Sphingomonadaceae bacterium
GGAAAGCTGTTTGCGATCTATGAACGGATCAAATCCAGCTACGTCGAACCGGTAGACGACGATAAACTGCTGAAAGGCGCGATTGACGGGATGCTGGCCAGTCTGGACCCGCACTCCGCTTATCTCGACGCGCGCGACTTTGAAAACCTGCGCACTCAAACAGACGGAGCCTATGGCGGGCTTGGCCTGTCGGTGACGATGGAGGACGATAGCGTCAAGGTGATCTCGCCCATGCGCGGCAGCCCGGCCGAGGCGGCGGGCGTCAAGGCGGGCGATTTCATTACTCATCTCGATGGCAAGCTGATTTACGGGCTTGAACTCGACGAAGCCGTGGCCCGGATGCGCGGCCCGACCGGAACGCAGATCAGGCTGACCATATTCCGTTCAGGTCGCGACGAACCGCTCGACATCACCGTAACGCGCGGGGTGATCGAACTGGAGCCGGTGACCTCGAAGCTCGAGGCGGGCAATGTGGGCGTCATCACCGTCAACGAGTTCTCGCGCGATGTCGGCAAGGATGTGCGCAGCGAAATCGCCTCGCTGCGCCAGCTGGCCAATGGGCGACTGGCGGGCCTCGTGCTTGATCTGCGGTCCAATCCCGGCGGCTCCCTCGACGAAGCGGTGGCCCTGTCGGACCTGTTCCTCGACAAGGGGCAGATCGTTTCCCAGCGCGGCAGGGTGAAGCGCGAGAACATCTTCTATGCGGCGGAATCGGTCTATCCCGGCGATGTCGCCAAGGGGCTGCCGGTCATCGTGCTGATCGATGCCGGGTCGGCGTCGGCTTCGGAAATCGTGGCGGGTGCGCTTCAGGACCAGCACCGCGCCCTGATCATGGGCGAACGCAGCTTTGGCAAGGGCAGCGTGCAGACGCTGATGCCGCTCACTCAGGACAGCGCACTCAAACTGACCACGGCGCGCTATTACACGCCTTCGGGCCGGTCGGTGCAGGAAGGCGGAATCGCGCCCGATATCATCGTGCCGCAATTGTCAGATCCCGATTATGCCAAGCGGGCCAAGCTGCGCTGGCGCGAATCCGACCTGCGCAAACATCTGGTCAACGAAATCGACATGAAAGAGCTTGAGCTGGAAAAGGACCAGCGGCCCGACCCCCGTTTCAAGGCAACACCGGAAGAACTGGAGGCCCAGGGAATCAAGGATTTCCAGCTTCATTATGCCACGCAAACCCTGCGCAATGCAGGCAAGGGCGTGATGGCGCTCAGAGCCAAATAGATGAGACGCATTGCCCCCGCCTCTCTGGCTCAAGGGCTGGCGCTTGGCGTGCCCGCCGCATTGCTCGCAGGGGCCTATCTCTCGCAATATGGCTTCGGCCTCTATCCTTGCGAGATGTGCTGGTGGCAGCGCTATCCTCATTTTGCCGCGCTGGCGCTGGCGTTACTGGCCCTTGCCGCTGCGCCGCGCCGATTGTGGCTGGCGCTTGCCGCGTTGGCCATCCTGGCTTCTGGCTTGATCGGCGCGTTTCATGCCGGTGTCGAATATGGCTGGTGGGAAGGCCTGACCACCTGCGCCAGCACTGCTTCGGGCGGTGGGCTGGATGCGATCATGAACGCGCCCCTGGTGCGCTGCGATGCAGTGCAGTGGAGCCTGTTCGGCATTTCGCTCGCGGGGTTCAATTTCCTTTTCTCGACCATTGCGGCGCTCTGGATTTTTGCCCTGATCATCAAGGGAGGCCAGAATGAGCGAGGCTGACACCAGCCGCATGATCCGGGTGGATCAGGCCGGCGAATATGGCGCGACGCGGATCTATGCCGGCCAGCTTGCGGTGCTGGGCAGCCGGGGGCCGCATGTGTCGGAAATTCGCGAAATGGCTCATCAGGAAGAGCAGCATCGCCGCAAATTCGATGCGCTTGCCGCCCAACGGGGCGTTCGCCCCACCGCGCTGCAGCCGCTCTGGTCGGTTGCGGGCTATGCGCTGGGCGCTGCCACGGCATTGATCGGGCCGGAAGCGGCGATGGCCTGCACCGCGGCGATCGAAACCGAGATTGACCGGCATTATACGCAACAGCTCGATGAACTGGCCGATGGAGCCGACCTTGAACTTGCCGACATGGTCAGCCAGTTCCGCGAGGAAGAACGCGCCCATCGCGATGCGGCCCTTGCCGCCGGGGCAGAGCGTGCGCCAGCCTATCCGCTACTTTCCGGTGCAATCCGGCTGGGTTGCCGCTTGGCAATCCGCCTTTCCGAGCGCATTTGATCATGAACAAGGCACCCGCTTCATGGCGGGTTCAAGATCGACCATGAACAAGTGACATGATCTGCGCCCCGAGGAGCAAGCAATGAAACGTCTGATATCTGCCCTTTGCGCCCTTCCGCTTCTGGCTCTGGCCAATGGCGCACCCGCCATGGCGCAGGATGCTGGCGGAGAACGGGTCAATCAGCTGATCGTCTATGGCGACGATCCCTGCCCGCAATCCACCGCTGATGAAATCACCGTTTGCGCCCGCAAGGAAGAGAATGAGCGCTATCGCATCCCTGAGCCGCTGCGCGAGAGCAGCCGCCCCGGCAACGAGGCATGGACGCAGAAAGTTCTGGCCTATGAGACGGTGGGCGCCACCGGCATCAATTCCTGTTCTCCGGTCGGCTCGGGCGGCGAACTGGGCTGCACCATGAAGCTCATCAACGCCGCCTATGCCGAACGCAAGCAATCCTCCGATGTCAAATTCGGCCAGATGATTGCCGAGGCGCGCGAGGAACGGCTCTCGACCATCGATCAGGAAACGGCCGATGAGCAAGCGCGCGTCGAGCAGCTCGAAAAGGAATTTTACGAGCGCGAGGCTGCAGAACGGGCCGCCGGTTCGGGCGACGTTCCCCCGCCAGTCGAATAGAGCACTAAAGCACAATCACAGTCCGGTTGGTCAGACCAGGGAGATGTCGGGGGCGTCTTCCTGCTTCATTCCGACCACATTGTAGCCGCCATCGACATGGTGGATCTCGCCGGTGACGCCCGATGCGAGGTCGGATAGCAGATAAAGCCCCGCGCCGCCGACATCTTCGATCGTCACATTGCGTCTGAGCGGCGAGTTCAGCTCGTTCCATTTGAGGATATAGCGGAAATCGCCGATGCCGCTGGCGGCCAGGGTCTTGATCGGCCCGGCGGAGATCGCATTGACTCGGATGTTTTCGGGGCCGAGATCATTCGCCAGATATTTGACGCTGGTTTCCAGCGCCGCCTTGGCAACGCCCATCACATTGTAATGCGGGATGACTTTCTCCGCCCCGTAATAGGAGAGCGTGAGAATCGAGCCGCCTTCCTTCATCATCGCACGGGCGCGGCTGGTCACAGCCACCAGGCTGTAGGCCGAGATGTTCATCGTCATCAGGAAATTGTCGAGGCTGGTATCGACATACTGGCCGCGCAGCTCGTTCTTGTCGGAATAGCCGATGGCATGGACCACGAAATCGAGGCCGCCCCAGCGCGCCTTCAGCTCGGCGAATGCCTTGTCGAGCGCGGCCATGTCGGAAACATCGCAATCGATCAGGAAATCCGAGCCCAGGCTTTCGGCCAGTGGCCTGACCCGCTTGGCGAGCGCCTCTCCCTGATAGGAGAAGGCCATCTCTGCGCCTTGTTCATGTAATTTCTGCGCTATGCCCCAGGCGAGCGATTTGTCGTTGGCGAGCCCCATGATGAGCCCCCGCTTGCCTGCCATCAAACCGCTCATGACCCGTTCATTCCTCCATAGTGTCGGTTGCGTCGCCCGTATCCGGGCCAGCCGGATCGGCCAGCGCAGCGTTGAGTTCCGCTCCAAGAACCATTCCTAAGCCGACCAGCCAGAAAAAGAAAAGCGCGATCATGATTCCGGCGAAGCTGCCATAGTTCAAATCATAGGCAAAAATGCTGTGGAGCAGGGGCGGAAGTGCCAGCGAGGCGCCCATCCACCAAAGTGTGACGAGCAGCGCGCCCGGCCATTTCGGGCAGGCCCTGTCCTTGCTCACTTCCGGGCTCAGCGCCCGGAACAGCAGGTAGAAAGCGCCAAAAAGGCCCGCCCCAGTGACCATGCGGGACCAGGCAAGCCCGGACATCCATTGTTCGAAATGCGGAAACCATGCCGGGATCGCTTCCTGCGCCGCACCGATCGCCACCTGCAGGAACAGTGCCAGCCAGATCAGCAGAACCGACGCCACGATCAGCCCGGTCGAAATCAGGCGATAGCGCCAGAAGTTCAGCGCCGGGCTGGCGCGATAGGCGCGGTGCAGAATGTCGCGGATGGTCTCGATCAGGCTGCCCATGGTCCAAAGCCCTACCGCAGCGCCCGCCCAGAGCAGCCAGCCCTTGCGCAGGCCCATGACATCATGGGCAACCGGCCCGATCACCTCGGAAACCATCTGCGGCATGGCATGCAGCGTGGTCGCCACCAGCGCATCGCGGCCCGAATCATCGCCCAGGAGATGGAACAGCGCTCCTCCGGCGATGAAGAAGGGGAAGATCGCCAGGAGTGACATATAGGCAAGATTGCCGGCATGGATCGTGCCATCGTTCCACGCGCCACTCACCACCCGCTGGACAATCCGGAACGCCCGTGTGCCGGGGCCGATGCGCCCCTTCACCCGGCGATGCAGGTGGATCAGAATGGCTCAGACCCCCAACCGGCTGCGGATGGCGCGGCTATCGCTCCATCCTTCCAGCCTGCGCGCGAGATCCGCATCATCTGTTGGAATATCCACTTGCAGCGTCACGATCTGGTCGCCCCGCCCACCGGTCTTGTTGTGAAACCCCTTGCCCTTGAGCCGCAGCGAACGACCCGAACTGCTGCCCGGCGCCACGGTGAGCATGACTGCGCCATCCACCGTTGGCACCTTGACCTTGGCCCCATGCACCGCCTCGTCGAGGCTGATCGGCAGGTCGAGACGCACATCGTCGCCCTCGCGGCGGAAAAAGGCATGAGGACGCACCTCGATCGTCACGATCGCATCGCCTGCGCCTGCCGGCCCCGGTTCGCCCTTGCCCTTGAGCCGCATCTGGGTGCCGTCTTCCACCCCGGCGGGAAGCTTGAGGTCGATGGTCTTGCCATCGGAAAGCGTGATGCGCTGATCGGCCCGGCTGGCGGCATCGACAAAGGGAACGGCCAGGCGATATTGCACATTGGCTCCGCGCTGCGGGGGCTGGCGGGGCTGGCCGCCAAACCCTCCAAAACCGCCGCCACGCTGCTTGCCGCCACCAAACATGCCGCCCAGAATATCGTCGAGATTGATCCCTTCCGCCCCGCCGAATCCTCCGCCGAAGCCGCGCTGGCCTCCGCCGCCAAACCCGCCGCCCGATCCAAAGGGGTTGGTCGGATTGCCGTCACCATCGATTTCGCCCCGGTCGAACTGGGCGCGCCTGTCCTTGTCGGACAAGAAGTCATAGGCCGCGGTGACGCGCGAAAAGCGATCGGCCGCCTGGGGGTTGTCCTTGTTGCGGTCGGGGTGCAATTCCTTGGCGAGCTTGCGATAGGCGGATTTGATGTCCTTCTCGCTCGCGCCTCGCGATACACCAAGGGTCGTATAGGGATCAGCCATGGGCCTTAGCTAGGCATCTCTTGTGCCTGCCGCAAGCACCGGGCTTTTCTCGGCGGCACCTTGGGTTTAGGGAAAGATCATGCAAGCTGCCGAAGACGCCATCCCGCATTCCGATCCTCTCGCATTGTTCGAGGCCTGGTATGACGAGGCGCGCGCGAGCGAACCCAATGATTCCAATGCCATGGCCCTTGCCACGACCACGCCGGAAGGCTTTCCCTCGCTGCGCATGGTGCTTCTCAAGGGATATGGGGCGCAAGGTTTCACCTTTTACACCAACGCCCATAGCCGCAAGGGTCGCGAAATTGCCCGAAACCCCCATGCGGCGCTGCTTTTTCACTGGAAATCGCTGCGCCGCCAGATCCGCATCGAAGGGGCGCTGAGCGAGGTGAGTGCCGCGCAGGCCGATGCCTATTTCGCCAGCCGCCATCGCGATTCGCAATTGGGCGCAGTGGCATCCGATCAATCCGCGCCGCTGGACAGCCGCGCCACTTTTCTCGCCCGCTTCGCCGCGGCGCAGGAAAAATTCGGTGAGGGGCCAATCGAACGGCCGCCACATTGGAAAGGCTTCCTGCTGGAGCCACAGCGGATCGAATTCTGGCAGGATCGCCCGCATCGCCTGCATGAACGCCGCGAATTCCTGCGCGACGGTGGGGGCTGGACCAGCTCATTGCTTTACCCGTGAACGACGCCCTCCAAACCCGATCCGCCCTGACGCGAAGCGCCGCCTTTGCCAGCATTGCCGTGGCCCTGTTTCTGGTCGGGCTGAAGGCATGGGCCGCCATGCGCACCGATTCGACCGCCATGCTGGGCAGTCTGGCCGATACCGCGCTCGATCTTGTCGCCAGCCTGGCGACGCTGGCCGGGGTCTGGGTCGCAGCCCAGCCCGATGACCGGCACCATCGCTTCGGCCATGGCAAGGCCGAGGCGCTGGCCGCCATGTTCCAGGTGGTGCTGATCTCGATTTCGGCGATCACCCTTGCCGCCCGCGCCATCTCGCAATTTGTGGCGGGCGCCCGGCCTGCCGAGGCTGGTGATGGCATAGTTGTTTCGGCCATCGCCATGGGGGCAACGCTGCTGCTGCTGGCATGGCAGCGCCATGTCATCCGCAAGACCGGCAGCCTCGCCATTTCAACCGACCATGTGCATTATCAGTCGGATCTCCTGCTCAACCTTGCGGTGATCGCGGCCCTGGCGCTGGATCAATATGCGGGCTTTGCCGGGGCCGATCCGATTTTCGGCATTCTCATTGCCTTGTGGCTGGGATGGGGGGCGAAAAATGCCTCGCAAGAAGCCATTCATCACCTTATGGATCGCGAATGGCCAGAAGAAAAGCGCAATCACTTTATCGAGGTTCTCGGGCGGCACCCGGAATTGCGTGGCGTGCATGATCTGCGCACCCGGACATCGGGCAATCGCGATTTCGTGCAGTTCCATGTCTGGGTCGACGGCAATATGACCGTGACCGAGGCGCATCGGGTGATGGACGAGATCGAAGCCAAGATCCTGCGGGAATTCCCCGATGTCGAGATCCTCATTCACCCCGATCCCGAAGGGCTGGTGGATGAAACCGGCATCGCCGCCGAGGATGTGCTTTAGCTGCTTTTATAAAGCCGCACGATCCGGGCCAGCGAGGACCGCAGGGCGGCCTGCTGCTCGTCAGTCGTGACGCCCAGCCTCACTATCGTCAGTTTCTGCTCGGGCGAGACAATCAGATACTGACCCTGATGCCCGATAGCGGCAAACAGGTTTGCTGGCCCATCATGCGGGAACAGCATGGCCCGATCGTTTCCTGATTCGCGGTTGAGCCAGAGCTGCGCGCCATAATCGGGTGCGCGCGGGCTGGGGCGGGTCATGAATTCGACCCAGCGCCGGGGCACGATCTGCGCCCCCCTCACCGAACCCTTGTGGCGCAGGAATTCGCCCAGTCCGGCCCAGTCGCGGGCGGTGGCATGGATCATCGCGCCGCCGGTCATCGTGCCTGCCCGATCGAATTCGGGGACCATGGAATGCAGCCCCGCCGGTTCGAACAGGCGGCCTCGCATGAACTCCGCGACTACTGCGCGGCGGTGCTCTGCGCTGGCTTCAGGCGCCAGAACGCGAGCGATGATGTCGGAAAGGATGATCGAGCTGGCGGTCGAATATTCGAATTTGCGGCCGGGTTCGGTTTTCAGCGGCTGCGCTTCGGCCCAGCGCGCCATGTCGTCGCGCCCGTCGAGAAAGAGCATGCGCACCGTGTCGCCCTCATATTCCGGCTCGGCCCGTTCGGTATGACGCAGGCCGGAACGCATCTGGAGCAATTGCCGCAGCGTGATTTCCCCGCGCGGGTCGCCCGAGCGCAGCCAGTGCCGGATGGGAGGAGAGCCGTCTATCTGAAGCCGCCCTTCGGCCACCAGCATGCCGATGGCGATGGCCGTTACAGCCTTGGACATCGACCAGCCGGCAAAGCGCATCTTTGCCGAATAGCCTGGCGCATAGCGTTCAGCGACGATTTGCCCGCGATGCATGACAATAACGGCGTGCGATTCGCCGGTTTCGCCTTGCTCGAACAAAGCATCGATGGCGCGGGCCAGGTCTTCGCGATCCGTGCCCGGCGCTCGCACCACGGCCTGCATGGCTTCCTGCCCCACCGGAACGGGAGCATCGGCGGCGCTGTCGCAAGCGACCAGGGCTGGCAGCAGGGCGACAGAGGCGATAAGGCGGAAGCGGCGGCGCATCAGTTTGCTACCAATCGCGAAATGGGGAATCGATGGCAACCGCAAAGGCAGGACAGCGCAGACAAAAATGGCGGCGGCGGCTGTTGATCATGTTCGTGCCGCTGGCTGTTCTGGGCTGGGTCTATCGTGTTCCGATCAACGGCATTGCCACCACGGCAACCAGCTATGGCGCGAAGACGGTCTGCTCGTGCCACTATGTCGCGGGCCGTCCGACAGGCCAATGCCGTTCCGATCTTGCCGACCCATGGATGCGGCTGGTCTTGTTCAGCGATGACGAGGACGGGCGTACAGTGACTGCGCGCATACCGCTTCTTTCGACCCAGAAAGCGACTTATCGCAAAGGCTGGGGGTGCCTGCTTGAGCCATGGGATCAGGACTGATCTTCCCAGCCTTGCGTCGAATCGATCCATCCGCCGCCAACCACCCGGTCGCCGCAATAGAGCACGGCCGCCTGCCCCGGCGCGACGCCATATTCGGGCTGGTCAAAACAGATATGCACTGGGCGGCTCTCTCCCGGTTCGCCTTCGAGCGAGACAGGGACGGGGCGTGCAAGCGAGCGCACCTTGGCACTGAGCGGTCCTGCGGGCAGTTCTCCGATGCAGTTTGTCTCCACCAGCCGGGCGCGCCCGACCGCCAGCATGCGGCGCGGTCCGACCAGCACCTGAGCCTGTCCGGCATCGATGGCGATCACATATAAGGGCTCGGCCTGTCCGCCGATTTCCAGTCCGCGCCGCTGGCCCACGGTGAAATGGATGACGCCTGCATGCTGTCCCAGAACCTCGCCGCTCGCGGCATGGACGATGGCGCCGGGGCGTACGCCGTCGGGCCGGATCGAACGCACCACGCGGGCATAGTCGCCATCGGGCACGAAGCATATATCCTGGCTGTCGGGCTTGGCTGCCACCCGCAGGCTCGCGGCTTCGGCCAGGGCGCGCACCTGGGGTTTGGGTAATCCTCCCAAGGGAAAGCGCAGGAAGTCGAGCTGCT
>CAZWEY010000089.1:0-9144 GCA_964632055.1 uncultured Sphingomonadaceae bacterium
TCGCGCGCGGCACGCCGGGCTTTTCGGGGGCCGACCTTGCCAACCTCGTCAACGAAGCGGCCCTGCTGGCGGCACGTCGCAACAAGCGGCTGGTAGCGATGCAGGAGTTCGAAGACGCCAAGGACAAGGTCATGATGGGCGCGGAACGCCGCAGCATGGTGATGACCGACGATGAAAAGAAAATGACCGCCTATCACGAGGCCGGCCATGCCATCGTCTCTATCAACGAACCCGCATCCGACCCGATCCACAAGGCGACCATCATCCCGCGCGGTCGTGCGCTGGGCATGGTGATGCGCCTGCCGGAACGCGACAATTACTCCTACCACCGTGACAAGATGCACGCGAACCTGTCAGTCAGCATGGGCGGCCGCGTGGCGGAAGAGATCATCTTCGGCCATGACAAGGTCAGTTCGGGCGCATCCTCGGATATACACTATGCGACCGATCTGGCCCGCAACATGGTGACCAAATGGGGCATGTCGGATAAGCTAGGCCCCCTGCAATATGAACAGAGCCAGGAAGGCTATCTAGGCATGGCCGGCACGGCGCGCCTGATGATGTCGGATGAGACTTCAAAGCTGATCGACAGCGAGATCCGCAGCCTCGTGGATGGCGCTCATGCCCGCGCAACCGATATCCTCAAGACCAATGAGGACAAGCTGCATCTGCTGGCCAATGCGCTTCTCGAATATGAGACACTGACCGGTGACGAAATCAAGGAGCTGCTTGAAAAGGGCGGCATCGAGAGGCCGGAAAATACGCGCGGGCCGGCCAGCATCCGTCCCGCCTCTGGCCCGGCCGTGCCCAGAGCGGGCAAGCGGCCCAGCGGAGGAGCAGCGCCTCAGGGCGTTTGATCTCCCTGCCCGATGCAACAAAAAGGGCGCGTTGCTTACGGAGCGCGCCCTTTTTGATGTCGGTCAGACCGCTATCAGCCGTCGTAATCGCCGCCCAGCGAGGTGTTGCGGGCAGGGGCAGCGGCGGTGATGCGCAGCGCTTCGGCCGACTGGCTCAGCGAACCGATTTCGTCGGCTTCGTCCTCGTCGTCGGGCAGGACGCGCTGCAGTGACTGGACCAGGCTTTCATTGAGCACACGCGGGGTCACGGTCTGCTCTGCGATTTCGCGCAGCGCCACCACCGGGTTCTTGTCGCGGTCGCGTTCAAGCGTCAGCTCGGCACCACCCGAGATTTCGCGGGCACGCTGGGCCGCCAAAAGCACGAGATCGAAACGGTTGGGAACCTTGTCGACGCAATCTTCGACTGTAACGCGCGCCATGGGCACTCCGCAAAATTGGTTGTCGGGAAAGCTGGCCAACTAGGGGGCTGCTTTGCCAAAGTCAAGAAAATCGCGCGCTCTTGCCGATCCCTGCGGGTTGTTTCACATTGGCCGGGCCATGGCAGAAACTCCCGCAAATAATGTCAATAGCACCCCTTCTGGCTTCGCCGCGAGGGCGCAGGGGCACCGCTTGCACTTTCTTGTCTCTGGCGAGGAACGGCTCAAGGGCTTGCTGGGTCTGATCGATTCGGCCCGGAGCGATCTCCAGCTATGCTATTATATCGTGGTCGACGATGCCGCCGGGCGGCAGCTGCGTGATGCGCTGCTGCGCGCGGTGGGGCGGGGGGTTGCGGTATCCCTGCTGGTCGATGGCTTCGGATCGTCAGGCTCTGACCATCTGCTCTTGCCGCTGCGTGAGTCCGGGGCGAAGGTTGAGGTGTTCAGCCCGCGATGGAGCCGCCGCTATCTCATCCGTAACCACCAGAAATTCGCCATTGCCGATGGAAGCCGGGCGATGCTCGGCGGTTTCAACATAGCCGATGCCTATTTTGCCTCGCCCGTCGAAGATGGCTGGGCCGATCTGGGGGTAGAGATCGAAGGGCCGGTGGTCGCCGATTTGCGGCTCTGGTTCGATCAACTGATGGAATGGGTTGGCGACCCGCGCGCGCAATGGCGGGCCATGCGCCGCCGCATCCGCAACTGGCAGCCAGGCACAGGCTCCGTGCGTCTGCTGCTGGGCGGGCCGACGCGGGTGCTCAACAGCTGGGCGCAAAGCGTGAAGCGCGACCTTGAAACTGCCACCCGGCTCGACATCATGACCGCCTATTTCAGTCCCTCGCCCGGCATGATTCGCCGTATTCGCAAAGTTGCGGGCAAAGGGCCGGCGCGGCTGGTGCTGGCCGGAAAATCCGACAACGCTGCAACCATCGGCGCCAGCCGCCTGCTCTATCGCCGCTTGCTGGAATGTGGCGTGGGCCTTTGGGAATATGGCGCGTCAAAACTGCATGCCAAGCTGCTGGTGGTCGATGATGCGGTGTATGTCGGCTCGGCCAATTTCGACATGCGCAGCCTGTTCCTCAATCTCGAACTGATGCTGCGTATCGAGGATGCGGAACTGGCGGGCCGGGTGCGCAGGTTGATCGATGACCATGCGCAAGGCTCGCTTGCGGTTACGCCGCAATGGTATCGCGCCCGCTCGACGGTCTGGAACCGGATGCGCTGGACGCTGAGCTGGTTTCTGGTGGCGGTGCTGGATTACACCGTCGCGCGCAGGCTGAACCTGGGTCTCTAGTTTTCCAGCTGTCGCAGCAGGCTGCGCACATCGCCATCCATATCGGCGTCGCGCTTGCGCAGATCCTCGATCAATCGCACGGCATGAATCACGGTCGAATGGTCGCGTCCGCCGAATTTGCGACCGATTTCCGGGTAGGAGCGCGGGGTCAGCACCTTGGCAAGATACATCGCCACCTGGCGCGGCCGCACAATGGCGCGGGCGCGGCGCTTGGAGGCCATTTCCGCACGATCCACCCGATAGAACTGGCAGACAGTGCGCTGGATCTCGTCGATGGTGATCCGGCGGCGATTGGCCGACAGGATGTCGGTCAGCTGTTCTTCGGCCAGCTGCAGCGAGACTTCCTGGCCGGTCAGCTGGGCATAGGCGATCAGCTTGTTGAGACCGCCGACCAGTTCGCGCACATTGCGGTTGATGGTGCGGGCGAGAAATTCGATCACATCTGCGGGCACTTCGAGCGGGGCAAAGCGGCTGAGCTTGCTCTCGAGGATCGAGCGGCGCAGTTCGATATCGGCGGGCTGCATGTCGGCGACAAGGCCCATCGACAAGCGCGAGAGCAGGCGTTGTTCCACCCCGTCCAGCGCCTGGGGCGAACGGTCGGCAGCAAAGACCAGCCGCTTGCCCTCGGCGAGCAGCGCATCGATCGTGTAGAGCAGTTCTTCCTGCGCCGCCGACTTGCCGATGATGAACTGGATATCGTCAACCAGCAGAAGGTCGAAGCCGCGCAGCCGCGCCTTGAACTCGATCGTTTCATTCTGGCGCAGCGCCTGCACGAATTCGACCATGAAACGTTCAGCCGAGCAGTAGAAGATGCGCGCGCGCGGATGGGCGGCCAGATAGGCATGGCCGATGGCATGCAGCAGGTGCGTCTTGCCCTGTCCGGTCGAGGCCTTGAGATAGAGCGGAGAGAATTGCGGGGTTTCGACCTTGGCCATGCGCTCGGCCGCGTTGAACGCCAGCACGTTGGATTTTCCGGTGATGAAGGCGGCGAAGGTGAGCGAGGGGTCGAGCCCGACAGATGAGGTGAAGCCCTGCGAGCCGATGGTTCCGGCAGGCAGGCCCGACAGGCGCGGATCGCCCCCGTCATTGGCAGCACGCTGTCCCCTGCCTGCGCCATCATTGCCCAGAGCGATATCGCCCAGATGCCGTCTGCCGGGATGGACTGAAATGCGGACATGGCGCACTTCGGAGCGCGCAATCTTCCAGGCGAGCGACAAGCGGTCGGCGAATCGGTCCTGAACCCAGTTGGCGGAAAATTCGGTCGGCAGGAACAGATCGAGCGTTCCCGTTTCCTTGCAGAAGGTGCCAAGCTGGATCGGACGGATCCACTGGCTGTGGAGCTGCTGGCCAAGATCCTTGCGCAGGCCCTGGCTGATGTCGGCCCAGTCTGCCGCGAGGTTTACCGCTTCCTGATCGTCAGCCATCTGTTCTGCTGTCCGCCCCTTGGCTGCCCCTGCCCTGTCGCCATAAACACCGTTCTTCGCCATGCGCTGCCCCACCCCCGATGTAACACAATAGGATCTTCGCCAGGTGCTGGCTCGCATGCGGCGGTAAACCTCCGCTTTGCCGAAAAGCAGCCTTGAGCCAGCTCAACGGTTCTGCGCCGCCCTGCGCGATGAGCGGGGTTCCCCGCTCGCGCAAAACTGGCTCGATCTCGTCTTGTGAAGCCCGCACCATGGCCCGGGCATGGGTAGTGTTTATGAGGCAGATGTGGTGCCGGGCAAGGGGAGGAGGCGTAAAAAAACTGAAATAAAGCTGTTGACTTGCGGGAAGCCGCAGGAAGCTATTTAGGGTTTTGTTTACTAAGGGAATTCCCGAGGGGTGGCATGCGAATCGCGGGAAAAGGCGGGCTTGCCGGGAATGCTGCAACTGCACTGTTGCAGATGCGAAAAAGGCCGGAGCGGATAGCCCCGGCCTTGTTCTTTTTCCGTTCCGATCCGGCGTGGCGCCGGACGGCGAATCGCTGTGGTCAGAGACCGGCGACCCGCTTGGTCAGGCGCGACATCTTGCGCGATGCGGTGTTCTTGTGGAGCACGCCGCGGGCAACGCCACGGGCCAGTTCGGGCTGGGCATCCTTCAGGGCCGATTCGGCGGCTGGCTTGTCGCCACCGGCGATCGCAGTCTCGACCTTTTTGAGGAAGCTGCGGATGCGGCTGATGCGTGCGCCGTTGATTTCGGCGCGGCGTTCATTGCGGCGGATACGCTTGCGAGCCTGTGGCGTGTTGGCCATGTCTGTCCTTCGCTTGGTCCATCAATGCTGCGGACCATCATTGTGTTCGATTCGGTTGATGCCGCAAGCGGACACCCCCGGAACAGAGGGCCCGACTGCGATGAAGCGCGGCCCTTAGCGACCGCCCGGCCCGTCGTCAACCAAGGAAGTCGGCTCATTTCTGGCAGGAAGGGCACCAGAATGTGCTGCGACCGCCCTGCACGAAGCGCTTCACCTGCCCGCCGCAGGGGCAGGGATCGCCTTCGCGCCCATAGACGCGCCATTGATGCGCGAAATATCCCAGTTCGCCATCGGGCTGGACATAATCGCGGATGGTCGATCCGCCCGCGGCAATCGCCTGTTCCAGCACAGCCTTTATTTCTGGCACAAGCCGGGCAAGGGCGCCGCGCGACAATTTGCCCGCTGCCTTGTCAGGCCGAATTCCTGCGCGGTGCAATGCCTCGCAGACATAGATATTGCCCAGACCGGCAACGATTCTCTGGTCGAGCAGCATCAGCTTGATGGCGCTCTTGCGCCCTGCGAGGGCGCCTTGCAGATGAGCCGGGGTGAAATCGTCGCCCAATGGTTCGGGCCCCAGTGCGGCAAAGGGCGGCCAGCCCTGCAGGGCTTCGGATGCGACCAGATCGACCGAGCCGAATCTGCGCGGGTCATTCAGCGCCAATCTGTGTCCGCCTTGCGTCTCGATCAGCATGTGATCGTGCCGGTCCGCCTTTTCCGGGTCGATCCGCCAGCGCCCGCTCATGCCGAGATGGAAGATCATGGTCTGTTCGCGATCGGTATGAAGGAGGCCATATTTCGCCCGCCGCCCCAGCGACACGATTCGTGCCCCCGTCATTGTCTGGACGAAGTCGACGGGGAAGGGGCGGCGCAGATCCGGCCGGTTGACCGCGACTCGCACCAGCCGCTGCCCTTCAAGAACCTTGGCAAGACCTCTGACGGTTGTTTCGACTTCGGGAAGTTCCGGCATGGCCCTCCCCTAACACCCTTTGCCGCGGCCGCAATTGCTCCTATGGCGAGCCGCATGACTGATCGGGTTTCCTTCGGCTATGAAGAGATCGCCAGCGAGGAGAAAGTGGCGCGCGTGGGCGCGGTCTTTTCCAGCGTGGCGCGCAAATATGACATCATGAACGATGCCATGTCGGCTGGCATGCATCGCGTATGGAAGAACCGCTTCGTGCGCCGGGTCAAGCCGCAGCCGGGCGAGCAGATCCTCGACATGGCAGGCGGCACGGGCGACATCGCCTTTCGGCTGGCGGCAAGCGGGGCGAGCGTGACGGTGGCCGACATCAATCAGGACATGCTCGATGTGGGCATCGAAAGGGCGATGGATCGCGGCATCGCCGATGATTCCGGGGGGCTGGTCTGGTCCTGCCAGAACGCCGAGGAGCTGAGCTATCCCGCGCGGCAGTTCGATGCCTATACAATCGCCTTCGGCATCCGCAATGTGACACACATCGACAAGGCGCTGGCCGAGGCATACCGTGTGCTCAAATTCGGCGGCCGCTTCTTCTGCCTCGAATTTTCGACCACCCAATGGCCGGGCTTCAAGGAGGCCTATGACCTCTATTCACACAAGCTCGTGCCGCAAATCGGCAAGGCGATTGCCGGCGATGCGGACAGCTATCGCTATCTCATCGAATCGATCCGCCGATTCCCGCCCATGCCGCAATTTGAAGGCATGATCCGCGAGGCAGGCTTCGAGCGGACGCAGGTGGAGCCGATCCTGGGCGGGCTGGTGGCCATTCATTCGGGCTGGAAGATTTGATCCAGTCGGCCAGCCATATTGCCCGTCTGCTGCGCTGGGGCCGCACGCTTGCACGCCACGGCGCGTTGCGCGGGCTGGAGCGTGATGCCAATACTCCGGTGCAGCTGCGACGGCTGTTCCGCCTGGCTCGCATTGGCACCTTCCAGCCTCGCACGCCCGATTATGCCGGTGCTTTCCAGGCTATCGGCCCTGCCGCGATCAAGCTTGGCCAGACGCTGGCGACCCGGCCAGATATCGTGGGGGCAGACGCGGCCAATAACCTCCTTGGCCTGCAGGACAGCCTGCCGCCCGTTCCATTCGAGGCCATCCGCACCGAGATCGAGCGCAGCTTTGCAAGACCGATTACAGAGCTCTTTGCCGAGATCGACCCTGTCCCTATCGGCGCGGCCTCCATCGCACAGGTTCATAAAGCCGTGACGTGCGATGGCCGGATCGTCGCACTCAAGATCTTGCGGCCGAATATTCGCGAACGCTTCGCCCGCGACATTGCTACCTATGAATGGGCTGCGGCACATCTCGAAGGACTGGGTGGCGAAGCCGCGAGGCTGAGACCGCGCGCGGTCATCGCCAATTTCCGGCGCTGGACCAACCGCGAGCTCGATCTGCGGCGCGAGGCGGCTTCGGCCAGCGAACTGGCCGAGGCGATGAAAGCCCATGCCGGCTATCGCGTGCCGGCGATCGACTGGGACCGCACCTGCGGCCGGGTCATGGCGATCGACTGGATCGACGGGATCAAGATCAGCGATACACAAGCCCTGCGCGCGGCCGGCCATGATTTGCCGGAGCTGGCGCGGCGGCTGGTTCTGGCTTTTCTCACCCAGGCGATCGAACATGGTTTCTTCCATGCCGATATGCATCAGGGCAATTTGTTCGTCGAAGCCGATGGCACCATCGCCGCGATCGATTTCGGCATCATGGGCCGTATCGACCGGCGTGCGCGGCAATGGCTGGCCGAAATTCTCTACGGGCTGACAACCGGCAATTATCTCCGCGTTGCCGAGATTCATTTCGAGGCGCAATATGTGCCGAGCTACCATTCGGTCGCCGAATTCGCGACTGCGCTGCGCGCGGTGGGCGAGCCGACGCGGGGCAAGCCGGTCAGCGAACTTTCCATCGGGCAGATGCTGGACAGCCTGTTTGCCATCACCCGCGATTTCGACATGCAGACCCAGCCGCATCTGCTGCTGCTGCAAAAGACCATGGTGATGGTCGAAGGCAATGCCCCCCAGCTAGATCCGAAGATCAACCTCTGGGATGTCGCAGCGCCCTATGTCCGCGCCTGGATCAGGGACGAGCTGGGGCCTGAAGCAGCAATTGCCGACCGGCTGCGCGAGACGGTGGATACGCTGATGCGTCTGCCTGACCTTGTCCGCCGCATAGAGGACAAGTTCCCGCCCAAAGGCGGCGCGCCCGAAGCGCCACCCTTGCCCGAGATACCCCTGATGTGGGAGCGCCGCCCCAAACGGGGCTGGCTGGGCTATCTGCTGGCAGCGGCCGCAGGTGCTGGCGGCGCATGGGCCGCCGCCAGCTCCGGCCTGCTGGGTTAGTCGCCTACGTCCTGAATGGCATGATGCGGCAGCAACGCCCGCGCCCAGAGCAGAAGCGCTGTGATCGCCACTTCCATGCCCACCGCCATGGCGAAACCATCATACATGCCATCCTGGGCAACGCCCACAAGGCGGCCGATTACGACCAGAACCATGATGATCGCCGGAACCAGCAGCAGATCGCCGCTGCGCTTCCACGCGCCCCACAGCATGGTGATGCCGATGATCGAGAAAAAGCCCTGCACATCTCCGCGCAAGGTGGACAGGGCGTGCGGCCCTTCGGGCGTGATGCCAAGCAGCGATGGCGCCGTGGTTGCAGGCTGGAACAGCACGCTCATCGCGATCAGGATCATGAAGAGGCCGATCAGGAATATCAGTGCGGTTACGAACAGGCGCATTGTCAATCTCCCCCAAATGCGGTTCAGAATTCCCTTTTCCAACCTTAACCAAACTAAGTAAAGCCATTGCATGCAGCCTTGTGGCACGGCAAGGACGGAGCAACCATGACTGAGCCACGCATCCTTCTGGTCGTCGGCGGCGGCATTGCCGCCTACAAGGCCTGCGAACTGGTTCGCCTGATCCGCAAGGGCGGCGGCGCGGTCACTTGCGTGCTGACCGAAGGGGGCAAGCAATTCGTCACTCCCATGGCGCTCGCCGCATTGAGCGAAAACCCCGTTCACACCACATTGTGGGATCTGAAGAACGAGGTGGAGATGGGGCATATCCAGCTCAGCCGAGAGGCCGACCTGGTGGTGGTATGCCCGGCGACCGCCGATCTGCTCGCCAGGATGGCCGCCGGCATTGCCGATGATCTTGCTACCACTCTTATCCTGGCCACCGACAAGCCGGTGATGGCTGTTCCCGCCATGAATGTGAGGATGTGGGAAAATGCGGTGACCCGGCGCAATGTCGCCTGGCTGCGTCAGGCGGGTGTCAACGTTATCGAGCCGGATGAAGGGCCGATGGCCTGCGGCGAATATGGTGCAGGCCGCCTGCCCGAGCCGGAGGTCATCTGGCTGCGCATTCAGGAAATGC
>CAZWEY010000090.1:0-9104 GCA_964632055.1 uncultured Sphingomonadaceae bacterium
GACTCTAAGAACGGATAGCTAATGCCCCCGAACCATGCCAGCACGACATCTTGATGTGTTTTTGATCCATCGGCAGCGCGAAGCCCGGCGCCTAGCGTCATGGCGATTGCACGCCAATGCGCGAATATTCGGTAGTACTCAAAGCGTTCCTCATCGATAGGCATTCCACTGGCCCGCTCATAATTCCGTAAAAAGTCATCGAGAGCATAGAGCGACGAACACAGCGGGGCACCGCTCTCATCGGGAGTGCAGAACAAAGGCATTGTTGCCCACGCTAAATCGAAATGCCGATCTCCGAAGAAACCCAGTTCCCAATCGAGAATCGTGGTAATGCGCTTACTCACCGGATCGAAAAGGAAGTTTCCTGTTCTATAGTCACCGTGTACCAGAGAAACGAAGTCCAGCGGCTTGCGATTACGCCTCAGCCACTGTTCCGCGAGGTTCATAAGCGGAACAGCCTCGAGCCGATCTTCCTCCCAAACCCGAGCCCACCAATTTATCTGCCGATCGATGTCTTCGGTCGTGCCTACACTCGGGATGTCAAAGGATGACAAATCGGCCCCCTGGACATCCAGCGTATGGATACGGGCCAGGTAATCTATAAACTGCGGACCGAGTGCAGCTCGATGTTCCGCGTCAAACTGTACTCCAATGCCCGTCACATTGCTGGTGCCCGTCGGCGGCTTCTGCACGCCCTCAACGAAGCCACAGACGATCGAGGGCCGCCCTAGATGTGCTCCTGCACCATCCTCCCAATATGGAGGAGGAACCGGGATGTCGCTCTTAACTGCCTTGAGCAGCTGAAACTCACGCGTTCTTTCGGTGGTGACGATAGATTCGACAGGGTCGCGGGCTAGGACCATCCGTTCGCCAGTGCGGCGTTCACCATGGTAGGTCCAATCTAACTCGAAAACATACTGTTCCTTGGAGGCGCCGCCAGAGAGCGGGCGAAGCCCTCGGATGGTAAATGGATCTGGAGTTTGCCTAGAAATTAGGTCCCGCAGTCCCGTTGCAATATCCCTTTCGCGTGTCCAATCTTCACTCGGGCAGGTCCGTTGCTCAAGCTTCCGGGTCAGTGCGCTGTCCACTGTCCGCTCGGTCGGAAAGCGGGCCCGGATGCTGGTAATCCAGTCAGCAGGTGGCGAATTTCGAATATCGATCATCAGTATCTCCAAGCCCTCGCCAATCAGCTATGTCGCTCAGCCTTGATGCTAAACTGTCCCGGTATCTCGAGAACCTTCTCCAAGGGTAGCAAGCTCTCGGGAAACACATCGAAGCCGGTGGGAGCAACAAATGCCCGCTCGCGGCGGAGTTGATCCTCTTCATGTCTGATTATGATCCCGGCGACACGGGAACGTATGTCAGGGTCTTCGCAGGCGGCAAAGTCAGCCGTCAGCCCCGCAATCGATTCCCGCAACGCGTTGTTTGCGTCGCGGAGCGTTGCGAGCGAACATTGCCAACGGGCGGGCAGCGTCTTAGCGGCAGCCGCGTCGGCCCGGATCGCCGCAGACACACTATTAGCATCGACCTCCGTGAAGGCGTCGATCAAAGCAGCGTGTGCGAGGACATCGACCGCTTCGAACCAATGGACATAGTCGATCTGCTGACGAATGAGATCCAGCGAGCCCGCCACAACTTTGGCTTGCTCCAAAGCTGTCTGATTTGAGGGATCGATCGCCGGAGCGATCGACTCCTTCATGGCCTTGATCATTGCCCTTAAGCGGAGATCGATGCTTGGTTGCACGGAAGTACTCCTGCCCTTTAAGATAGACGAGTGATACGGATAGACTTACGTCAATAGCGATACGATAGACTGAGCCCAAAGGTACGCGGCCGGCCGGCGTAACGCACCGTTGTATCGAGTATCTTGGTTGCGTTGGTCCAGTAGTACTTGTCGAAGGCGTTTCGCAAGAAAACGCTTGCCGCCCATTTTCCTTGCTCGCTCGAAATGCCAGCCCTGAAGTCAACTAATGTGTAAGCATCGATAGCCAACACAGGCAACCGCCCGAACGCCGCATTGGTCTTTCCTTGGTAGGCGACATTGGCGCCCAGCCACGCCTCGAGCCCTTGACCGACCGACCACCGATATTCGAAATCCGAGCTTAGCTGGTACTTCGGAGTGTAGGGAAACGGCTCACCACCGAAGTTCCCCGCATCGCCGTACGACGTTATGTTAAGGAAATCGCCCTTGATTTTGCTGTCGATATAAG
The DNA here is from genome assembly GCA_964632055.1 of uncultured Sphingomonadaceae bacterium. Lineage (GTDB taxonomy): Bacteria > Pseudomonadota > Alphaproteobacteria > Sphingomonadales > Sphingomonadaceae > CANJYE01. The sequence continues at coordinate 2,211 of CAZWEY010000090.1, forward strand.
TGCCGCCGAGGTTGATCCGAACGCCCCGCGCAGGGGCGAGCAATATTTGTATTTCAGCACCTTTTATGGACGACTTCGGAACATTGATAAGCGCCTCAAGCGGGCCAAATACGTTTGGCGTGGCTACCACCCGACCCTTGAGCTGCTTGTTCCTATAGTCGTAGTAGAATACCGCTGCGTTAACCTGCGCTTTGCGATCGAACAGAGACACCTTGCCGCCAAGCTCGTACGCCGTAACCGACTCCTGGGATACGGGGTTGAACTGGTTGACGTCCGTCGCCGATAGGAGCGGGAAGCTTCCGGACTTATAGCCACGGCTCACATTGAAGTACATCAGGGTGCTGTCGTTCGGCTTGTAATCCACGCCCCCGCGCCAAGACACGTTCTTCTGATTCAACCGGTTACGAACTGGGTCCACTGGAGCCAGTGTATTTCCATCTAGAACGATACAACCGCCGACGGGAACAACGATCGACGGCAATCCGACGCTGCCGCGGATCAGGTTGGCCAGCGCCTGAATGCCCAGGCGGAGCCCAGCTCCGTCAGCTGTTCCGTCGTCATACGTGCATCCGTTGAAGCCTATTCGAGCGTCCGTATACCGCGCGCCGGCATGCAACGTGATTGTGCTCGTTACGTCGAAGTCAAGATTCGCGAATGCCGCAGCCGTCCGGAATTTCTGCTTTGACTGCTGGTAATAGGTAAAGAACGGCGGAACTCCGGGAAACGCGGTAAGCTGAAACGCAGGCCCGCTCTGATCATATGGCCCCTCGTTGTCACGCTGAAATACATTCTCGCGATTGTAATTAGCGCCGACGATAGCATTCAGACTATCTGTAATCTTACCTTCAACACGCAACTCCTGAGAGAAGGAAGTAATATCACCCGTTGTTCTGTAACTGTAATTTCTCAGAGACACGCCGTCTGGATCGATGCTCTGGCGATGTCGGTAGTCGGAATATGCGCTGATTGAGGTGATCTTTAGATTGTCCGTCAGGTCAACTTCGCTGCGTAGAGATGCCTGCAAGAAGCGATGATTGCGGCTTGGATCCACAGCGGGTGTCCAGTCTGCAGCCCTATTGTCGTGGGGCGCCACTGGATATGCATAGAGCTCTGGTGGCACCAATGGTGCAACGGCAGGGGTGAAGGGAATAACCTGCAGGAGTTGAGCCGCTACCTCATCGCCTTTGTCCAAGAAGCCGTTGAGGTTCAGCTCGAAGCGCAGGGTATCGCTCGGGCGAAAGTCAAAGAGGAGTCTGGCAGTGGTAAAGTTTCGATCACCGAGCTCGTCATCTCGCGTGTAGCTGCGCTGCCAGGCGCCACCCTGCTCGGTCTTAACGGAAAGCCGGGCCGAAAGGGTGTCGCTGAGGGGACCACTTATGAAGCCGCCGAGATCGATCGCGTTGAAGCGTCCATAGCTGCCATCGACGCCCGCTTCGAAACTTGAGGTTGGCTTAGCGGCAATGTAATTTATTGCCCCGCCCGTCGCGTTTTGCCCGAATAGGGTTCCTTGAGGCCCTTTCAACACCTCCACTCGCTGCAGGTCCAGTGTGGCGCCTCGAGTTAGGACAGAAAAAGGAAGCGGTACCTCGTCGACGTAGACACTAACAGTCGGCTTGGCGCCCAATGAGGTCTCGTAGAAACCTATCCCGCGCAGCGTATAGACCGGCGTACCAAAGGCACTCTCCGTGTAGTTAAATCCTGGCACCACCTTCACCAAGTCTCGTATATCAGAAACTCCTGATTTTGCGAGTTGATCTCCCGATAGCACAGATATTGACATCGCCACGTCGTTTAGAGCCTGCTCTCGTTTCTGAGCCGTAACTACTATTTCGCCAAGCGCGCCGGAATCATCTGGGGCAGATGCTTGAGGCTGTCCGGGATCCTGAGACGCAGGCACCGTTACCTGTGCGTCAACACGAGCTGCGGCGACAAGCGCGATCGCCAGCGGTGAGATCCTCAGAACTTTTAAAGAGAGTGCACCCATCGTCTTCATCATAATTCCCTCCCTAGCTTTTTATAACTTTGCAGCGCGAGCTGAACCGCCGAGTTGTGAAGATCAAATCGCTATTGACCGGAGAAGTTGTCTGACCGGTCACTAAAACGACCGGATTACGCTCGGGCCATGGCAGCCATCCTTCATGAAACCTGTCCGTTTCGTCGCCGTTACTGAAGCGCCTCACGCTACCTCCCGAATCACAAACCCGAGCAGGATTAGTTGACCACTATTCCGAGAAATGTAGATTGGCAACGAAAATTTCGACATTGCATGACTCGTTCGAAACTCTTACAAGGATGGCATGACGACATCCCCTTTCCAGCCGGCCGAGCGCCTTCGGGCAATGCAAACGGCGAACACCGACGCTTCGGCGATAGGTAGTGATGAGCCGCTTCCGCGTAGCTCTATAGAGTCGACCTACCAGAAGCTCCGAGTTGACATCGTTCATTCGCGTCACGAGTCGGGCGCTAAGCTACGGCTTCATACCTTAAGCGAGATGTATCGCGTGAGCGTCGGGACGATCCGCGAGGCACTATCGCTACTCGTTTCGGACGGGCTCGTTGTGCTGGAGTCTCAGCGCGGTTTCCGCGTTGCCCCTCTCTCGTTAAGCGACTTGGGTGATCTAACCAGACTGAGAATGCTGCTCGAGGGTACCGCACTTCGATATTCGATAGAACATGGCGATGACCTATGGGAGGGACGCGTTGTCGACACGTTCCATCGGCTGACCTTGGCGGAGCAACGCCTTCAGGCGGACCCGTCTGGTGCATTTCCTGATTGGGAAGGCCGCAATCGGGAGTTCCACGTAGCGCTCGTTGCCGCATACCCTTCGCCGTGGTTTCGTCGTTTCGACGGCATCCTTTATCTCCACTCCGAGCGTTATCGCCGTATTCTGGCGAGCGAGCGCCCCAACCCTGGACGCGTTGTTCACGACGAGCACGGCGAGATTTTCAATGCGGCACTAGCACGTGATGCCGACCGCGCAGTGCTAGCGTTGGAGCAGCATATATTCTCGTCCTATTCTTTCCTGCGCGACAGCGCGTTGTTGCCGACCGAAAGACGGGAACGGCAGGACGGAAATACATCGCCCCCTGATGGCACACTGCGGCCTAAGGTTAATCCCTCATCGGCCGCCACGAGTTAAAGAGGCCGACGCGAAGGAGAGAGTATGTGAGTGGACAAACGAGCGCGAATACCGTCGGAGGTTGGACGGACGAGCAAATCAGATCGCTTTTTGATGAGGAGCGAGGCCTCATCGACCCACGGATTTATACGGACACGCTCCTTTATGAACGCGAGCTTGATCGGATATTCAGCCGGTCTTGGTTGCTTCTGGGCCACGAGACGCATGTTCCTAAACCAGGCGACTATCTTGCCACCTACATGGGAGAGGATCCCGTCATCCTTGTGCGCCAGAAGGACGCAAGCTTACGGGTTTTTTTAAATCAATGCCGCCACCGGAGCATGCGTATCTGCCGGGCGGACGCTGGCAATGCTCGGGCATTTACGTGCAGCTATCACGGCTGGGCATATGATATCAGCGGAAAGCTCGTGAATGTCCCCTTCGAAAGCCAAGGCTATGGCGTGCTCGATAAGGCAGAATGGAGCCCGCTCCAGGCTCGCGTCGCGACATACAAAGGGCTAATCTTCGCGAACTGGGACCAAGACGCGAGCGACCTCGACGCCTACTTAGGCGACGCCGCGTTTTATCTGGACCATATGCTCGACCGATCTGAAACCGGTACAGAAGCAATAGGGGGGATTCAGAAATGGGTGATTCCGTGTAACTGGAAGTTCGCGGCGGAGCAGTTCTGTAGCGATATGTACCATGCGGGTACGGTGTCGCATTTATCTGGAATTATGGCCGGCTTGCCAGAGGATGTCGAGCTTGGGAACGTCCAGATCCCCACCGCCGGCTTCCAGTTTCGCTCGGACGGGGGAGGGCATGGAACGGGTTTCTATGTTGCGGAACCGGCGATGCTTCAGGCGATCATGGGCCCGCGCGTTACGGAATATTGGACCGATAGTCCAGCCGCCGAGGCCGCTCTACGTCGATTGGGATCAGCAGAGCGTGCATGCCAGCTAATGGCTCAACATATGACGATCTTTCCGACCTGCTCCTTTTTGCCCGGCATCAACACCGTGCGAACATGGCACCCCCGCGGTCCCGGAGAGATTGAGGTTTGGGCATTTACCGTCGTCGATGCCGATGCGCCTGATGAGATCAAGGAGGAGTATCGGCGACAAACGATCCGGACCTTCTCGGCGGGCGGGGTGTTCGAACAAGACGACGGTGAGAACTGGGTTGAGATTCAGCGCGTGCTCCGCGGGCATATGGCTCGGAATCAGACCTTGAATGCTCAACTTGGGTTGGGTCAATGGCGCACCGACCATCCTGACTATCCCGGCCGCATCAGTTACGTCTACAGTGAGGAAGCCGCACGGGGCTTCTATCAGCACTGGTCTGATATGATGACACGCTCCGACATGTCGGCCGCTTTGCATAGGCGGAGCGGACTGACCGCCCCGGGCCAATGTGGAAAATCGATCGAGGTGGCAAAATGAAAGTGACCACAGAGGCAGCGGATCTTAGTAAAAATGACCGCAATAGTGGTCAAGGTATGCAACTTCGGCCTCAAATCTCAAATGTAGATGTTCAGGTTCAGCACGAGATTGAACAATTCTATTATAGAGAGGCGTGGCTTCTTGATAATAGAAAGTTCAAGGAGTGGTTTGCGTTATTGGATGATGATATCCGCTACTTTATGCCGCTTCGTACGAGTCGTATACAACGCGAGGGAGCGCTCGAATTCTCGGGCGACAATGAGTTCGCGCACTTCGACGACGATATTAAAACGATGAAAGGGCGCCTTCGCAAGTTGCTTTCGGACGTAGGCTGGTCAGAAAATCCGGCCTCCCGTACGCGACATATCGTCTCTAATGTTATTGTGAACACCTTGGATTCTGGTGACGTGTACGAAGTGAGTTCTGCCTTCCTTCTCTATCGCAATAGATCGGAGAACCAGGTGGATGTGTTCGCTGGCGAGCGCCGGGACGTACTGCGACGACGCGCAGATGGGATCGGCTTCGGAATTGGAAAGCGTATCATTCTGATCGATCAGAGCACGATCAACTCAAATAATCTCTCTATACTGTTCTAAAGGTCGGAAAGATGCCGTTTATTAGAGTCTGTGCTTACGCGGATGTGCCCGAGGGAGAGGCGCGCAAAATTGACGCTGAACCCGAGGCGGTCGCATTGTATAAAGTCGGAGGCGAGATTTTCGCCACACAAGATCGCTGCACGCACGGGGACTGGTCCCTTGCTGATGGCTATCTCGATGGAGAGGTCGTCGAATGCACACTTCATTGGGCAAAATTTTGCGTGCGTACCGGAAGGGCCTTGGCCGCTCCTGCTTGGGAGCCGCTTAAGACGTTTCCGGTACGTATCGAAGGCGAAGACGTTCTCATCGACTTCGATGGCGGTGCCGCCCTGGCAGAGTAATACTTCGCTACTCCTCACGCGCCTGCGTGTTTGCGAGCGCAGCATCTAGAGACCAAGGACAAGATTATGCAGCTAAAGGGCGAAGTGGCCTTCATAACCGGCGGGGCATCGGGCCTCGGTCGTGCGATCGTTGATCGTTTCGTGGCCGAAGGCGCTTGCGCCCTCGTTTTGGATCGGTCGCTCGACAGATTGCGTGAACTGGAGGCGAGCTACCCGGAACGCGTGATAGGAGTTGTTGGGGATGTGCGTACGATCAGCGATCACAAGCGCGCGGTTGAAATCTGCCTATCTCGCTTCGGAAAGCTTGATTGCCTGATCAATAACGCAGGCATATGGGATTATGGCACGGCGCTCGTAGATTTACCTGAAGATCGCATTGATTCCGCGTTTGATGAGATGTTTCAGATCAATGTGAAGGGCTATCTTCTCGCTGCAAAGGCCTGCCTTCCGGCCCTGGTGCAGAGCCGAGGCAGCATGATTTTTACCATTTCGAATGCTGGCTTCTATCCTGACGGCGGTGGCCCGCTCTACACGGCCACGAAGCACGCGGTCGTTGGATTGGTCCGTCAGCTAGCCTTCGAACTCGCTCCGATAATACGCGTAAACGGCGTGGCGCCGGGGGGCATAGGAGGGAGTGACCTGCGGGGTCCCGCGTCGCTCGACCTCGCCGCTACCAGCATCTCCAGCATTCCGCTAGCGGAACTTCTCTCAAAAGTTCTGCCACTTGAGACAGTTGCGAACGCAGACGACTACGCTGGGGCCTTTGTACTCTTTGCTTCTAGGCGTGATAACATTCCGGCAACGGGTGCACTTCTGAACTTTGACGGCGGTATCGGCGTCCGAGGCTTCAGCCGTGCCGCCGGCGGAACGGGCTTGGCTGAACGTTTCTCAAGCAATATCGCCGCTACTGTCTAAGGGTTTCCGTCTCAGATCGAACAACAATTCGGAAGGTCGAACCACAGTGACCCGGCATCAGGATGCAGGCTTTAAACAGCTGCCACTCCATCTGGGTCTACTGCCATCCGGAACTTAAGATACGCATAACCCGAAAGCGGTAAAATATCTATTATGGCAATAGAATTCCTCGATCTCGGCATCTCTGATCTAATGCAAAGATCGAACGAAATGACCCTCGCTGGGCCAGGTGCTATCGTCACCTATTCGCGCAAGGTGTTCATTCCGCTGACCCAGCTGTGCCGGGACGTGTGCCATTATTGCACCTTTGCGACCACGCCTCGGAAGATCGGCCAGGCCTATCTATCGCGCGACGAGGTGCTGGCGATCGCACGCGCAGGGGTGGCAGCGGGATGCCGGGAGGCACTGTTCACTCTGGGGGACCGGCCGGAGGCGCGCTACGGCGCTGCGCGGGCGGCGCTGACCGGGCTGGGCCATCCGA
>CAZWEY010000091.1:0-9087 GCA_964632055.1 uncultured Sphingomonadaceae bacterium
GCTCATCGTGACGACGGCATAATCGGCCATGCTGGACAGGCGCATAAGAAAATTCCGCTAAATCGGAGTGATTCGTTCCGGTTTCACTTAGGAGCCGTCCTCTCCCATTTCAATCGCAGCCGGGCTTGAGGACAAGAAAAAAGGGCGGCCCCGTAAGGCCGCCCTTGAAGTTGAGGAACCCATGGCAAACACCATGAGTCCTTCGGGTCGCGTTAAATGCTTAGGATAATATACATCGGTTTGTCTCGCTAAAAATTCACTATGTGTGGGAAAATGGCCATCCAAAGGCGCGTGCAGGCGATGCATCGACACAGGCCCAAGGCTTTGCCATAGGTTGGTCCATGACTTTCCGCCTTCTGCGCCCTGCACTTTTCCTTCTCGAGCCGGAGCGGGCGCATGGCCTCGCACTGGCTTCCTTCCGCCTTCTGCCGGGTCGGCCTGCCCCCGCAACAGGGCCACTGTCGATCCGGGTGGCCGGAATCGACTTCCCCAACCCGGTGGGCATGGCGGCAGGCTTCGACAAGGATGCGCAAATCCCCGATGCGCTGCTGCGCGCTGGCTTCGGCTTTGCCGAGGTCGGCTCGATCACGCCCTTGCCGCAGCCAGGCAACCCGCGCCCGCGCCTGTTCAGGCTGAGCGAAGACCGCGCGGTTATCAATCGCATGGGTTTCAACAATGGCGGGATGGAACAGGCAAGGGCAAGGCTGGAAAAACGCAGGGGACGGCCGGGAATCATCGGCATCAATATCGGCGCCAACAAGGATTCGCCTGACCGGATTGCGGATTATGCCCTGATGGCCGCCGCCATGGCACCCTATGCCAGCTATCTCGCGGTCAATATCAGCAGCCCCAACACGCCGGGCCTGCGCGCGCTTCAGGATGAAGGTGCGCTGACGGCACTGCTTGATGCGGTAATCGACGCGCGGGGCGCGGCCGGGCCGCCGATCTTCCTCAAGCTGGCACCCGACCTCGAACCAGCCGATATCGATGCAATCGCTCGCATCGCAATTGATCGCAATCTGGGCGCGCTGATCATTTCAAACACAACCATTTCGCGCCCTGCCCTGCGATCTCGCCATGCAGGCGAGACGGGCGGATTGTCGGGCGCACCTTTGCGCGATCTGGCCCAGCAAAGGTTGCGCGATTTCCGCAAGGCCACCGGCGGAGCCATCCCGCTGGTGGGTGTGGGCGGGATTGCCAGCGCCGAGGATGCATGGGCCCGCATCCGTGCGGGCGCGAGCCTGGTCCAGCTCTACAGCGCCATGGTCTATGAAGGACCGGGCATTGCGCGCGCCATCGCCAGCGGTCTGCTCGCCTTGATGAAGCGGGATGGATTTTCTTCGATCGCCGAGGCAGTGGGAACCGAAGAGCCATGCTGAGGTTGCGTCGCCTATGCGCGGCTATCTCCGCCGCACTGCTGCTTGCGGCCAATCCTGCACCGGCGCGGCAAGCGGATGATGCTCGCGGCGTGGTCAGTGCGGCCGATCCCCGCGCGGCTGAAGCGGGCGCGCAGATCCTGCGCCAGGGCGGCAACGCCATCGATGCGGCGATTGCCACCATGCTGGCGCTCAGCGTGGTGGAACCGCAAAGTTCCGGCATCGGTGGCGGCGGTTTTCTGGTGGTGGCCGATGCGGCGGGCCATGTGCGCAGCTTCGATGGCCGCGAAACCGCGCCTGCCGCCGCAACGCCCGACTGGTTCGAAAAGAATGGCGCGCCGATGGGCTTTGCCGATGCGCGCCTGTCGGGCCTCAGCGTCGGGGTTCCGGGCAATCTGGCGTTGGCCCGCCTAGCCCATCGCGAAGGAGGCAGGCTCGCATGGCGCAGGCTCTTCGCACCCGCCATTGCGATGGCGCGCGACGGCTTTCGGATCACGCCCAGGCTCCACGCCTTTCTCACCCGCAGTTCCGACGCGGCTGCACTTGATGAAGCGGGGCGCGCCTTGTTCTTCGATGCCGATGCCCGGCCCTTGCCGCCGGGCACTCTGGTGCGCAATCCAGAGCTTGCCCGCACACTGGAAAGCATCGCGAAAAAAGGCGCGGATGCCTTTTACAAAGGCGCTTTGGCATCCGCCATGGCAGCAAAGATCGCTGCACATACCCCGCGCAAGGACGCGATGAACGCTGCCGATATCGCCGCCTATCGGGCGAAAGAACGCCCGCCGGTCTGCGGCACATACCGCGCCTATCGCATCTGCGGAATGGGCCCGCCTTCTTCCGGCGCGACAACCGTGCTGGCGATACTGGGCCAGCTGGAACGTTTCGACATGGCTGCCCTTGGTGCGGAATCTCCGGTTGCCTGGCATCTTTTCGCCGAATCCCAGCGCCTCGCCTATGCCGACAGGGGGCGCTATCTTGCGGATGGCGATTTCGTCGCGGTGCCGGTCACGGGCCTGATCGATCCATCCTATCTGGCCGGGCGCAGCATGCTGATTTCTCCCCTGGCCGCCATGGCGCGGGCCGAGGCAGGAAACCCTCCCGGTGCACAAGCGCGCCCCGGCGAAGGAATCGATGCGCCAGAAACCGGAACCTCGCATTTCGTCGCGGTCGACCGGCAGGGGCAAGTCGCCAGCTACACCTCGACCATCGAGGCCTCGTTCGGATCGGGGCTGATGGAGGGCGGTTTCTATCTCAACAACGAACTGACCGATTTCAGCTTTGCCGCAATCGACAGCGAGACCGGACAGCCGGTCGCCAACCGGTTGGAAGGCGGCAAGCGCCCGCGCAGTTCGATGGCCCCCACGCTGGTCTTTGCGCCCGAAGGCAAGCTGGTGCTGGCGCTGGGTGCGGCAGGCGGGGCAACCATTCCGGTCCAGGTTGCCCGCACCATCATCGGCGTGATCGACTGGAAACTGGATGCGCAGCGCGCCATCGCTCTGCCTATGCTGTTTTCGCCCGGAGATAGCGTGATGATCGAGCCGGGCAGCGCGCTGGAAGCCATGGCGCCCGCCCTTTCCCAGCTTGGCCACAACACGATTGCCAGCCGCGCCATGCCGCTCAAGACCAATGCCGCGCAATGGAGCGAAACGGGCTGGAAAGGGGCCGCCGACCCGCGCAGCGAAGGGGCAGCGGTTGCCGAGTAACCCTTGCGGCAGTGCATCTTCCCACTTACACCCTTGCAAGGGAGGGGCGATGGGCCATGCAGCTGTCTGATATCGACAATGCGACAAACCTGGTCGGGCTGTTTCTGCGCCGGGCCGACGAGCTGGCGGGCCGACCCTTCCTGTGGGCCAAGCATGACAGCACATGGCAGCCCCTGAGCTGGAGCGAGGCCGCGCGGCAAGTCTGCCTGCTCGCCGCAAATCTGCGCAGGCTGGGGCTGGAGGATGGCGACCGTGTGGTGCTGGTCAGCGAAAACCGCCCCGAATGGTGCATCGCGGATCTGGCGATCATGGCGGCGGGCTGCATCACCGTCCCTGCCTACATCACCAATACCGAGCGCGATCATTCTCACATTCTCGACAATTCGGGCGCGCGCTGTGTCATCGTCTCGACGCAGAAGCTGGCCCAGCCGCTGCTCGGCGCCATGCTGCAAACCGGGATTGCTGAACACCTTGTCGCAATGGAGCCGCCAAGGGCAGCGCAAGCGCCTTTTGCCGTGCATGACTGGGCAGCCATGCTCGAAGGCGACGCCGACGCCTCCCGCGCCGAAGTGCAGGCACGCATCGCCGCTATCGGCCGGGACCAGACCGCCTGCATCATCTACACCAGCGGCACCGGCGGCGCGCCGCGCGGAGTGATGCAGCATCATGGCGCGATCCTGTGCAATGTTGCCGGCTGCGGCGATATCATCAGCCAGGATTTCGCGCTGGATGAGGATGAGAGCTTCCTCTCCTTCCTGCCGCTGTCCCATGCCTATGAACATACCGCCGGCCAGTTTCTGCCGATCGCGCTGGGTGCGCAGATCCATTATGCCGAAGGGCTGGAGAAACTGGCCAGCAATATCGAGGAAACCAGGCCCTCGGTGATGGTCGTGGTGCCACGCCTGTTCGAACTGCTGCGCAACCGTATCATCAAGCAGATCGAGAAACAGGGCAGCTTAGCGCAATATCTGATGAGCCGCGCGCTGCAGATCGCAGAACGTGAGCAGACCGGGCGACGCCGTTGGCGCGACAAGCCGATGGAACTGCTGCTCGAGCGCACCCTTCGCCCGGCCATCAAAAAGCGGTTTGGCGGGCGGATCAAGGCGCTGGTTTCCGGCGGTGCGCCCCTCAACCCCGATGTCGGCCTGTTTTTCCTGGCGATGGGAATGCCCACCTTGCAGGGCTATGGGCAGACCGAATCCGGCCCGGTGATCAGCTGCAACCGACCGGCGACAGGCCTCAAGATGGATGCTGTCGGCCCGCCTGTGCGCGGGGTGGAGGTGCGGATCGCGCCCGATGGCGAGATATTGTGCCGGGGCGAAAACGTCATGCATGGCTATTGGCGCAATCCCGCTCACACCGAAGCCGCGCTCAAGGATGGATGGCTTCATACCGGCGATATCGGCCATTTCGACGATGGCGGCCGTATCGTCATCACTGACCGCAAGAAGGACATGATCGTCAACGACAAGGGCGATAATGTTGCGCCACAAAAGCTGGAGGGGATGCTGACCCTGCAGCCCGAAATCGCCCAGGCCATGGTCGTGGGCGACAAGCGGCCCTATATCGTCGGCCTGATCGTGCCGGATGCCGAATGGGCGCTGCAATGGGCGCGCGACGAGGATGAGCCGTTCGACATGGCCCACCTCCAGGCCCTGCCCGCCTTCCGCAGCGCGATCCGCAGCGCAGTGGACCAGGTGAATCGCGATCTGTCAGTGATCGAGAAAATTCGCCAGTTCACCTTTGCCGATGAAGCCTTTGCCATCGCCAATGAGGAAATGACCCCCAGCCTGAAAATCAGGCGGCACAAGATCCGCGAACGCTATGGCGAGCGGCTGGACGCGCTCTACAAGAGCTAGGCTCAGAGCCTAGGCGGCCAGTTCCTTTTCGACGAATACCGGGAAGAAGCAGGGCTCGCGATCCGACCATCCGGGCGCGGTTGCGGCGGCTTCGCTCAGCGATTGCAGCAGCAGCTTGCGCCTGTCCGGCCTGATCTGCGGCAGTGCCGCAGCACCGCAAAAGGCCGCCGGCAGCCACGGGCGGACTTCCGCGCCGAGCAGGCGTTCATAGAGAAAGCGATAGGCTGAGAAACTCTCGATCCGCTCCTGCGCCAGATCGAAAGCGCTGATGCGCAGCAAGGTGCCCATGAAATTGTCGATCCCGGCCAGAACCGCCTCATCGGGCGAATGGCCGCGCAAGCGGGCAAGATCCTGATAGGCGACATATTGGCTGCGGATCGAGGCCCGCTCGGCCCCATCCCTTGCCCACAGCTTGAACGCGTCCTCGCGGCCCAGACCGACATCGAGGCTGCGCTTGATATAGCGCTGTTCGGCGGCGGTGAAGCTGGCAAATTCCCGCAGCTCGGAAATGGTCATCAAGGATGTGTCGGTGTCGCTCATTGGTTCGATCCCTGTCGCCGCAGAAATGCGGTGTCAGGGCGGACCATCGCCCAACATGGTTAGCATAATGTAAATGCGCGCGGCTTTCTTGCCGGAGAGCGCCCGAAAAGCCTTGTTAAATCAAACCCGCCAGCGGGCTGGAAGGGTCGGCATAGCGCCGCGTCTGCATCCTGCCCGCAAGATAGGCCTCGCGCCCGGCCTCGACTGCAAGCCGCATCGCGCGGGCCATGCGCAAAGGCTCCCTCGCCTCGGCAATGGCGGTGTTCATCAAGACGCCGGTGCAGCCCAGTTCCATTGCAATCGCTGCATCGCTCGCAGTGCCGACGCCCGCATCGACCAGCACCGGAACCTTCGCTCCTTCGACGATCAGCCGGATCGTCACCCTGTTCTGAATGCCCAGTCCCGATCCGATCGGCGCGCCAAGCGGCATGACCGCCACCGCGCCCGCTTCTTCCAGCTGTCGGGCGGCGATGGGATCATCGGTGCAATAGACCATCGGCAGGAAGCCTTCTTTGGCCAGAACCTCGGTCGCGCGCAGCGTTTCGCGCATATCGGGGTATAGCGTGCGCGCCTCGCCCAGCACCTCGAGCTTCACCAGGTCCCAGCCGCCCGCCTCGCGCGCCAGACGCAAGGTGCGGATCGCGTCTTCGGCGGTATAGCAGCCTGCCGTATTGGGCAGATAGGTGACTTTCTTCGGATCGATATAATCGGTCAGCATCGGCGCCTTGGGATCGGAAAGATTGACCCGGCGCACCGCCACGGTGACAATCTCCGCCCTCGATGCCTCGAGTGCGGCGGCATTTTCGGCAAAATCCTTGTATTTGCCGGTGCCGACGATCAGCCGCGAGCGGAATGTCCGCCCGGCGACTGTCCAGCTATCCTCGCCCGAACCCCCGCCAACGAAGTGGACGATCTCCAGCACGTCTCCGTCGCCCAGCAAGGCCTCGCCCAGGGTCGAGCGCGCGACGATTTCGCCATTGCGCTCCACCGCGATCTTGGCTGGGTCCAGCTCCAGCTCGCTGGCCAGCTGGGCGATGGTGGCGCCGGCGGCAATACTGCGCGCTTCGCCATTGACGGTGAGGGAGATGGCACAAGTCATATTGCGCCAGATAGCGTTCAACGCGCGTGACGCAAGTTCAGCACATGCGCGACGGCCACAAGCAAGACGCCCGGAACGGTCAGCGCGGCTTCCTGAGCGCCATGGGCAACGAACAACGCAGCCGCCATGAGCGCAAGCCCCACGCTGCCGATTGCCAGCGGAGCAAGCCGCCCATGCCGCACGACCCCAAGCCCGATCGTCACCACACCTATGGCAAGAGCCAGCGCCAGCCCGGCCCGGTGCCATTCAGGGGCCAGCAAGGCCTCGCCACCAATGCCAAGCACGCCAACCATCAACAGTCCGGCCAGGCAATGCACAATGCACAGGCTGGACAGGGCAATTCCCACCCGGTCAAGCCGGTCGCGAATCGAGAGGAAGGCGGCGCGCACAAACATCATCTATGTAATGTTGTATCATGAAGCAAGCCCACCTGACATATTGCGCTTTTGCAAGGCAAGGCGCATCTAGCCGCCATGAGTGGTCCCATTGCCAGCAAATCCGACCCTGCAACCGCTGTTGGCCAACCCGGGCGACTGGCGCGCTGGTTGTTCATCGTCGCGGCGCTGGTCGTGGCAATCGTGGCGGTCGGCGGCATCACCCGGCTGACCGAATCGGGCGTATCCATCACCGAATGGAAACCTGTCACAGGGGCCATCCCGCCCATCAGCGAGGCGCAATGGCAGGCCGAGTTCGACGCCTATCGCCAGACCCCGCAATATATCGAAATAAACGGCCCCGCCGGCATGACGCTGGAAAGCTACAAATTCATCTATTTCTGGGAATGGGTGCACCGGCTGCTCGCCCGCATCATCGGTCTGGCCTTTGCGCTGCCGCTGGCCTGGTTCTGGGTGAATGGGCAAATCCCGCAAAGCTACAAGCCACGCCTGCTGGCGCTTCTGGCGCTGGGCGGATTGCAGGGTGCGGTAGGCTGGTGGATGGTTCAATCGGGCATCGTCAACGATGTCAAAGTCAGCCATTTCCGGCTTGCCGCCCACCTGCTCATAGCTCTCACGACCCTGGGCGGGCTGGTTTGGACCGCGCTTGATCTCAGGGCGCTCGAGCGGGGTGAGGGCCGCTCGCGTCTGACAGGTTTCGCCGCTGTCGTGCTGGCCATGCTGGCGCTGCAACTGTTCTATGGCGCCCTCGTTGCGGGCTTGCGCGCAGGCTATGTGGCGGGTGCAGGCTGGTTCAGCTGGGATGCCTGGCCGCTGATGCAGGGTGCGCTGGTGCCCGAGGGGATTGGCTGGGCCGATGGCATGGCGCATGCGCTGGTCAGCGATCCCTTCCTTACCCATTTCATCCATCGCTGGTGGGCCTGGGCGGTTGTGATCGTGCTGATCGTGATGGCGCGACGATTGCGGCGCGATGTCCGGCCCGCTTCTGTCGCCATTCACAGCACATTCGGCCTGCAGATCCTGCTTGGCATCGCCACCATCTGGAGCGCGATGGAGCTCTGGCTGGCGGTCTTGCATCAATTGAACGGCGCACTGCTACTGGCAGCCACCGCATGGGGTGCCCACGCCCTGGGACGCCCCTCCCGATGAGCGGAAACGGCGAACCGCTCGACCGGCGCGCCGCCCTGGCGCGCTTCGGCCTGTTCGCCATGCTGCCCAGCCTGATGGCGGGCGGCGAAGCTCTGGCACAGGCCAGCCCCTCCGCCTTCATCCCGCCAGCCGGACCCGCCTTGTTCACCCGCCGTCTGGTGCGCGAGCTTCCAGGCGGCGCGGCGATAACAGTCACCCGGCTTTTCAAGCTCCGCTTCCTGCGCAATGCGGCGGGCTATGCCGTGGAGGGGACGCAACTGAGCGCCCAGGTTTCTGCACCGCCCATTCTCGCCAATCTGGCCCGCGTGGAGGAACAAAGACAAGAGACCGGCCTTTTCCCGCTCCAGCTCGATGACGGCGGGCGGATCATCGCTGGGCCGGGCGGGGCGGCGGCAGGGGATTTCCTCAATGCGGTTGACGAAGCCTTCGCCTGGCTGGCGCGCCAGCCGATCACGCGGCAGGACCGGGCGCAAGCACAGGAATTCGTGATCGGGCTGCAAACCATCGCCGCGCGCATCACCACGGCAATGCCTGTTGACCTGTTCACCGGCCGCGCGCTGCCGCTTGACCGCAGCCAGCCTTTGACCATGCCCGACGGCAAGCCCGGGATGGTCAAAGTCGCCTATTCCTCGAGCGCCCCCAAAGGTGCAACGGTGCTCTCCAGCGCCGAGCGGATCGTGACCACCGATGCCGGAGGCGCGCAGCTGCGCTCGATCGAACAATGGACGCTCGAACCCATGCCGACCACCGCTTCGCGCTAGAAGGTATTATTATACCGCCTCGCAAGGGCTCGGATTTGCTTGACTTGCGCCCGATTCGCCGCCATTGGCCGCCCGTCCGCCGCTCCTGTTCGGGGCGGCACTGCATTTTGCAGACCGACTCGCAAACAAGGAAGTGACTGCCCATGAAGGCGCTCAGCAAGGTCACCCGGTCGATCAAGCCGGCCGAGGTGGAAAAGAAATGGCA
>CAZWEY010000092.1:0-9066 GCA_964632055.1 uncultured Sphingomonadaceae bacterium
CTACACCCGCCCGGGATGTGCGGGGATTGCCGCCCAGCGCGATGCCGATTGCCACCAAGGCCGGGGCAGCGTCAACCGATTCTCGCCGTTGCTGGCCTCATTTCCTTCTGTGCCGGTTTTGCAATTTGGGCCACCATGCCACTTCGCGCTGGCATCCCGTGGTTCCTGACACTAGTGCGGGTTCATGCATGTTCGCCAAGGCATTTGCGCCGTTTCCCTGATGACCAGCATAATCATGCTTTCCGGCTGTGCCGGCTTGCCGGGAGGACAGACGCCGGCGACGCCGATCGGTCCAGAGGCCGTAGCAGCCGAGCAAAGTCTGCAGGGTCTGCCGGATGCGGCATGGCCGGGCGATGGGTGGTGGAAGGAGCTGGGGGACGCTCAGCTGGCCGGATTGATCGAGGAAGGGCTGGCTCATTCGCCTGATGTCGCAGCCGCCCAGGCCCGGTTGCGCAGGGCAGAGGGGTTTGCCCGCGTGGCCGGGGCGCCGCTTTGGCCATCAGCCAATGCCCAGGGAGCGGTGAGCGAGGAGAAGCTCAGCTACAACACCTATCCCGATGGCTTCCCGAAATCATTCCTGCCGCAAGGATGGAACGACACCGGCCAGCTGGCGGCTTCGCTGAATTGGGATATCGACCTTTGGGGCCGCAATCGCGCAGCGTTCGCAGCCGCACGATCCGAACGGGCCGCGGCCGCGATCGATGCGCAGCAGGCCCGGCTGCTGCTCGCCAGTGCCATTGCGGTTGCCTATGCCGATTTCGTCAGATTGTCTGAGGAAGCCGAGCTGCGCGAGGCCGGGCTTCAATTGCGCGAGGCCAGCGAACGGATCGTTACGCAAAGGGTTGCAGCGGGCCTTGACATGATGGGCAGCCAGCGCCTTTCGCAAGCGCAGGCTTCGCTTGCCCGCGCCGATCTTGCCGCTGCCCGTGAGGCGCTGGCGCTGCGCCGCAACCAGATTGCGGCGCTTGTGGGGGCGGGGCCTGACCGGGGGCTTGCGCTGGTGCAGCCGGAATGGCGCAGGGGTGATGAGCAGGGCCTGCCTCAGGGGGTCACGACGGAACTTCTGGCACGCCGGCCTGATATTGCCATTGCGCGCGAACGGATGGTTGCGGCGGCGGCGCGGGTCAGGGTGGCGAGGGCCGATTTCTTCCCCTCGATCAGCCTTGGCGCGCTTTATGGTGTCCAGTCATTGGGGCTCGACCGGTTGTTTGACGATGGATCGAGCTTTGGCCGCGCCGGGCCGGTCATCAACCTGCCGATATTCCGGGGCGGGGCCTTGAGAGGCCGTTACCGCGCCTCGCAAGCGGGCTTTGACGAGGCAGTGGCCGATTATAACCGCAGCGTGCTGGGTGCCTATCAGCAAGTGGCCGATGCGGTGACGAGCCGGGTCTCTGCATCGGCACGGCTGGCCGATACGCAGGCCGCCCTTGCATCGAGCGAGCAGGCCTATGCCATTGCCCGCGCCCGATACGAAGGCGGCCTTTCCGGCTATCTCGATGTGCTGGCGGTTGAAGACAGGCTGTTGCAGGCCCGGTTGATCGCCAATGCCGCTCAGGCGGCTGACAGGGTTACCAAGATAGCCTTGATCAGAGCGCTTGGCGGCGGTTTTGAAGCGCCACGCCCCAAAAATGCGAGCGGGGCTGGGCCGGATATAATCAGGGATAATGAGCATGAATGAGGCCGAGGCGGCAAGTGGCGGGGAAACCGGGCTGGACCAGGCCAACAATGCGCGCCTGGCTGCGCGCAAGCTCTGGCTGAAGCGGCTTGGCATGGCCGTTGGTGCCATCGCTCTGGCCTATGGGCTGTGGTATCAGCTGATCGCGCGCCACAGCGTCAGCACTGACAATGCCTATGTCAATGCCGAGGTGGCGCAGATCACCCCGCTGCTCTCCTCCACCGTCACCGCGGTCCATGTGCGCGACACGCAATTCGTCAAGAAGGGCACGGTGCTGGTCGAGCTTGACCCGGCCAATGCCCGTATCTCCGTAGCACAAGCCGAGGCAGACCTGGCTGCTGCCCGTCGCCGCTTCCGGCAGGCGCTGGCGACAGGCGATGCGCTGTCGGCGCAGGTTTCGGCGCGCGAGGCCGATATTGCCCAGGCCAAGGCGCGGCTCGATGCGGCCGAAGCCGAGCTTGAAAAGGCGCGCCTCGATTATGACAGGCGGCGAGCACTGGCGGATAGCGGCGCGGTTTCGGGCGAAGAACTGACCAGCGCGCGCAAGGCGCATCTCTCGGCTGCTGCGGCCGTTGTGGCGGCTCGTGCTGCGGTCACTCAGGCGCAGTCCGGCACGGCGTCGGCACGAGGCGAGCTGGCTGCAAACGAGGCCGTCACGGGTGGTTCCAGCGTTGATACTGATCCTGCGGTTCTGGCCGCCAGGGCCAGGCTGGATTCCGCCCGGCTGGACCTTGAACGCACGGTGATGCGCGCGCCCATCGACGGGGTGGTGACGCGCCGCCAGGTGCAGGTGGGCCAGCGCGTCGCGCAAGGGGCGCCGGTGATGACCATCGTTCCGCTCGACAAAGTCTATGTCGACGCCAATTTCAAGGAAGTGCAGCTGCGCCGGGTCAAGCCGGGCATGCCCGCCACGGTGAAGGCCGATATCTATGGCTCCGGCGTGGTCTATCATGGCAAGGTGGTTGGTATTTCGGGCGGAACCGGCGCTTCGATGGCGATAATTCCGGCGCAGAACGCGACGGGCAACTGGATCAAGGTCGTCCAGCGTCTGCCCGTTCGGATCGAGCTTGACCCCAAGGAACTGGCCGAACACCCGCTGCGTGTTGGCCTGTCCACTGAAGTGACGATAGACGTTTCGGGCGACTGAGCTTGGCCAGTATCGCCGCCAATCCCCCTGCCGCGACGGAAAGCTATTTCCCGATGCGCACCCGCGTGGCGGCGGGGATATTGCTGGCGCTCAGCAATTTCATGGTGATGCTGGACCTCACCATCGCCAATGTCTCCGTGCCGCATATTGCCGGCAATCTGGGCATCACGCTGGAACAGGGGACCTGGATCATCACCTCCTATGCCGTTGCCGAGGCGGTCTGCGTGCCTTTGACCGGGTGGCTGGCCCAGCGTTTTGGCACGGTGCGGGTGTTCATGATGGCCATGTTCGGTTTCGGGGCGTTCTCGCTGCTGTGCGGCATGTCCGTGACGCTCGGAATGCTCGTCGCGGCGCGGATCGGACAGGGGCTGTGTGGCGGCCCGATCATGCCGATGTCGCAGGCGCTGATGATGCGGGTCTTCCCGCCAGAACAAAGGCCAGCGGCAATGGGCCTGTGGGCGATGACCGTGATCATGGCGCCCGCCTTTGGCCCGATCGTGGGCGGCTATATTACCGATGAGGTAAGCTGGCACTGGATATTCCTCATCAATGTGCCGATTGCGGCGGCCTGTATCGCGGCGGCCTGGGTGCTGCTGAGGCCTCTGGAGACGGAACGGCGTCGCTTACCGATCGACCGGGTCGGGCTGTTTCTGCTGGCCTTGTGGATCGGCTGCTTCCAGATCATGCTTGATATCGGGCGCGATCATGGCTGGTTCGAAGACTGGAAAATCGTTGCCCTTGCCATCTCCGCGGGGGTCGGCTTTCTCGTATTCCTGATCTGGGAGCTGACCGAGGATCACCCGGTCGTGGAGCTTCACGTCTTCGGCAATCGCGCCTTCAGCGTGACATTGGCGACGATGGCGCTGGGTTTCAGCGCGTTCTTTTCCGGCGTTGTCGCGGTGCCGCAATGGTTGCAGATGTCGCTCGGCTATACGGCGTCCGATGCCGGGCTGGTCATTGCCATTCAGGCAATGATGGCGCTGTGCAGCGCGCCCATTGTGGCACGGTTGATGGGCACGGTGGATGTGCGCGTGCTGATCAGCGGCGGACTGGTCTGGATGGGTTTTGCCGGTCTCTTGCGCACCTTCTGGACCAGCACCACCGATTTCACGACGCTGGTCCTTACGATGTGCGCGCAAGGTGTGGCGGTGCCCTTCATGATGATCCCGCTGACAGCCGCATCGCTCAGCGCCGTGCGCAGCGACCAGACGGCATCGGCGGCCGGCTTACAGAATTTCGTTCGCAGTGTTGCGCTGGCCTTCGGCACTTCGGTCATTCTGACCATATGGGACAATGGCCGCCGGGTGAGCCGGGAGGATCTGGTCGGCAAGCTTCAGCCCGATGAAGCGCAGGCCATTCTGGCGGGCCAGGGCTTCGAGCCCGGACAATCGCGCGAGATACTGTCCCGCATGGTCGATTTCGAGGCGACCACGGTTGCGCTCAACCATTCCTTCATGATCACCTTGCTGGTGCTTTTTATCGCTGCTGCCGTCATATGGCTTTCGCCCCGCATCGAGGTCAATTCAGACAATGCGATGGCTCACTGAGCGGCATCTTCCGATTCCAGCATGGCGATCAGCTTTGGCCGGACGATCTTGGCCATGGCGTTGCGTTCGAACCCGTCGACCAGGCGCCATTCGTCGGGCATCTTGTAGCGGGGGAGCGACTGCCGGCAGAGCGCCTGCAATTCCTCGATCAACATGTGCGGCTCGGCTTGCGGGTCACGCGGCTGGATGAAGGCGACGGTGCGCTTGCCCAGCCGCTCGTCGCTCTTGCCGACAACGGCGCAGGCAACAAGGCCCATATGCTCCTGCAACACCCGTTCCACCTCTGCAGGATAAATGTTGGAGCCGGCGCGCAGGATCAGTTCTGAGGCACGGTCGGCCACGAAAAGCCAGCCATCGGAATCGACATGGCCCATGTCCCCGCTGTGGACCAGCCCGCCGCGCAGCAATTCGCGGGTCTTTTCCATGTTGCGCCAGTAGCCGAGTGGCGGGGTGTAGACATTTGCCCATTTGCCCTGGCCCACCGGGCCGAAGCACAGCTGGCCCACTTCGCCTGTCGGAAGTTCGCGGCCTTCCTCGTCAAGGATCGCTAGCCTGAGGTGCGGCAGCGCCTTGCCGCTGGAACCCACAGGCGGCTCCACCCCGCGCGTATCGGTGACAATGGTCGGGGCTTCGGTCAGCCCATAAGTACCCAGCAACGGATAGCCGAAGCGGGCAATGAAGCGGTTGCGGATCGGGGTGGGGATCGGCGCGCCACCTGCTGCGAGTTCGAGGCACTCCGGCAGGTCGAGATTCTGGTCGAGTATGTCGTAGACCGTCGTCGGGGCGACGATGCAGGAATTGAGCTGTTCGGCCGTCAGCCACTCCGCAAGGGCCTTGGCGTTGGGCATCGCTCGGGTGTGCATCGCCTGGCCGTTCCAAAAGCTCATCACCGCGCCCAGCACCATGACATTGGGTATGGTCAGCGGCTGGACAACGCCGCGATTGCCATCGGGCCGGATCGTGCCCGCCTCGCTGAGCGCGGCGGCGACGGTCACCATGTTGTGTTGCGAATGGCACACGCCCTTGGGCTGGCCGGTGGTTCCGCTGGTATACATGAGGACGGCAGGGGCGAAGGGGTCTATCCCGGCCTTGGCTGCGCGGAGTGCCCCGGCGGTTTCGCTGGCCCATTCGGCAGATGCGGGGTCGATGCCGATACAGCCAAGCCCGGCCAGCACTTCTTCCATGATGTCCAGATCGGCGGGCGTCGCAAGGTAAAGCCGCGTTTCGGAATGACCAAGAATGAACGCCTTTTCCTTAGGCGGCAGGGCGGTGTTCACACCCACCCAGATCGCGCCCAGCCGCTGCACCGCCATGAAGGCGATGACGATGGCGCAGCCATTGGGCAGCGATGCCGCGACCGCCTTGCCGGGGCCTATCCCGCGCGCGGCAAAGGCGCCTGCCCACAGCGCCACTTCATCGGCGAGGGCAGCATAGGAATAGCGTCGTTCGGGGTCGGCAAGGGCCAAAGTGTCGGGACCATCCATGAGAGCGGCCTCAAGCAGGCTTGCCACGTCAGCCGGGCCATCAGGCGGATTGACGCGATGCGGCGGGGGCAACAAGCCCAGCGCTTCGTAGTCCTCATTCGTCATAGCCATGGCTGACATCTCTTTGCCCCGACTTGTCCCGGCGCGCCATGGGCCGCCTTTGCATTTGCATGAATGGGTCCAGACCCTAAAAGAATGCCATGAGTGGACAAGCCGAAAAACCCGTTGCCATCATTACAGGCGCCAGCGCAGGCATAGGCGAGGCAATTGCGCACCGCTTTGCTCAAGGCGGCTTTGCGCTGCTGGCGGTGGCGCGCAGGCAAGAGCCGCTGGCCGCGCTGGCAGAGTCTTTGGGTGCGCAGACGCGGGTCGAGACGCTGGCGCTCGACGTCAGCAGCAAGGATGCAGGTGAGAGGGCGGTGGAGGCCGCGATGGAGCGGTTCGGCAGGCTCGATTGCCTCGTCAACAATGCAGGTTCCGGCAAGTTCGCACAGCTGCGCCGCACGGACGAGGACATGCTGGACGAGCTGATCGATATGACGCTCAAGGCCCCGTTCCGCTTCACCAGGGCGGCGGCGAGGGTCATGAAGCCGGGCTCCTCCATCACTTATATCGGCTCGACCTTCGGCATGATCGGCGGGCTGAACGGGGGAATGTATTCTGCGGTCAAATCGGGCCTAGTCGGCCTCACCCGCAGCGCGGCCATCGAACTGGGGCCGCAGGGTATCCGCTGCAATCTCGTCGCGCCCAGCGTGGTGAGAACCGCGATGATCGAGGAATACTGGAACTCCGAAAGCTTCCGCAGGGTCAATCAGGAATTTACCCCGTTCGACCGGATGGGGACGCCCGAAGACATCGCCAATGCGGTCCATTTCCTGGCCTCAGGCGAGGGCAGCTTCATCAACGGCCAGTCGCTCGCCGTTGATGGGGGGTGGAGCACGACCAAATATCTGAGCAAGGAAGCCGTGCTCGCCCGGCGCGTTGCAGAAGACTGAGGGGCTGAGGCAGATGGAATTCGGCTGGAGCGAGGAGCAGCAGGCCTTCCGGCAGAAGGTGCGCCAGTTTCTCAAGGACAATCTGCCTGCCGATTGGGAACAATCGGTCGATGGCCCCGGCTCGCACCACCAGAGCGCCTTTTCGGTCAGGTTCTGCGGCGCTCTGGCCAAGGCGGGCCTCCTCGTGCCGCATTGGCCCGAGGAATGGGGCGGGCGCAATGCGGACCCGTGGAGCCTGTTCATCCTGTCGGAAGAAATGTGGATGGCGGGCGAGCCGCGCGGCGGGCAGTACATGAACGTCAACTGGATCGGGCCGAGCCTGATGCGCTATGGCAGCGAGGAGCAGAAGGCCCGCTACATCCCGCCCATGGCGCGGGGCGAAATGCTGTGGTGCCAGGGCTTTTCCGAACCCGAAGCAGGCTCCGACCTCGCCTCTTTGCGAACCCGTGCAGAGCGGGACGGCGAGGATTACGTCATCAATGGCCAGAAAATCTGGACCTCCTATGCCGGCCTTGCCCAGACCTGTTTCCTCCTCGCCCGCACCGGCAAGGGGCGGCACGATCTTTCCATCCTGCTGCTGCCGATGGACACGCCGGGCATCACCGTGCGCTCGATCCCCAGCCTGATCGGCGAGGGCGACATCCACGAGGTGTTCCTCGACAATGTCCGCCTGCCCGTGTCGGCAAGACTGGGCGAGGAAGGGCAGGCCTGGGACATATCGCGCTATTCGCTCTCGCTCGAACGCGTCGGTATCCCGCGCTTTGCGCTTGCCGCGCGGATGCTCGACCGGGCGGTGATGCGGCTGAAGGAAGAAGGCCGTTTCCATGGCGAGACGGTGGCGCTCGCCGCCCGCGCCAAGGCGGCTTGCGAGGCGGCGCGGCTGATGAGCTACCAGATCATCGACCAGCGCGCGCAAGGCCTGCCAACCGGGCCGGAAGGTGCTGCCGCGCGCATCGCCACCGTGCAGGCGGAACGGCTCTGTGGCGAGTTCGCGGTGGAGCACCTGCCCGAAATGCTGTCAGGCGCGGACCCCATGCTGCTTGCTCACCACCAGCGCGCGATCGTCGCGGGCGTGGCGGCGGGCGCGGCGGAAATCCAGCTCAACCTCATCGCCAGCACCATGCTTGGCCTGCCCAAGGAGCCGCGCGGATGAGGTTCACGCTCACAGATGACCAGCTGACGCTGGAAACCGCGCTTGACGGGCTTGCCGCCGGTTTTGCGCAGATGACGACAGATTTCCGGGGCTTTGCCCTGTTCGATCCGGCGCTGGAACGGGCTGTGGAGGAAAACGGCTTCTTCGATATCGCGCAGGTGCCCGAATTCGGCACGGTTTCGGCAGCACTGGCGGTGGAGAAGCTCGCCCGCCTGCCGGTGACGGGCGAATTTGCCCTTTCCATGCTGGTGCGCCCTTATCTGGGGGCAGAGCTTCCGCGTCCTTTTGCCCTTGCCGAGAACGGGCGGCCGGGCCGTTTCGTGAATGGCGCGGGCACGGTGATCGTGATCGAGGGCGATGTGGTCAGCCTCGTTCATCCGGGCGCAGGCGAGACGCAGGCGGTGGACTCGATCCTCGCCTATCCAATGGGGCGGCTTGCTGGCGGTGCGCCCACTATGCTGGACCCGAAAGCCGCCGAAACAACCCGCCAATGGCTGCGCGCAGCGCTTGCGGCGGAAATGTCGGGCCTTGTCCATGGCGGCCTCAAATTGGCGGTCGATCATGTGTCGGTGAGGAAGCAGTTCGGCAGACCGCTGGGCAGTTTTCAGGCCTTGCAGCACCGGCTGGCTGAGGTCGCAGCACTTGCAGCGGGCCTGCGCCTCCTCGCCCTGCGCGCGGCGGGGACGGGTGATCCGGGCGATGCCGCACTGGCCGCCTTCCATGCACAGGATATCGGCACGCGGGCGGCTTACGAGTTTCACCAGATGATGGGCGCAATGGGCATGACGCTGGAGCATCCGATGCATTTGTGGACCTATCGCATCAAGGCGCTGCTGTCCGAGCTTGGCGGGCGCGCGGGGCAGGCCGAGGCGGTGGGGCGCCATTGCTTCTGAAAAGCAGGCGGGGACGAAACAGGGGGCATTAGATGAGTATCGATCTTTCGGGGCGTGTCGCCATCGTGACGGGTGCCGGCGGCGGGCTTGGCCGCTGCCATGCGCTGGCGCTGGCCCGGCGCGGGGCCAGGGTGGTGGTCAATGATTTGGGTGGCAGTGTCCAAGGCCAAGG
>CAZWEY010000093.1:0-9053 GCA_964632055.1 uncultured Sphingomonadaceae bacterium
TTCGTTCTGCGATTCGGTGGGGTTCTTCTGCCAGTCGGCAATCGCCTGAATATCTCCCACCGAGACGGTGAAGCCGCCATCCTCGAAGCGCAGCAGGTTTTCGAGCAGGACCTTCATCGAGAAGGGCAGGCGGGAGACATCGCCGATCTTGTCCGCCGCCTTGCGCAGCGAATAGTAGGAAACTTCCTTGCCAGCGACCGTCATGGTGCTGCGGGTACCGAGCGTGTCCTGTCCGACCTGGGTCATCTGCGATAAAGTCCTTTGGCTGGCGCTTGTGCGCGGGGTTGGTTTGGTGTGGCGGGAAGGGCCTGCCGGGCGGACCCTGTTTGGCTGCGGCGCTTGCGCGTTTTGCGCCAGAAAATCAAGGGGAGCGGGGCACAGCGCCTGATCGTCTCTGGAAACAGGGTACGATCAGCAGCTGTCAAAGTGCCGTCTGTTCGGTGCGGCGGCGCGGGGCCGCGATCCAGCATCCAACCACGATCATGGCGGCGCCTGCCAGCGTTGCCGGGCTTATACGTTCCTCGAAGAACAGCCAGCCAAACAGCATGGCCCACAGAAAACCGGTATATTCGACAGGAACCAGCGCCTGGGTTTCGGCGCGGGCATAGGCCCAGCTCAGCAGCAGGATGGACGCATTGGCGAGCAGGGCCGAGGCAAGAATGTAGAGCAGCGCCTCTTTATCGGGCCAGACCAGCAGCCATGGTGCAAACAGCAGCAGGATCGCCGCCATGACCAGATTTTGCGACAGAGTGATCGCGCTGGCCGAAGCGATCTGCGCGATCCGGCGTTGCAGCACGAGGTTCCAGGCATAGAGCAGCGCCGAGACAAGCACTGCGGCCACCCCCAGCGCCGCATCGGGCGCGAGGCTACCGGTATGCAGGCGCGAAGCCGCGATAGCCAGAACCCCGCCAAGGCCCAGCAGCGAGGCGAAAATGGCCTTGCGCCCCACCTGTTCGCCCAGCAGCAAAGAGGCGAGATAGAGCGCCACCAACGGGGCGATGAAGGAGAGCGCGATCGCCTCGGCTATCGGCAGGCGGACAAGGGCGTAGAAGAAAGTCAGCGCCATGACGGTGCTGACCGCGCCGCGCAGCAGATGCAGCCTCAAGATTGCTTTTTTCGGCCAGAACCTGGCGCGCTGCACCTGCTGACGGCTTGCGATCCAGACGGGAAGCGTCAGCACCGTCCCGGCCATGCAGCGCAGCAAAAGGGCGCTGTAGGCCCCCACCTCGATCGAGGCGCCTTTCATCAGCGCGTCCATCAAGGAGAACAGCGCAATGGCGAGCGCCGTTGCCAGAAAGGGAAGCAGATGAGGCTGGGCGTGCATGATTGTCCGGTGTGTTGCAGCGACACTGGTGGAAATTCAGCCTGTAGTCATCCACTATTCTTGATGGCTTGGCCATGACGGGGCACACTACCCATCAAACACCAAATGCGGATTCGACCGGCACACCGGAACGATTCGCGTAAACAGGGCGAATTTGCGATGATTCTGGGCTGGCGCACATGTCTTACCTCTCTGGCGGCAACAGCTCTTGGGGCGTCTGGCCTTGGCACATCTGGCCTGGCAGATCCCGCTATGGCTGCTCCTGCCGCCGCTCAAGCCAATCCCCGCCTTGCGCCCGCCCCTGTGGATCTTGTCCCGCCTCCGGCAGCACCGCAGGCGAGCGAAGCGGAGAGAGCGGAGCCGGTCATCGACCCGGTCGGCGATCTGCTTCTGGCGGAAAATGCTGATGAGCCTTTGCTGCCAGAAATCCAGCACTGGCCGCTTGCCGATGCTCAGGCGCTGGTGCAGCTCATCCGGGGCATAGGGGCCGAAGGGCTCGATCCCGCCGATTATCAGCCTGCAGCTTTGCAGCAAGCGATTGCCAGCGGTGCGGCCGAGGAGATCGACCGGCTCGCCAGCCTCAGCTTCGCCTGGCTGGTCGAAGATATGCGCGATGGACGCACTCCGATGGAAGCGCGCAAGCAGTGGTTCGTGATCGATCCCGATGCCGACCGTGTGCCGACCGGCTCGCTGATGGCGCGGGCGCTGGCCGATCACGACATCGCAGGCGCCCTTGCATCGGTTGCGCCGAGCCATCCCGATTATGCCTCCTTGAAGCGCGAACTGGCGGCAACGTCGGCTTCTGACAAGCAGCGCCGCGCCCTGATCCGTGCCAATATGGATCGCTGGCGCTGGTTGCCGCGAGATCTGGGCAAGCAATATCTGATGACCAATGTGCCTGAATTCCAGCTCAGGCTGACGGTCAACAACAAGATCATCCGCACCTATCGCACCATCGTCGGCAAGCCCGGCAAAACGGCGACCCCCCAGCTGGCCGAAATGGTGGAAGGCGTGATCTTCAACCCCACTTGGACCGTGCCGCAAAGCATCGTGGTGGGCGAAGGGCTGGGTGCGAAGCTGCTGGCCAATCCTGCTTCGGCCGAAGCCCGGCAATATACCGTCACCAAGGGCGCCAATGGCTATGTCAGCGTGGTGCAGAAGCCGGGGCCGTTCAATGCGCTGGGCCTGGTCAAGCTCGACATGCCCAATGAACATGCGATCTTTCTCCATGACACGCCGGGCCGACATCTGTTTGCTCAGGACAGCCGTGCGCTCAGCCATGGTTGCATCCGCACCGAAAGGGCGAGCGAGCTGGCGATCACGCTTGCCATATTGCGGGCCGGGATGACGCCGGAAGAGGCCGTCGCACTCAATACTTCGGGGGTCTATACCAAGGTGCCCTTCACCACCCATATGCCGGTCTACATCACCTATTTCACCATGGCGCGCGACATCGAGGGGGCGATGGCGACCTTCAATGATCTCTATGACCGCGATGCCCCGGTGCTGGCGAGCTTCAAGCAGCCGCGCGTGGCCGTGCGTCAGCGGGTCAGTGACGAAGAAGTGGTGCCGCTGGCCGATCCGGGGGTTTGATCGCCGCTCAGTTGTTTGGCAGGGGCCGCACATCCACCGGCAGCCCGGAAAAATGCGGCATGGCGTTGATCGCCTCGACATGGACCTCATCGTCAATGAGGAGGTTGACGCAGACGCCTGCTTCCGGCCCCGCGCCATCCTGAGGCAGGGCGCCCCAGCCATGACTGGTCTGAATGCAGCCGGAGCGCAGCTTGTCATCGCGCGCGGCGCGGAAGGTTGCTTCACCATGCGCGGTGCGCAGCCTTACGGGGTCGCCCTCGCGAATGCCGAGCAGCGTCATATCCGCACCGTTGAACCATGCGGGGTTGGTCGGCGTGCGCTTGCGGATAGCGGATAGTTGCGTTCCCGTGCTGTTGAACGTGTCGCGCAGGCGGCGGGTGACCATGAGGAAGCGGTATTCATGGCCTTCGCGTTCGAAAACGGCGCTGCCGTCAAGCTTCGCATGAAACTCGGCCAGCTCTGCCGCGACGTCGGCGGGCATCACGTCGAATTTGGGCAGCTCGCCCGGCGGGGGCGGCTGGACCGTTCCCAGGTCTTCGGCAAAGTCCTTGCCATGAGGGAAACGGCGCATGGTCTCGAAAGGCACCCAGCTGCTCTTCATCTTGTGGGCCAGCGCATCATCACCCGTGAGCGGGCCTTCCATGTCCATCGGGCCTTCGCCGCAATAGTCGATCACCTTGCCCAGCCGCTTCGCCAATGACCAGAAGACATACCAGTCCTCGACCAGTTCCGATCCGGGCGGGGGTGGCACGACCGGAGGGGTATATTGAACCCAGCTACCGGGCATCAGATCGAAGCCCGGCACATAGACCGAGAGATCCGAGCGCTCATATTGCAGCTTGGGCGCAAAGACATAATCCGCAAGGCGCGAGGTTGGCCCCATCCACGGGTCGATCACCACCAGTAGCGGGATCGCCTGCAGCGCTTTCACCGCTTTCGCCTGGTTCGGGAGAGACAGGGCAATATTGCCGCCCGCCACCACCAGCGCCTTCAACTGGCCTTCGCCGGGGGTGAGAATCTCGTCGGCGAGCGTGCTGGAGAGCTTCTCGCCGAAAATCTGCTTCACCCCCCGGATGCGCCCCGGTCCCGTCGGCTCCCAGGGGCGGCTGGCGGGGACCGCCATGGCGACGCGCGGCAAGGATGGCCCTTGCGGGTTCGAGCGCCGGACTTTTTCACCTGCGCGGGGGAAGCGCCCGCATACCACGTTGAGCAATTCCACCATGTGCTGGGCGAGGTTGGAATAGGGGGTCATGTTGGGCCCGGTGGAGGCATAGGCGATGCCGCGCTTGCCATCGCGCGCGAACATGGTGGCGATGGCGCGCAGATCGCCCGGCTTCATTCCCGCGCGGCGTTCCACCGATGCCTCGTCGAACGGCTCGACTGACGCAGCAAGCGCCGCCATCCCTTGTGCGCCCACATGATCGGCGCAGAAGGCGGCGTCATGCCAGCCTTCCTTCAGGATCATGCGGATAAGACCCGCACAGATCGCGGCGTCTTGCGCCGGGAGCGGCTGGACCATCAGCGTTGCGAAATGGCCGGTCTCCGTCTCGCGCGGGTCGACCACGATGAGCTTCAACCCGTTCGCCACCAGTTTCTTCAGCTCGCGCACCGGGTTGGAGACAAGAATGCCGCCCGCCGAATGGCTGACCAGCGGATTGGCGCCGAACAGCAGCGCGACATCCATCGTGTCAATTTCCTGCTGCCCGCCAGCCCATGCGCCGAGCCTGCCGAAACTGACCATCTTGGCCGACTGGTCGATCGTCAGCGTCGAATAATACTGGGTGGAGCCGATTGCCGCGACCCAGCTTCTTACCATCGGATAGGCGGTTGCATTGGGCATCGAGCCATTGCCGCAAAAGCCGCCGACCGCATCCGGGCCATGCTCGGCGATGAGCGCCTCCATTTTCGCCGCGATCTCGTCCAGCGCCTGTTCGACCGGAATCGGTGCATGGCTTCCGTCGGGCTGCTTCTTCATGGCGGTGAGCAGGCGGTCGGGGTGGTTGTGGGCATCGTGGCCGCGCAGCCCTTTGAAGCAGGCATAGCCCTGCGTCAGCGGATTTTTCTCGTCGCCCCGGATCGACACGATCCGTTCATCTCCATCGATCGAAAGCACGGTGCCGCAACCCGCGCCGCAAATGCGGCAGAAAGAGACGGCTTCGCGCGTTGTGCTGCTTTTGTCGGCCATATGCATCCTCGTCGATGGCGATGGCGCGATGCTAGCGGGGGTTCGCCGTTGCGCAAGCATGCATGTCTGCGCCTGCAAGCTCAGCCTATCTGCCACGCCATGCCATTGCCTTATCGCGCTCAGACTGTATGGACCGCCCCATCTGCGGGCCTGCTTGAAGGCGGGCCGATTCTGACAACTTCTACGAGGAAACGAGCTATGAGCGATGTGCTGACAATGCGGGTCGTCGACGGGATCGGCGTGGTGGAAATCGATTCGCCGCCGGTCAACGCGCTGGGCATCAATGTCCGCAAGGGCCTTTGGAAGGGCTTTGAAACCCATATCGCTGACCCTGCCGTCAAGGCGATCGTGCTGATCTGCGGCGGGCGCACCTTCTTTGCCGGCGCCGACATCACCGAATTCGGCAAGCCCGTGCAGGAGCCTGACCTGCGCCAGGTGATCGACCTCGTCGAAAGCAGCCCCAAGCCGACGGTTGCCGCCATTCACGGCACGGCGCTGGGCGGTGGCTATGAACTGTCGCTCGGCTGCAACTATCGCGTCGCCGTGCCGTCCGCCAAGGTCGGCCTGCCCGAAGTCAATCTCGGCCTGCTGCCGGGCGCGGGCGGCACGCAGCGCCTGCCGCGCATCGTCGGCGTCGAAACCGCGCTCGACATCATGCTGTCGGGTGCTCCGATGGCCGCTGCCAAGGCGGAAAAGATGGGCATGGTCGATGCTGTGGTCGAAGAGGGCAAGCTGGAAGAAGGCGCGATCGCTTTCGCCAAGCAGGTCGTTGCCGAAGGCAAGCCGCTGCTGAAGGTGCGCGACCGCGCTGTTGAAGGAAACACGCCCGAAGCCTTCGATGCGATGCGCAAGAAATACGCGCGTCTGTTCAAGGGCTTCAGGGCCGCAGCCAATATCGTCAAGACAGTGGAAGCCGCCGCCAGCCTGCCATTCGACGAGGGTATGGCGCGCGAACGCGAACTGTTCACCGAATTGCGCGGCACCACAGAAAGCGCCGCTCAGCGCTACGCCTTCTTCTCCGAACGCGCGACCACCAAGGTTCCCGACATCGGCAAGGATGTCGCCAGACTGCCGGTCAAGACCGTCGGCGTCATCGGCGCGGGCACCATGGGTGGCGGCATCACCATGAATTTCATTCAGGCCGGCATCCCCGTGACTTTGGTGGAAATGAACCAGGAATCGCTGGATCGCGGCCTCGGCGTCATCCGCAAGAATTACGAGCGCTCCGCCTCCAAGGGCAAGATGACGGCCGACCAGGTGGAACAGCTGATGGGCCTCATCAAGCCGGTAATCGGGCTTGAGGCGCTGGCCGATGTCGACCTCGTGATCGAGGCCGTGTTCGAGGAAATGTCGGTCAAGAAGGACATTTTCGGCAAGCTGGATGGCATCTGCAAGCAGGGCGCGATCCTTGCTTCCAACACCTCGTTCCTCGACCTGAACGAGATCGCTTCGGCGACCTCGCGGCCGGAATGGGTGGTGGGCCTGCACTTCTTCTCGCCCGCCAATGTCATGCGCCTTCTCGAAGTGGTGCGCGGTGCCAAGACCAGCAAGGAAGTGGTCGCCACTGCGATGGATCTGGCCAAGACTATCAAGAAGGTTCCGGTTCTGGCGGGTGTGTGCTTCGGCTTCATCGCCAACCGCATCATGGCCAAGCGCACCATCCAGGCCGAAAGCATGGTGGTGGAAGGCGTGCCGCCTGCACGCATCGACAAGGTCGGCACCGATTACGGCTTCGCCGTCGGCTCTTTCGGCATGATGGACATTGTCGGCCTCGACGTGCTCAACCGCGGACAGACCGAACGCAGCTTGCGCGGCGATTTCGTCGAGGCGGGCCGCCTCGGCCAGAAAAGCGGCGCGGGCTTCTATGATTATGACGAGAACCGCAAGGCCTCGCATTCCGACGTTGCCGCCAAGATCATCGCCGATTTCGCCGCTTACAAGGGCATCGCCCAGAACCCCGACCAGAGCGACGAGGACATCCTGTTCCGCCTGCTCCTGCCGGTCGCGAACGAAGGCGCGAAGTGCCTTGAAGAAGGCATCGCGCTGCGCGCTTCCGACATCGATATGGCCTGCATCCTGGGCTATAACTGGCCGGTCTATACCGGCGGCCCGATGTTCTGGGCCGACACCATTGGCCTTCCTCGCGTTCTTGAGAAGCTGAAGGAATTCCAGGCCAGCTATGGCGACGAGTTCAAGCCTGCGGCTCTGCTCGAAAAGATGGTGGCCGAAGGCAAGACCTTCACCCGCGACTGATTTCTGTCAGTTTCGGGCCCGGAAAAAAGGGGGCGGGGGCGCATGCTTCCCGCCCCTTTTCCATATGGGGCAAGCTCTCGTTCCGCCCCCTTGCTTGACTTGGCTTGGTGAACCGCCGCACATCCCTTCGGATAAGGATACGGAGAGGGATGTTGGTCGGCACGCTGAACGAACAGAATCTGCAAGCCTATCTCGACCATCGCTGGGGCAAGGGCGCGGTCCGGGTGAGCGATCTGACCCGCTTCCAGCGCGGCGTCTCGCGAGAGACGTGGGGATTTGCGATCGAGAACCGCGACGGTGCAGACCGCCCCACCCTGCTGATCCTGCGCCGCCCGATCGAAGGGTCGGTCTATATTCCCCGCTCGATCGAGTGGGAATATGAAGTGGCGGCCAGGCTCGCCAAGACCGACGTGCCGGTGGCGCATCCGCTGTTTTATGAAGATGATCCGGCCTGGACTTTCGATGGCCGCCCCTTCTTCATCCGCGAGCAGATCGATGGCCATTGGAACGTGCCGGGCGTGGTCGAGACCGGCCCCGAATATGACGATCTGCGCGTCGCCACCTCCAAGGAAATGGTCGCCAAGCTGGCCATGGTGCATGGGGTCGATTGGCATGCGCTCGATTTCGGCGCGATCATCGAAATTCCGCAAAGCGCGGAGGATTCCGCCGCCCGCGCCATCCGACAGGTCTATCGCGAGCTGGAAGAAATCCAGTTCGAACCGCAGCCCGTGCTGGCCGAGGTCAAGGAATGGCTGCTCGACAACGCCCCGCCCGCAGTAAAGCTGGTGCTCCTGAAGGGCACCAATGGCCTGGGCGAGGAAGTTTTCCGTGACGGCAAGATCGTGGCGCTGTCTGATTGGGAGCAATGCTCCATCGGCGATCCGGCGCAGGATTTTGCCCGCACGCAGGACTTGCTGCCGCATATCGAGCGGGACGGACGCGTTATCTGGTCGATGCGCCACGCGCTCGATTATTACGAAGAACTCACCGGCACGCATGTCGAGGAGGCGGCGGTCGATTATTACCGGCTGATCGGCTGCGTCGAAGGGGCGGTCTATTTCCATTCCGCGCTGCAATCGGTGGCCGATGGCAGCGATCCCAATATCCGCCGCGCCTATCTGGCGACGGAACTGAGCCACAATTTCCTGCGCAAGCTGCTCGATGCGACCTATGGCCGCGACATTGGCGGCGAGGCCTTCGGGACCAAGGAAGCCAAGGAAGGAGACGCCGTTGCTGCGACCGACGCCTGAGGAAGTGCTGGCCTCCATAAGCTACACTTTCGACGAGCTGATCCGGCCCGACCCGGCAGGAGCGCTGGCCACCAGCTATTCGCTCACGCTCAGCAACATGCTGCGCCAGCTGATGCTGACGATGAAGCATGAAGAACGCGCAATCCACGAGGATACGGCCGAATTGCGCGCCGTGTTGCGCGAGGCGCTGGACTGGCTGGAAGCGCATGACACAAGCGGCGAGGCGGCGGGCAAGCTTGCCGTAGCGCTGGCGCTGGCAGTCGACCCCGTAACGCCTGCCCGCTCCGCCCGCGATATTTGGCGCGAGTTGCGCGCAGCGCTGGAAGCCGCGATCACGCGAATGCAGGCGCTGCGCGGCGCGCACGGCGCGAGCAGATCGGAAGAGCGCGCGTCTGACCTCCAGTCAGACGTGTGCTCTTCCGATCTGCTCGCGCCGTGCGCGTCGCGC
>CAZWEY010000094.1:0-9010 GCA_964632055.1 uncultured Sphingomonadaceae bacterium
CAACAAGAGCCACGCTGCGGCCTATGCGCTGCTCGCCTATCAGACGGCATGGCTGAAAACGCCCTATCCGCATGAATTCTACGCGGCCTCGATGTGCTTCGACATGCACCAGTCGGAAAAACTCGCCGTCTTCGTCGATGACATGCGCCGCAACTGTTTTGCGCTGGCCGGGCCGGACATCAACCGGTCGGAGGCCGAATTTACCGTCGAGCAGACCGAGGAAGGCCACGCGGTGCGCTATGCGCTCGCAGGAATCCGCAATGTCGGCGAAAAGGCGATGGAGGCGATCGTTGCCGAACGCGAGGCAAACGGTCCCTTTGCAAGCCTGGAAGATCTTTTTACCCGTCTGCCGCAAGGATCGATGAACCGCCGCCAGCTCGAAGCGCTGGCCTGTGCAGGCGCATTCGATGCATTCGAGCCGAACCGGGCCAAGGTCCATGCCAGCGCCGAAATCCTGCTGGCCACTGCCGATGCGGCTGCCCGCGAACGCAGCAGCGGGCAGGCTGGTCTGTTTGGCGGGGGCGACCATGCCGAGCCTGCCCTGCGGCTGGCCGAAGTGCCGCCATGGCCGCGCATCGAACAGATGGCGCAGGAGCGGGAGAATTTCGGCTTCTATTTTGCCGCTCACCCGGTGGAGCAATATCGCGCCATCGCCTCTGCCAATGGTGCGCGCTCCTATGCCAGCCTGATGCAGGCAGGCGTGCCCGGTGGCGGACGCTCGCAGGCGATGATGGCGGCAATGGTCGAGAGCGTGAACAAGGGCAAGACACGCAAGGGCAATGATTTCGTGCGGGCCGATTTTTCCGACAGTTCGGGCCAGTTCAGCGCGGCGTGCTTCGAGGAATCGCTGGTCGAGAATTTCCTGCGCTGGGCAAAAGAGGGCACTTGCGTCTTGCTGACGGTCGAGCTGGATTCTCCCAGCCCGGACGAGCCGCCCCGCGTCACCGTGCGCGGGGCGCGGCCGCTTGCCGAAGTCAACAGTGCGGCGCAAATGCAGCTCAGCCTGGAAGTGCATGAGGCCGAAGCCTTGCAGGCGCTGAAGGTGCTGCTGGTGCCGGCATCCGAGGCGCGGGGCGAGGTTCTGGCCCGGCTGGTGCTGCCGGGTGGTGAGAACCCGCTGGTCCGGCTGGGCGGCAATTTCCAGCTCGATGGCGAACTGGCCGAGCAGGTGCAGGACATTCCCGGTGTTGCCTGTGTTTCCCTTCGCGCCAAGCCGGGTGGCGCCAGATTGCGATTGGTGGCCTGAACTTATGAACCACGTTGACCCCTCCCGCCCCAATTTCGAACGCTTCAAGGCGCAGCCGCGCGATGTGCCGATGCATCTGCTCAATCTCGTGCGTTTTCGCGAAAAGGCCGCTTATGCCGAGGATCATCCCAATGTCGCGCTGGGCATGACGGGCGAGCAGGCCTTCGGGGAATATTTCCGCACCATTGCTCCCTTTTTCGAGCGGATGGGCGTGACAATCGTATGGAAGGGCAAGCTCGGCCTCACCATGACCGGGCCGGACGGACAATATTGGGATCTGGGCTTTGTTGCGGCTTTTCCGCGCGCATCGGGCTTCCTCGAACTGGTGACTGACCCGGAATATCGCGCCAGCGTGGTGGTGCATCGCAGCGCGGCAGTGCTGGACAGCCGGCTGGTGCGTTTCGATCCGCTGGAGCCGGGTCTCTAGCGCACTTGCACCCTGCCAGTTCCCTGTGCTGAAACAGTGCCGGAAAAGGATTGGGAAGAGAAAATTCATGCCCGGAGCAATGCAGCACTGGCCTTTGCGGGTAAACCAGCTGATCGATTATGCCGCCCGCGAACACGGGCCGCGCGAGATCGTGACGCGATGGGCCGATGGGACCGAAAGCCGGGATACATGGGCCAGTGTCCGCCATGATGCCTTGCGCATGACGCAGGCCCTTGGCCGGATGGGCGTCCGGCAGAATGACCGTGTGGCGACCCTTGCCATGAACCATGGGCGGCACCTTGCCTCGTGGTTCGGGGCGATCGGTTCGGGTGCGATCCTCCACACCATCAACCCCCGCCTGTTCGATGATCAGCTGGAATATATCGTCAATCATGCTGAAGACCGCGTGCTGATCTATGATGCCGCATTCCAGCCTCTGGTTGACCGACTGCGCCCAAAATGGCCCACGATCGAGCATTATATCTGTTTCGACAGCTGTGAGGCTGCTCCGGCCTTTCCGGAATGGATCGGCCGGGAAGACGGCGATGGTGCATGGCAGGGTGGCGATGAACGCGACCCCTGCATGCTGTGCTATACCAGCGGCACCACGGGCAATCCCAAGGGTGTTCTCTACGAACACCGTTCGACCATGTTCCATGCGGTCGCCGCCTGCCAGCCCTCGATCCTCGATATGGAGCCGCGCTCCGTCGTGTTTCCGGTAGTGCCGATGTTTCATGCGGCAAGCTGGGGGATGCCCTGGGCGGCGGCGGCAACGGGCGCCAAATATGTCTGCAGCGTGAGCAACGATGCCGCCGTGCTGCTTGAGCTGATGCGGCGCGAAGGGGTGACGCACGCGGCGGGCGTGCCGACCATATGGCTCAATATATTCCAGCATCTTGATGCGACTGGCGAGCAATTGCCTCCGATCCGTCATGCCTTGTCGGGCGGCTCCGCTCTGCCTTCGGCAACCATCGCCCGGCTGATGCACGCTGGCGTCAATGTCGCTCATGCCTGGGGCATGACGGAAACCTCGCCCATCGTGACGGTGGCTAGCGAACCGGCCAATTGGGACGAGATGGATTTCGAGGCGAAGCTTGCTTACAAGGCGATGCAGGGAAGGGCAAGATTCGGGACTGAACTGCGCGCGGTTGACCTCGATGACCACACGAAGGAACTGCCGCGCGATGGGCGGACGCCCGGTGCGTTGCAGGTTCGCGGGCCATGGGTGATCCAGCGCTATTTCAAGGCGGAAGCCGACGCGGTCGACGAAGATGGCTGGTTCGATACCGGCGATGTGGCGATCATCCATCCCGATGGAACGTTGCAGCTGACCGATCGCACCAAGGATGTGATCAAATCGGGCGGAGAATGGATCAGTTCGGTCGAGCTTGAAAACGCCGCCATCGGCCATCCCGCCGTGGCGGAGGCTGCCGCTATTGGTGTGCCTCACCCCAAATGGGACGAGCGGCCCTTGCTGGTGGTGGTCAGAAAGCCGGGATCGGAAGTGAGCGCCGAGGAAATACTTGCTTTCCTGCAAGACAAGATTGCCCGCTGGTGGTTGCCCGATGCGGTGGAGTTCGTCGACGAGTTGCCGCATACCGGAACCGGCAAGATCAGCAAGAAGGACCTGCGCGACCAGTTCGCCGGTTACCGGCTGGAGGGGTGAAGCCTATCCCGCTGCGGCTTTGTCGCGCTGGCGCCAGCGGTCCAGTCCCTTGCGCGCATCCTGCACGAAGCGCGAGCGACGCACCCCTTCGAGAAAGAGGTTGCCCACGATCCAGCCGATCGGCCCGACCGGCCGCTTGAACTGGACAAGGAGGACGATCCGCGTTTCCTCGCTGTCATTGCGCACCTCGTGATCGAACACATCGTCGAAAATCAGGCATTTGCCTTCTTCCCATTCGAGCCAGCGATCGACCACCCGCATGCGGCATTTGTCGCTCTCACGCGGGACCTGCAGGCCCAGATGGCAGGTGAGGAACGCCTTGGAGACGCCCGTATGGGCAGGAAGCCTGGTTCCGGGCACAAGCACCGAGAAGAAAGCCGAGTTCAGGCCGGGAACCTGAGAGACCAGCTCCGCAGTCCTAGGGCAGATCGCGCAATTGGTTTCGTCGCGATAGCGATAGCCAACGAGGAAGAAGGAGCGCCAGCGGCCAGCCGGAGCAATGCGGCGATGGTCGGGCGAGATCGAGGCCAGTGGCGGCACGGCCTCCAGATCCTGCAGTGCAAGGGCGGCCTCCTTGCGGATCGCTTCCCAATTGTCTTCCAGCAGGCGGCTGGCCCATTCGAACTGGCTGCTCTCGAACACCGGAACGTCGGGAATGCGCGAGCTGCGCGCGATCCAGCGGTTGGTCTTGGGCTGGATCCATTTGCCGAACCGCAACAGCCACGGCTTCTTGGGCACCAGCTTGCTGCTGGGGGCAAGGGTGGCATCCATCGCATCGGGCACGGCGTCGAGCATGGCGTCTTTTTTCTGGACTGGGGTAGTCATGGGCATGCAATCCTTCGCGTCAGACTTCGCGCAGGCGGGGCATCAGCTCGACGAAATTGCAGGGACGATTGCGGCTGTCGAGCTGTTCGGCCAGAATGCCGTCCCAGCCATCCTTCACCGCGCCATTGGATCCGGGCAAAGCGAAGATATAGGTTCCGCGCGCCACCACGGCGCAGGCGCGCGACTGGATGGTCGATGTGCCGATGGTCTTGTAGCTGATCCAGCGGAACAGCTCGCCAAATCCGGGGATGTCCCGCGTTTTCAGGCGTTCCAGCACTTCGGGCGTGTTGTCGCGGCCGGTAAGCCCGGTGCCTCCGGTGGAGATGATGGCGTCGATCTGGCTGTCGTCGATCCAGCCCGACAAGCGGCCGACCAGAAGCTCGATCTCGTCTTTCTCGATGGCGCGGGCAACCAGCTTATGCCCGGCGCTCTTTATCCGCTCGGCCAGTATGTCGCCCGATGTGTCGTCATCAGGGCCGCGCGTGTCGGAAATGGTGAGCAGGGCGATATTGATCGGCTTGAAGTTGCGGCTTTTGTCTATCGCCATGTCACCATCCTTGCGGAGCGCGGGCGGCATCGGCCACCCGGGAGGTCAGTTCCGGAAATCTCGGCCACTGGTTCTGCACCAGCGCAAGACGGCTGGCCGAGCTGGCCTGGGCCTGGCGTTCATACATCCAGTAATTCCGGGTTACGATTGCGACATAGCCTCGCGTTTCCCAATAGGGAATCGATTCCATCCAGGTCAGCGGATCGCCCTGATCGCGGATCTGCGTGTTCCATCGGCCAACCGGGGTGAGGCCTGCATTATAAGCGGCCATGACCTTGGGCAGATAGCCGCCCGTATTGGGGTCGCTGCGCATCGCTTCGAGCGTGCGCTGGCCATAGGCGAGGTTGATTTCTGGCTGGGCCAGCTCGGCAGAAGATCCGGTCAGGCCCAGTGATGGGGCGTG
Source organism: uncultured Sphingomonadaceae bacterium (assembly GCA_964632055.1). Taxonomy (GTDB): domain Bacteria; phylum Pseudomonadota; class Alphaproteobacteria; order Sphingomonadales; family Sphingomonadaceae; genus CANJYE01. Next base: position 5,115 of record CAZWEY010000094.1, read on the forward strand.
CTGGCGGGCGGTGGCTGGCATGATCTGCATCAGCCCGCGCGCACCGGCCGGGCTGACCACTTCGGCCCGGAAATTGGATTCCTGAAGGGCATGGGCATAGACCAGCGCCGGATCGACCCGCCACCCTGTCACGGGTTGCCATTTGGGCGTGGGATAGCGCGAGGCGGGGTCGGGCGTGGTGCCCTGTGGCGCATTATAGGCCATCCAAAGCTGGGTGGCCGGCATGCCGAAATCGCGCGCGAGGAGGGATAGGGCATCGAAATCGTCCGGCTTGCCGATCCGCGCCTGATGGCGCAGCACGATGCTGGCCAGATCGAACTGCCCGGCCTCGACCAGCGCAATGGCTGTCCGGACATTGCCGATGTCCTTCAACCTCGCCCAGTCTTTCTTGCCGAAATCGCTGCTGGCATAGGTTTCGGGCAATTTGCGCCCCAGCTGTTCCAGCGCCAGCATGCCATAGAGGGTCTGGTCCTTGTTGGCGGCGCCTGCCAGCATTTCCTTGACCAGTTCCGGCTGGCGGGTACGGATAAAGGCGCGCGCGGCCCAGTAATATCCGGCCGATGCCAGTTCGGAATTATAGGCGCGCTGGGCGGTCCACTGGAAATGGGCCGCGGCGCGAGAGTAATCGCCCAATCGCCATGAGGCGAGGCCGGCCACCCATTCCGTCTCGGCGACCCATGCGCCCTTGTCGCTCTCTCCCTGTTCGGCGAGGAAAAGCGCATTGGCATCGTCATTGCCGATATAATAGCTCCAGGCCACGCGCTGCCGCCATTCGCTGCGGGCTTCGGGGCTGAGCTTGAGGCTCACGCCGTCGAACAGGGCATGAGCGCCTGCCGGATCGTCATATTTGATCCGGTCGAGGATCGCAGCGGCTGTCTCGGCGGGCATGGTGCCGTCATTGACCGAGCCGGGCCGCATGCGCTTGGGCAGATAAGGGAGCGAGGTAAATCTCTGCTCGACGGGCAAGGGCGGCAGTTGCTCGAGACTCGCCCCCCGTTTGGCAGCAAGGCGTGCGATCTGGGCTGCCTGGGGAAGATCGCGTCCGCGCTCCAGCCAGTCCAGCAGAGCGGGCAATTCTATGCGCGGTGAAGTGGCGGCGAGATAGAATTGGGCCTGCGCCACGGCATGAAGCGGGCCATCCTTGCGCTGGTCCAGCAATTCGTTCGTCCGGGGCCATTGCTCGGCATCGATCGCCGCAAACAGCGCCCTGTAATAATCCCGTTCTTCATTGCTGAGCAAGGAAGGCACGACATTGTCGCTGGCATGGTTGCTGAAATAGTCCAGCGTCGAGCCAGCCTTGGCCGGAGCTGGTTGCCCTGCCGCCATAGCGCCGGCAAGCAGGATCATGATCGAGCGCTTCACAATGCCTCCCTTTTCCGGTCCTCTTGTGTCCATTCAAGCCATTTGCGCCAGAATTCTGCCCGCCAGCGCGGTCGGTTGAGCAGGCCCTCCAGATCGCGCGTCGCCATGGCGGCCACGGCGCTCTCGCCAAGCGTAATTTGCTCGATTGAGGCAGCCTTTTGCGCCGGATCGTTCCCAAGCAGCGACGGGATTCTGGAGCTGAGCAGAAGGACGCGCCGCGGTGCGACAAGTCCGATATGGTGTCGCAAAACTTCGCCCAAGATGCGGGTTTGCGCCGTTTCCCAATCGGTCAGCGGGGCATGGCGGGGCAGGGCGGTGGCCAGATATATTTCATCGCGCGCAATTCCGGATGCCGCCAGTATCCCGCCGAGAAGCTGCCCCATCGGTCCGCTAAGCAAGCTTTCCCGGTCGCCTTCTTCAGGCTGTTCGACGACCACCATCAAACCGGCTCCGGCTTTCCCTTCGGGTGCAATCCGGGGAAACAGGCCCCCTTCATCCAGCGAGGGTTCGGATAACCACCACTGTGTGAATTCTGCCAGTTTCACGGGCCATTGCGAACGATCAAGGGGCGAAGGCGCTTGAGGGGCAACGGGCGTTGCAGCGGGCTTGTTGTGCTGAGCGCGATCCGGGGATCGCGCGGTTTCCTCTGCAGGCGCTGTCAGCCAGCTCACCGGCTCGTCACCATATAATTGATCCACGCCCGCCTCGCGCCACCAGCCCTGTGCTGCGGCGAATTGCTGACTGAGGGAGGGGGGTGTTCCTGTGTTCATGCGTATCGTGGGTCTTGACCTGCCGTGCGCCAGCAATCAAGGCGTTTCCCAATGAAACTTGCGCAAGAAAGAGCCGGATCATGAGCGAACGGGAATCCATGCCACTTGATGTCGTCATCGTCGGCGGCGGGCCTGCGGGGCTTGCAGCGGCGATCCGGCTGAAACAGCTGAACGAGGATCTTGAAGTCTGTGTCCTTGAAAAGGGCTCTGAAATCGGCGCGCATATCCTTTCGGGCGCGGTGGTCGATCCAAAGGCGCTGGATGAACTTCTGCCCGACTGGCGCGAGGATGGCTGCCCGATGGCGGAAACGCCGGTGACGGACAATTGGCACTGGGTTCTGGGCCGCAAGGGCAAGATGGCGCTTCCGCACATCATGATGCCGCCCTTCCTGTCGAATGACGGCAATTACACAGGATCGCTGGGCAATCTGTGCCGCTGGCTGGCTGGCAAGGCCGAGGAAATGGGCGTTCAGGTGTTCCCCGGCTTCCCTGCATCCGAAGTCCTCTATGACGATCAGGGCCGCGTCTATGGCGTCGCCACGCAGGACATGGGCGTTGCCAAGGATGGCTCGCACAAGGGCGACTATACGCCTGGCATGGAGCTTCACGCAAAATATACCCTCTTTGCCGAGGGTGCGCGCGGCCATCTCACCAAGACGCTGAAGGCGCGCTTCGACCTTGAGGCCGAATGCGAGCCGCAGGTCTATGGCATCGGCATCAAGGAGCTGTGGGATATCGATCCTGCCAAGCATGAGCCGGGCCGCGTCATTCATACGCAGGGCTGGCCGCTTTCGGAAACCAACACCTGGGGCGGCGGTTTCCTCTATCATCAGGCGAACAATCAGGTGGCGCTCGGTTTCGTGACCGCACTCGATTATGCCAACCCTTATGTTTATCCGTTCGAGGAATTCCAGCGCTGGAAACAGCACCCGGAAATCCGCGCCATTCTGGAAGGCGGCAAGCGTGTCGCCTATGGCGCCCGCGCCATCAACGAGGGTGGCTGGCAGTCCGTGCCCAAGCTCTATTTCCCCGGTGGCGCTCTGATCGGCTGCTCGGCTGGCTTCGTCAATGTGCCGCGCATCAAGGGCAGCCACACCGCCATGAAGAGCGGCATGCTGGCCGCAGAGAGCATCGCCGCCGCCATCGCGGCCGGTCGCGAGCATGACGATCTGGCCGAATATGAGGCCGCCGTGCGCTCCAGCTGGATCGCCAAGGAACTCGAACTGGTGAAGAATGCGCAGCCGATCATCGCCAAGTTCGGCGGCGAGCTGGGCACGGTTCTTGCCGGTATCGACATGTGGATGCGCACGCTGAAGGTCGGCCTGCCCTTCACTATGAAGCATCACACCGACGCCGAAGCGACGCAGCGTGCGGATCTTTACCAGCCGGTCAACTATCCCAAGCCCGATGGCGTAATCAGCTTCGATCGCCTGTCCTCGGTGGCGTTCTCCTTCACCAACCATGAAGAAGACCAGCCCTGCCATTTGCAGCTGGCCGATCCTTCGGTGCCCACGCGGATCAACCTGCCGCTCTATGCAGGGCCGGAAGCGCGTTTCTGCCCGGCGGGCGTCTATGAATTTGTCGGGGTGGATGAAGGCAAGCCTGAACTGGTGATCAACGCCCAGAACTGCGTCCACTGCAAGACCTGCGACATCAAGGACGCTACCCAGAACATCAACTGGGTGACGCCGGAAGGTGGCGGCGGCCCGAACTACCCGAACATGTGATCGGGTGGGCCTGACCGAAACCGCCTATGCCAAGATC
>CAZWEY010000095.1:0-8981 GCA_964632055.1 uncultured Sphingomonadaceae bacterium
CTGGCGTTCCGGCGAAGAAGCTCCGTCCGGTGGAGGCGCGCGGTTAGCATCGGGTATGCCGGGCCGCAAGGAGAAAATTCCTTATATTCGCCAGCCCTTCACAAATCGCACCTAAGCGCCACATAAGGGCGGCAATGTCGCACAGTTTGGAGGATTCGGCTTTGGCCAGCATTGGCTTGAACATCGAAGAGCAAAAAGCGGTCGACCGCTTCCGCCAGAGCGTCGTCGAACCGTCGATGACCCAGCTTGTCATCCTCGATTTCTGGGCCGAGTGGTGCGGGCCATGCAAGGCGTTGACGCCGGTGCTCGAAAAGGTCGCGGCCGACTATGCCGAAAAAGGCGTGATCCTCGCCAAGATCAATGTCGACGAGGAAAAATTCATCGCCGCCCAGTTTCAGGTGCGCTCGATCCCCACGGTCTATGCGATGTTCCAGGGCCAGCCTGTCGCCGATCTCACCAATGCGCGCACAGAATCGCAGCTCAAGCAGATGCTCGACCAGCTGCTTGGCCAGTTGCCGGTGCAACCAGGCGCAGCAGGCGGCGCAGGCCCGGCGCAGGATATCGCACCCTTGCTGGAAATGGGACGCGAGGTGCTGGACAGCGGCGACGGCGAGCGTGCCTTGGCGATCTTTGCCCAAATCGTGGAGATGGCGCCCGACAATGCAGCGGCGCAGACAGGAATGCTGCAAGCTCTGGTGGCTACCGGACGCCATGACGAGGCACGCGAAGTTCTGGCCGGGCTGGCGCCGGAAGCCGCCAAGGATCCTGTCGTTGCGCAAATGCGCAGCGCGCTGGAACTGGCACAGGACGCGCCCGATGATAGCGAGCTTGGCGCATTGCGCGCCGCAGCGCAGGCCAATCCGCAGGATATGGATGCAGGCCTGGCTTTTGCCTCTGCCGCCTTTGCCGCCGGCCAGCGCGACGAGGCAGCCGACATGTTGCTGGGCATGATCCAGAGCGATCAGGCGTGGAACGAGGGCGCCGCCAAGGCCAAGCTGTTGCAGATCTTCGAAGCGGTGGGGCTGGAAGACCCCTGGGTTGCGGCCAACCGGCGGCGTTTGTCGCTGATCCTGTTCGGATAGCGCCGTGACGCAGCTGCGCCTTTCCATTTTTCCCCTATCGGGCGCAATGCTCTATCCCGGCCTGCAATTGCCGCTGCATGTGTTCGAACCGCGTTACCGCGCCATGGTCAGCGACGCGCTGGCGCGTGACCGGCGCATCGCCATGATCCAGCCGCAAGGTCCGGGCGAGCATGCGCCGCTGTTCGGCATTGGCTGCGTCGGCCATATCGATGATGTAGAGGCTCTGGACGATGGCCGTTTCAACATCGTGCTGAGAGGCGAGGCGCGCTTTCGGCTGCTGCGCGAGCTGGATGTGACGACACCGTTTCGCCAGGTAGAAGGGCTATTGCTAAGCGAGGATGGCGACGCCGTGCTGAGCGCGGTGGAACGCGCCAGTTTCGAAAACGAAGCCCGCCATTTTGCCGAGGCGCAAGGCTATGCGGTGGATTGGGATTCGGTCGCCCGGCTGGACGATCAGTCGCTGATCAATGGCGTTTCACAAATCGCGCCATTCGACGCTGCCTCCAAGCAGGCGCTGCTCGAAGCTGACAGCATTTCGGCACGCTGCGAACTGCTGGTCCAGCTGATGCAGTTTTTTGGCCGTAGCGACGGCGATGTGAGCGAGCAGCCCACTCTGCAATAGAGCGATTTTCGCAGCCTTGCCTGAGGCAAGGGGAAAAGAATGGTGAGCCCTGCTGGGTTCGAACCAGCGACCTACTGATTAAAAGTCAGTTGCTCTACCGACTGAGCTAAGGGCCCGTCTCACCACACGGGGAGGCGTGATGGGGTGCCACTAGGGACAGGGCGGGGGCGGGTCAAGCGGGCGTGCAACTGACGCAGGCTTAATCCGGTCAGCGGATCGCGCCAGCGCGGGGCAATTTGAACGGCCGGAGCCAGCACGAAGCCACGATCGCGAAACAGGGGATGAGGCACGATAAGTCCTGGCCCCGCCCAGCTACCCCCGCTCCACGCTATGATGTCGCAATCGAGCACCCTGGCGCCCCAGCGCTGCCCTCGGCGCGTTCTTCCGAAGGCCCGCTCCACCCGCTTCAGCCGGTCAAGCAGCGCATCCGGCATATCCGGCGCCGCCACCATCACCACGGCATTGGCATAGCGGCGCTGCGAAGGGCCGACGGGGGCAGAATCAAGGATTGCAGAGCGGGCCAGCAGTTCCATCCCACCGGCCTCCAGCCTCGCCATTGCAGCTGTCAGCACACCGCGCGGGGGGCCATGGCGGGCATGGGGCCGATTGGAGCCCAGCGCGATGAGATAGCGATGTTTCAGATATCCTCGCAGATGCGACCATAAAGCTGAGGGCGGCGGTCGCGGAAAAAGCCCATGCCTGCCCGGTGCCTTGCCGCACGGCCCAGATCGAGGCTGGCCAGCAATATGCCGCTTTCCTGAGCACCGAATTCTTCCACAAGATCGCCCCATTCATCGGCGATGAAGCTGTGGCCATAGAAACTTTGCGCGCCTTCCTTGCCGATGCGATTGGCGGCGACCACCGGCATGCAATTGGAAACGGCGTGGCCCTGCATCGCCCGGCGCCACATGCGGCTGGTGTCGAGATCAGCGTCATAAGGTTCCGAACCGATGGCCGTCGGGTAGAGCAACAGCTCCGCCCCCATCAGCGCCATCACCCGCGCGCATTCGGGATACCACTGATCCCAGCAGATGCCGACACCAACCCTGGCGCCGAACACATCCCACACCTTGAAGCCGTCATTACCGGGACGGAAATAATATTTTTCCTCATAGCCTGGCCCATCGGGAATATGGCTCTTGCGATAGGTGCCCATGATCGCGCCATCCGGGCCGATCATCGCCATGGTGTTGTAATAATGATGCCCGTCGCGTTCGAAAAAGCTGGTGGGGATGGCCACGCCCAGCTTGCCGGCCAGCGCCTGCATGGCGATAACCGAGGGATGCTCCGCCACGGGCCGGGCGAGCGCAAACAGCGCCTCGTCTTCCTCGCGGCAGAAATAGGGGCCGGAAAATAGCTCCGGCGGCAGGATCAGCTGCGCGCCCTTGCCCGCCGCCTGTTCCACCAATGCGGATACAGCAGCAATATTCTCGGCTTCGTCAGCCGAACCGAGGGCGAGCTGAAGCGCTGCAACACCAAGCGTGGTCATGCCCGCTCCTATCAGGGCCGCTTGCGGAACAGAAGCGTCATGCGGTCACTCTCGCCAACCGCTTTCAGCGTGTCCCGCTTTGTGCGCAAGGCGGGCGGCAATTCCCACACCCCTTCAGGGTAATCGGCGGTGTCTGCCGGATTGGCGTTGACATCGCTTTGTGCGATCAATTCGAAGCCATGGAGGTCCATCAGCGCGATGATATCCTTTTCGCGCATATAGCCCTTGTTGCCGTCGGTATAGGAGGCAGGCGCGGCGCGTGGCGCACGGTGCTGCACGATGCCGACCATGCCATCATCCTTGAGCAGACGTCGCCATGTGGTGAGTTCGCCATGCATCAGCCCCATGCGCAGCAGATTGTGCATCTCGCGAAAGACCAGAATGCGGTCCACGCTGCCGTCGAGCGAAGCGGGAAGGCCATCGCTGTTGAAGGCAGGAAACTCGCTTTCCGGTTGCCCGGTCCATCCGGCCGCCTTGGCGGGGAAGCTGGCTGCAAGGTTGCCCAGATATTTCTGCGCCTGCTCGCTTGCCCGGCTGACATCGGGATTGAGCGCGATATAACGCCCGTTGCCCGCCAGAAACGGCGCAAGGATGCGGGTATACCAGCCACTGCCAGGGATGACATCGACCACGGTCTGGCCAGGTTCGATCTTGAAGAAGGCAAGCGTCTCGGCAGGGTGGCGCGCTTCGTCGCGGGCGCGGTCGGCTGTGCGCCGCGGATCGGACAGCACGCTTTCAAGACTGGAGCTTGTTGCCGTCTCGGCTGCGACTGGCTTCCCATGATCCTTGGCTGCCACTGGCATGGGGATGGCAAGGGCTGCGGCAAGAACCGTAAAAAGTCGCATGATCGAATCTCCTGATGGCGGTGACAACCGCTCCTGTCCACCCTATCTCGACTGCAAAGGAGAGTGAAGGATGAGCGCAAGGGAAAAGGCGATTGTCGCGGGCGGCTGTTTCTGGTGCACCGAGGCGGTGTTCAACGACGTGGTGGGCGTTTCCCATGTCGAAAGCGGCTATATTGGCGGTGCCATGCCCGATCCGGATTATCGTTCGGTTTGCTCAGGCGGCACCGGCCATGCCGAAGCGGTGCTAGTGGAATATGACCCCGCGGTGATCTCCTATGCCGAAATTCTCGACATTTTCATGGCCACGCATGACCCGACGCAGCTGAACCGGCAGGGCAATGATGTGGGCACGCAATACCGCTCAGCCATCTTCCCGCTGGACGATGCGCAGCGTGGCCAGGCCGAAGGCGCCATCGCGCGGGCCAATGCCGATCATGACGGGCGCGTGGTGACCACCATCGAAGGCCCTGCGCCATGGTACAAGGCGGAGAGCTACCATCAGGAATATTGGCAGGGCGATGGCCAGCGCAATCCCTATTGCCACGCCACCATCCCGCCCAAGCTGCAGAAGCTGCGCAAGAGCTTTGCGAAAAAGGTGAAAAGCTAGGCCCGCCAGCGGGCGATGAAAAAGCCGTCCAGCCCGCCTGCACCGGCAAGCTGGCCCGGCTCTGTCCTCAGCCAGCCCTCCGTCGACGGCGAGAGGCCTTGTGGCAGCTCGCCTGCGGCAACCGGATCGCGGGCAAGCGCCACTTGCTCCGCCTGCGTCTCGCCCTCTTCCCTCTCGAGCGAACAGGTAGAATAGACCAGCCGCCCTCCAGGCCTCACCCAGCGCGCGGCGCGTTCCAGCAATCTGGCTTGCAGTTCGGCCATTTCGGCGATCTGGCGGGCGGAAATACGATGCAGCACATCGGGATGACGGCGGCAGGTTCCGGTGGCGGTGCAGGGCGCATCGAGCAGCACGGCATCGAATGGCTCCTCCGGCTCCCAGACCAGCGCATCGGCCTGCATGATCTGCGCTGCAAGCCCTGTGCGGGCTAGGTTTTCCTTCACCCGTTCCAGCCGCTTTGCGCTTGCATCAAGCGCTGTGACATCCCAGCCGGCAGCAGCGAGTTGCAGTGTCTTTCCGCCCGGCGCCGCGCAAAGGTCTAGCGCGCGGCCCGCACCCGGCCAGAGCAAACGCGCGGGCAGGCTTGCCGCCAGATCCTGCACCCACCATGCGCCCTCCTCGAAACCGGGCATATTCTCGATCGCGCCGCTGCGCATACAGCGCAGATGGCCGGGCATCAGCGACTGCGCCCCGAGACGCTCGGCCCATTGCAGGGTTTGCGACGGATCGCGCAGGGTAAGATCGAGCGGCGGCGGTTCGGCAAGGGCAGAGGCAATACCGGCGGCGCGATCGCCCAGCCTCTGCGCCACGGCAAAGGGCAGGCTCGGCGCTTGCGGCAGCACAGGCTGGCGTTTCACCAGCGCCGAAAAGACGCCATGCGCCAACCGCCTTGGCCCGCCCGCCAGCAAGGGCAGCGCTGTGGCGATGACGGCATGGGGCGGTGTTTCCAGCCGCAGCCATTGCGCCAGCATCAGGCGCAAGACGGCGCGCGGCTTGGCGTCTTCGGGCAGGATTTGCCGGGTGGCGCTGTCGATCATCGCGTCGAAATCGGCCATCCAGCGCAGGGCTTCTGCCGCAATGGCGCGGGCCAGAGCGCGATCGGGGCCTGATCGCAAATGCTGCATGGCGGAACCGGCCGCCTGATCCAGCGTTTCGCCACGCCGCAACACCGCATCGCACATCTTCAACGCCGCGCGCCGCGCGGCCAGGCCAGGAACATCTGTCATCGCCTGCCCCTATCGCTCCTTGCCTTCGGGCGCCAGCCGCCCCATCATGGATGCATGACCAAACGCGCCACCCAACGCCCCGAGAATTTCGAGAAGCCCGCCCATTGGAGCAGCGAGCCCGCACCTGCCCCTTCCAAGGCGAAAGAAGCTCAGGACCCCGACGGGCTCAGCCCCACCCGCTATGGCGACTGGGTCAGAGACGGCATAGCGGTCGACTTCTGATATAAGGCTGACGATCAGAGCCAGCCTGCCAGTTCCCGCCTTACGAGCGCCTCCAGCATGGCCATGCCTGGCGCGCCCGCATTAAGGCAGGGCAAAGCCGCAAAATCCTCGCCGCCCGCGGCCAGAAACTCTTCCTTGCCCCTGATCGCCAGCTCTTCCAGAGTTTCAAGGCAATCGGCTGCAAATCCCGGTGCGGCAATCGCCATGCGCTTCGTCCCCTTGCGCGCTTCTTCGGCGATCACGGCGTCTGTTGCGGGCTCCAGCCATTTGGCGCGGCCAAAGCGTGACTGGAAACTGGTCTCGATCCGCAGATCGGGCCGGTTCAACGCCTCTGCCAGCAGCCGCGCGGTCTTGCGGCAATGGCAGTGATAGGGATCGCCCAGATGGAGCGTGCGTTCCGGCATGCCATGGAAACTGAGCAGCAGCAGTTCGGGCCGGAAAGGCAAGGCATCAAGATGCACCGCAATATCCTGTGCCAGAGCGCCAATATAGGCCGGATCGTCATGATAGGGCGGCAAAGTTCGCAGCGCCGGTTGCCAGCGCATCGCTCTCAGCGCATCACCGGCCGCATCCACAACCGTAGCCGTGGTGGCTGCGCTAAATTGCGGATAGAGCGGGGCAAGCAGGATACGATCGCAGCCTTGCGCCTTCAGTGCGGCGATCTGGCTGGCGATCGAGGGATTGCCATAACGCATGGCATAAGCAACGCGCACCCCCTCGCCCAGCCTGAGCTGCAAGCCTTCTGCCTGCTCGGCCGTGATTGCTGCGAGCGGCGAGCCCTTGGGCGTCCAGACTTGCGCATAGGCACGGGCGGATTTCTTAGGCCTGACATTGAGAATGATTCCACGCAGGATCGGCTGCCAGATCATCTGCGGGATTTCGACCACGCGCGGATCGGAGAGAAACTCGGCCAGATAGCGTTTGACCGCCTTTGGGCTCGGCGCATCGGGCGTGCCAAGGTTCACCAGAAGCACGCCAATGCCGCCGGTCTGCACCTCGGGATGAGTGTCGGGCCTTTTCATAGCCCGCCCGATAGCAGGGGAAGCCTGCGAAAGCGAAGCCCGGTTGCGGAATAAAGCGCATTGGCAAGGGCAGGGGCGGCCACCGCCACGCCCAGCTCGCCCGGATCGAATGGCTCGTCGTCGCTATCAATCAACTCGATTCTGATCTCCGGCGCATCGGCCAGCAGCGGCAGGTTGAGTTGGGAAAGACGGGTTTGCGCAGGCACCCCGCGCGCCCAAGTGCCATTGCTGCCCAGCGCCAGATCGATGCCGAACATCAATCCACCTTCGATCTGCTGGCGGGCGATATCGCGATTGACGATCCTTCCGATATCCACCGCAACCGCAATGCTACTGACCCTTACCCCCAGCTCCTGCCGGGTAGCGGTGGCGATGGCTGCAATGCGGCCGGTGCGTCCGGCAATGTCGATCCGGTGACAGGCCAGCCCCTGTCCGCTCTGCTCCAGCCCGCCATTCCACTCGGCAAGGTGGGCCGCGCGCATCAGGCAGGCGGCAAGCCGCGTATCCCCGCCCAGCATCTGGATACGATAGGAGAGCGGTTCGCGCCTTTGCGATGCCGCCAGCTCGTCAATGAAACTCTCGGTCAGGAAGGCAGTATAACCATGCGCCGCGCCGCGCATCGGCCCGGTGGCAAGGCCTATGCGCGCCGGGACATGATCCACCGCCACATTGTTGATATCATAGGGGGGCACGGCGCCAGCGACCGCCATCGGATCTGCTTTGCCTGCTGCCCGCTCGATCGCGCCGCGTGCGGTGCGGTTGGCAAACAGACGCTGGCCGAATTCGCGGGCACTGGCAGGACACGCAATGCGCGTGGCCCAGCTGTCGATCGAGCCATCTTCCAGCAGACGGGCGGAGAGCCTTGCCGCAGCGGGTGTGCGCGGGCGGTCCATCAGCTGTTCTTGCCAGCGTGACCAGATAAGCTGCACCGGCTTGCCGGTCTCGCGCGCGATCACCGCCGCCTCCATCGCGTGGTCATGCTCCAGCCTGCGGTCGAAACTGCCGCCCGCGGGCATCGGATAGAGAATGACATCATCCACAGAAAGCCCCACCGCCTCTGCGGCAGCCCTGCGGGCCTGTTCGGGCGCCTGGCTGGCGATCCACAATTCCAATCTGCCATTTTCCAGCCGCGCCGTGACGCTTGCCGTTTCCAGCGTGGCGTGGAAGGCGGGTGCAATATCATAGCGCGCCGCCAGCGTGGGCTTGCCCATCGCCTCGTCGCCATCTCCCGCCTCGAAAATGCGCTGTGCCTCGCCCTTGGCAAGCGCGGTATCCAGTGCTTCTTCTGCCTGCTGGCTATTCACCGCATCGCGGGTGGAAAAGACCGGCTCCATCAGCCGCAAGGCCTTTTCCGCCGTCCACCAGCTTGCTGCGACGGCGGCGACCCATGTTTTGGCTCGGACCACGCCTGCCAGCCCTTGCAATCCCTTGGTCGCCGCCGGATCAAGATCGCTCAGCTCTGTTTCCCCCTGCGGCCCATGACGGATCGCGGCATAGAGCAGGCCCGGCAGGCGGACATCGCCCGCAAAGACATGGCTGCCATCGACCTTGGAAGGCAGATCGAGCCGGGGAAAATCATTTTCGCCGCGCTTCGAGGGATCGGCCGGTGCCCTGTCGCGCAAGTGAGCCGGATCGGGTGGATCATAGGCGGAGGCCGCCTGCGCCAGCTCGGCAAAGCGCAGCCGTTTCTTGCCGTGCAGAACAAAGCCATTGGCCGCTTCGCATTCCCCGGCATCAACATCCCAGCGATCGGCCGCCGCCATGGCCAGCATGGCGCGCGCGGCCGCGGCAGCTTCGCGGGCGGGCTGTTCATAGGCGTGCAGCGACAATCCGGCAGCGGTGGCCGTCAGCCTCTCGGCCTCGGCA
>CAZWEY010000096.1:0-8849 GCA_964632055.1 uncultured Sphingomonadaceae bacterium
AAGATAATCGTCCGGCTCGTCCGCAAGGCCAGGTGCAGCAGGCAGCCACAGCTCGGCCCAATGGGCAGCCAGCGGCGCATTGGCAAAGGCCGGGCTGACCGCAACCGGCTCCACCGCGATCTGGCGCCAGTCCGCGCCCAGTTCCATCGCCACCACTTGCGGCAGCAAGCTCGAAACCCCCTGCCCCATTTCGAGCTGCGGCAGGGCCACGGTGATCACCCCGTCGTCAGCGATCCTGATCCAGGCGTTGAAGGCGCTTTCGCCGGCCGCCGTGCTGCCAATGCCGGAGCCTTTGCTGCCGGACAGCGCATAGGCCACCAGCAACCCGCCGCCTGCGGCAGCCCCCACCAGCAATCCGCGGCGGGTCAGCCGAAAACTCATGCAGCCCCGTCAAGCCAGCGGGCGATGCGCGTGGCGATCTGGCGGAACGGCTCAGCCTCTGCGCCTTCGCCTGCTGCAGGCGGGCTTCCGGCATCGCTCGCCTCGCGGATCGCCATCGCCAGCGGCACCCGGCCAAGAAAGGCCAGCCCCATCGCCCCGGCGGTGGCTTGTGCCCCGCCTTGCCCGAAGGGGTCGCTCGTCTCTCCGCAATGCGGGCAGACATAGCCCGCCATGTTTTCCACCAGCCCGATGATCGGAATCTCGGCATGCTGGAACAGCTGGGCGGCGCGGGTGGCATCGATCAGCGCCAGATCTTGCGGGGTGGAAATCAGCACAACGCCCGCCGGACGATGGCGCTGCACCATGCTGAGCTGCACATCCCCGGTGCCCGGCGGCAGATCGACCAGCAGCAATTCGGTCTCGCCCCAATCGGCATCGATCAGCTGGCCCAATGCGCTGGTCACCATCGGCCCGCGCCAGGCGATCGCCTTGCCCGGCTCGACCAGATGGCCCATCGACAAGACCGGAATACCCTCGGCACTCTGCACCGGGATCAGCATCTTTTCAGTGGCGCGCGGCTTCACCCCTTCGCTGGCCAGCAGGCGCGGCTGGGAGGGGCCATAGATGTCGGCATCGACCACGCCCACCTTGCGCCCCATCCGGGCCAGCGCCACGGCGAGATTGGCGGTAAGCGTGGATTTGCCTACCCCTCCCTTGCCCGATGCGATGGCGATAATCCGGCGCGCGGGCTTGCTGGCCACCAGCCCTACCCGCACCTCGCTCACATCCGGAACATCCGCCAGCGCCTCTTTTGCGCCACTTTCCAGCTCGTCTCTACCCACTGCATCGAGCCCCGCAGCATCGAGCACGAGGGTGACGGCCCCATCCTTTGCCCGCAAGGATTGCAGGCGGTAGAGAACCGGACGGGGCAACAGGGCTTTCAGGGCATCTTCGTTCATGGCCGTTCTCTAGGCGGGTAGAGCAAAAACCGGAACAGCTTTCTGAACCCGGGACAGAGGAAACCCGGCCCGGATGCACCCATTGCCCCAAGCTTGACGAAAAAGCAGCCAAAGACCCTGTTTTTGTCAAGATGGATACCTATAAAGACCGCATGGCCAGAGAAAACCGGATAAAACGCGCAGGCGGGTGGATCGAGAAAATCGGGCTGGCGATGGCCGGTCGCAAAAGCCCGTGGGGCTCAGGATCGGGTGGGTCCGGTCCGGGCGATGACAATGCCGGCAGCGATGGCGAGCCGGGTAATGGCGGCGACGAGCCTGCTCGCGGTCCGCGCAATCCCTGGCTGCCGGGAGGCAGCGAAGGCAATTCCGAACGTCCACGCCGCTCCGCCAGCATCGAAGCCATCTTCCGCACGCGTGGCCCCGAAGGGCCTCGCCGCAGTGGCGGTGGCGGCGGGCCGGGCGGACCTCCTTTCCGTTTCCCACCGCGCCCCGGCGGCAAGAGCTACCTGCCGATGGTATTCGGCGCGATTGCGCTGATCTGGCTCGGGGTCACCACGGTTCACCAGCTGGAGCCCAAGCAGCAGGGCGTGGTGACGACTTTGGGCAAATACAGCCGCACCATCACGCCGGGCATCTCGCTTACCCTGCCCTGGCCGGTGCAGAATGTCTCGGTGGAAGACGTCACCTCGATCCGTCGCGAAACGATCCCCGAAGGCGAGGCGGAAAAGCTGATGCTGACCGCCGACCAGAATCTGGTCGACCTGTCCTATCTCATCCGCTGGAACATCAAGGATCTCAAGCTCTATTCCTTCCAGCTGGCCGATCCACGCGAAACCGTTCTGGAAGTGGCCGAAGCCGCCATGCGCGCATCGGTGGCCGAAAAGCCGCTGGATCAGGTGCTGTCTGGCGCGGGCCGCGCCGAGATCGAGCAACGCGTGCGCACAAGGATGCAGGCGGTGCTCGATGCCTATCGTTCCGGCGTTGCGGTGCAGGGCATCGACATCAAGAAAACCGACCCGCCTGAACGCGTGGTCGAAGCCTTCAAGGGCGTTTCGGCAGCGCAACAGGATGCCGAAACCGAAATCAACCGCGCGCGCGCCTGGGCTCAGCAATTGCTTGCCCGCGCGCAAGGCGATGCGGCCGCCTTCGACAAGGTTTACGAGCAATATCGCCTGGCACCCGAAGTGACCCGGCGGCGCATGTATTACGAAACCATGGAGCGCGTGCTGCGCAAAACCGACAAGACCATCATCGAGGCGCCCGGCGTGACCCCCTATCTGCCCCTGCCCGAAATCAAGCGCCGCGCTGCTGCTGCGCCTGAACCCGCGCGAACAAGGGAGGGCCAGTAAGATGGAACAGATCTGGCAGACATACAGATTGCCGATCATTGCGCTTGCGGGCCTGCTCGCCTTGCTCTCCATCAGCGTGGTAGTGGTGCCTGAAACGCAGCAGGCGGTGGTGATCCGCACCGGCGAGCCGGTCCGGGTGATCAACCGGTTCAAGCCTGATCAGCCCTATGGCAGCACGGGCGCAGGCATGGTTCTGCGTATCCCCTTCATCGAGACGGTGCAGCGGGTGGACAAGCGTGTGCTCAGCATCGACATGCAGCGCCAGCAGGTTCTCTCGCGCGATCAGCAACGGCTGGAGGTGGATGCCTATGCCCGCTTCCGCATCATCGATCCGGTCAAGATGGTCCGCACCGCCGGCACGGAAGAGCGGGTGGGCGAACAGCTTGCCCCGATCCTGACCTCGGTGCTGCGTCAGGAACTGGGCCGCCGCCCCTTCTCGCTGCTGATCAACGCCGAGCGCGGCACGGCGATGACCAATATCCGCAAGAACCTTGACACCGAAGGGCGCCAATATGGCGTGCAGGTGATTGATGTCAGGATCAAGCGGGCCGACCTTCCCAGCGGAACCCCGCTCGAATCCGCCTTCACCCGGATGCAGACCGCGCGCGACCAGCAAGCCGCCACAATCCGTGCCCAGGGCCAGAAAAACGCGCAGATCATCCGTGCCGAAGCCGAAGCCGAAGCCGCAAAAATCTATGCCGACAGCTTCGGCAAGGATCCGAAATTCTACGATTTCTATCGCGCGATGCAGAGCTATGATATCACCTTTTCCGGCGATGAGGGGCAAAGCTCGATCATCCTTTCGCCCGATAACGAATATCTGCGCCAGTTCCGTGGCGCACGATAGTTCATTCAATGCCGGTTAAGGCTTCCGGAGCGAAATCGGCACCCCTATGGCGAGGAGGCAAACCCGCCAGGACGCAAAAAGAGGATTGGGACGCGTGCGTTACGTTTATGGATTGACCACTGCGCTGCTGGTTGGCGGCGCCACCCTCACCCTGGTCACGGGCCAGCCCGCAGGCGCACAGGTCGCACAGAATGACGCGCGCGAAATGCAGCAGGTCACCCCCCGCGGCGGCGCTCCGGCCAGCTTTGCCGATCTGACCGAGCAATTGCAGCCCGCAGTGGTCAATATCTCGACCCGGCAAAGGGTTCGCGTTCCCAACAATCCGCTGGCCCAGCTGTTCGGACAGGATGCAGGCCCCTCGACGCGAGAAGCGCAATCGCTCGGCTCGGGCTTCATCATCTCGCCCGATGGCTATGTGGTGACCAACAACCACGTCATCACTGCCGATGGTCAGGGCGAGGTGGAATCGATCTCCGTCACCATGCCCGACGGGACCGAATATCCGGCCAAGCTGATAGGCAAGGATACCGCTTCTGATCTTGCCGTGCTAAAGATCGCGCGGCCCAAGCCCTTCCCCTTCGTCCAGTTCGGCGATTCCGCCCATGCGCGGGTGGGCGACTGGATCATCGCCATCGGCAATCCCTTCGGGCTTGGCGGCACGGTCACCTCGGGCATCATCTCGGCGGTCTATCGCAACACCGGCTCCGGCGGCGCCTATGACCGATATCTGCAGACCGACGCCAGCATCAATCGCGGCAATTCGGGCGGCCCGATGTTCGACATGAAGGGCAATGTGATCGGCGTGAACAACGCGATCATCTCGCCCACCGGCGGCAGCGTGGGCATCGGCTTTGCCATCCCCGCCGAAATCGCGGCGCCGATCGTCGAAAAACTGATGAAGGGCGAGGCGATCGAGCGCGGTTATCTGGGCATCCGTATCCAGCCGCTCAACGAAGACCTGGCCGAATCGCTGGGCCTCAAGGACCGCCATGGCGAATTCGTTCAGGCGGTGGAGCCGGGCGGAGCAGCCGAGAAGGCCGGCCTCAAGGCGGGCGACGTGATCCTGAGCGTCGATGGCAAGGAAGTCACCCCCGAACAGACCCTCTCCTTCATCGTTGCCAATATCAAGCCCGGCAAGACCATCCCCGTCGCCATCATGCGCGATGGCAAGCGCACCAGTGTCAATGCCGTGGTTGGCAAGCGGCCGACCGAGGAAGAGCTGGCCCAGCGCCAGATGTTCGATCCTGACACTCAGGACGATGCAGATTCCAGCCAGCAGGCTCCGGAAGAAGGCATCATAGAAAAAGCGCTCGGCATGCAGCTGATCCCGCTCACGCCTGCGATTGCGTCGCAGCTCGGCACCTCAGCCGAAACCAAGGGGCTGGTCGTTTCCGCGGTCGATCCCAGTGGCGATGCAGGGCAAAAGGGGCTTCAGCGCGGTGATATCGTGCTGTCGGCCAATTATAAGGCGGTGTCGACGCGTGCCGATCTGGAAAGCATCGTGCGCGATGCCCGCAAGGCTGAGCGCAGTGCAGTGCTGCTGCGCATCCAGCGGCGCGGCCGCCCGGCAACCTATGTGCCGATCCGCCTGCGCGACTGATACCAAGCTGCAAGGGACCTGGCCGCCACGGCCTGGTCCCTTGCGATACTGGATTTCTCAGAACTGGGGCTGAGCCGCTCCACCCCCACCCGATAAGCGGTTGCCGCTGCGCACCGTAACGCCGGCCCCGCTCTGGGATGGTGCCGCGGCACCGCCTGTTGCCCGGTCGAGAAATTCGTCGCTGGCGGCGGCGGGGGTTTCCCCTTCTGGTGGCAACAGATCGCCCCTGCCCGAAGGACGGTTCTGGTCCACCAGATTGCCCAGCTCATCGACATAATAATAATCGTCGGGCCGGCTCATCAGATATTCGTCGTCCGGTTCCAGCTGCCATTCGGGCAGTTTAAGTTCGGTATCGAATTTCTCGACCGGCCGTTTGGCGACTGCCTCGCGCATATATTGCGCAAAGGCCCGCGCAGGAGCAGCACCGCCCTGAAGACCGGGCACCGGCCGGGCATCGTCGCGCCCCATCCACACGCCAGTAGTGATACCGCTGGAGAAGCCCACGAACCATCCATCCTTGTTGCTGCTGGTGGTGCCGGTCTTGCCGGCCACCGGGCGGCCGATCTGCGCGGCGCGGCCGGTGCCGACATTGACCGCGGTCTGCAACAGGTCGGTGATGCCCGCCGCGACATAATCGGGCACCAGCTTTTGCGCAGCACGCGGCTTGCGCTCGTAGAGCACCTCGCCCTTGGCGGTGGCGACCTTGGTGATGCCATAGGGTTCCACCTCGCTGCCCCGATCGGCAACGGCGGCAAAGGCGCGCACCATGTCGATCACCCGCACCTCGGAAGTGCCCAGAACCATGGATGGCATGGTATTGACCGGCGTGGTGATGCCGAAGCGCCGCGCCATGGATGCCACCGCGCCAAAACCGATATCATTGCCAAGCTGGGCCGCCACGGTGTTCTTGGAATAGGCGAAAGCCGTGCGCACATCGATTTCGCCGGCATAGCTCCCGCCTGAATTTCTCGGGCTCCAGCCATTGATGGTGACCGGCTCGTCCACCACCCGGTCATCCGGAATATAGCCCGCTTCGAGCGCCGCCAGATAGACGAACAGCTTCCAGGCCGAGCCCGGCTGACGCAGCGCATTGGTGGCGCGGTTATAGTTGGTCGCGACATAATCGGTGCCGCCGACCATCGCCAGAACCGCCCCATCGCGATCGAGGCTGACCAGTGCGCCTTGCGCGCCCTTGGGCACATTGGCGTGGACCGCACTGGTTGCGGCAGACTGCATCGCAACATCGAGCGTGGTCCACACCTCCAGCGGTTCGGTCGTATCAGGCAGCAGCAAATCGAGCTGGGGCAGCGCCCAATCGGTGAAATAGCGAACCGAATTTCCGCCCGTATCGGCTTTCAGCTTGACCGCGCTCACATCGACAGTGGCCAGTTGCCCGGCTTCAAGAACGCCATTGCGCCGCATGGTTTCCAGCACGACATTGGCGCGCCCGACGGCTGCCTTCACATCAGCGGTCGGCGAATAGCGCGACGGCGCCTTGACCAGGCCTGCGATGATCGCCGCCTCGGCCACCGAAAGCTGGCGCGCGGAATGGCTGAAGAATTTGCGGCTGGCGGAATCCACGCCATAGGCCCCGCCGCCGAAATAGACCTTGTTGAGATAAAGCTCGAGGATCTCTTCCTTGGAAAACTTCCATTCGAGCGCCATGGCAAGGATCGCCTCGCGCGCCTTGCGGGTCATGGTGCGACTGTTGTTGAGGAAGATGTTGCGGGCCAGCTGCTGGGTGATGGTCGAGGTTGCCGCTACGCGCGAACTGTCGCGGTAAGAGACGTAGAAAGCGCGCACAAGCCCGATCGGATCGACCCCGAAATGCGAGCGATAGCGGCGATCCTCGACCGAGATCATTGCATCCTTCATCACTTGGGGAATCTGGTCGGATGGCAGCCAGTCGCCCGGACTGGGTCCAAGCGTGAGGATCGCGCTGCCATCGCGCGCCCGCACGATGATAGTCTGTCCGGCCTGGTTTTCCTTCAGGCTTGCAAAGCTGGGCAGGGAACGTGCGGCAAGACCCACGGCGACGGCAAGAACAAGCAAGGCAAGAACACCAAGCCCGATCCCCCATGAAAACAGCCTTCTCAACCAGCCCTTGCGCCTTGGTTCAGGCTGGCCGGAAGGGCTGGATTTGGTGCGGCCGCGTGTGCCCCGGCTCTGTGCCATCTGATGCGATCAACCTCCCGCTGGCGAAGCTTGTGCCTGCCAGTGCCCGATGCATAGCCGATTTGTAACCCAGGGTTAACGGCGCATCGCGCCAATGCGGCTATTTCTTCCCAGTAAAGTCGAGAGAGGCGCTGTTCATGCAATAACGCAGCCCGGTGGGATTGGGTCCATCGGGAAAGACATGGCCCAGATGCCCATCGCAGCGCGCGCAGCGCACCTCGGTGCGAACCCGGCCATAGGATGTGTCGAGATGCTCCTCTACAGCACCTTGCGCCAGAGGCGCATAAAAGCTGGGCCAGCCCGATCCGCTGTCATATTTGGTGTCCGAACTGAACAAGGGCTCGCCACAACCAGCGCAGCGATATTCGCCCGGCTCCTTGTTCTTCTCGTATTCGCCGGTGAAGGCGCGTTCGGTCCCTGCCTGGCGCAGGATGTGATATTGCTCGGGGCTCAGGCGCTCGCGCCATTCCTCGTCGGTCAGATTGAGCTTGTCGGCCATGATCGATCTCCTCAAGGCCCGAAAATGGGCATGAAAATCATGATGCGCAAGGTCTCAGGCGTTGACGTCGCTGTAATGAGCGGGTGGGTGAATGCCCTCCATCCGGTCAGCCAGCAGCGGGCGAAAACTGGGCCTGCTCTTGAACACCGAATACCAGCCACGGGTCTGTTCATGGCCCGACCAGTCGATCCCGCCGAGATAATCGGCCACCGAAATCTGCGCCGCAGCGGCCAGATCGGCCAGCGACATGGTGGCCCCTGCCAGCCAGGGCCGCGTGTCGATCAGATAGTCCATATAGTCGAGATGGTCATTGGCCAGCCGCATGGTTTCTCGCAAGATCCGTGAATCCGGCGGAGCGCGCAACACCAGCCGCTTCTTCATCTTTTCGTGCAGCAAGGGCCCGGTGACATCGCCGAAGAAATTTTCATCGAACAGGGCGACCAGCCGCCTGATCTCGGCCCGGTTGGCGGCGGTGCCGTTGATCATCGGGTTCTGGTCGTTGGTTTCCTCGAAATATTCGCAGATCGCCCGGCTGTCGACCAGCACGGTGCCCTTGTCTGTATCGCGCAGAACCGGCGTGCGCCCGGCAGGGTTCAGAGACAGGAACCGGTCGCGCGCATCCCAAGGGTTTTCGCGGCGCAATTCATAGCCCACTCCCTTTTCGCTGAGGAGCAGGCGGACCTTGCGGCTGAAGGGGCATAAGGGGAAGGAATAGAGCTGCCACATGGGAGCTGTCTGCCCGATAGCCGGGCACGCGTCCACCGGGGCTGCGGGAAATTTGATCCCATTTCGCCACCAAGTCCACAGGGCTGTGGCAACAAGGCCATGACCGCCCGCCCAGGCATGGTATAGGATGAAACAATGCGCTGCTCTTTGCCCTGCACATCTTGCAAATGAGACTGGGGGTTGTCCTTGCCGGAGGCCAGTCCAGCCGGTTTGGAAGCGACAAGGCGCTGGCCGAACTGAATGGCCGCACGCTGGTCTCTTTAGCCACCGACCGGCTTCGCGGCTGGTGCGAGCATGTCGTGCTGGCGGGCCG
>CAZWEY010000097.1:0-8769 GCA_964632055.1 uncultured Sphingomonadaceae bacterium
GCGTCTTCAAACCATTGATTATACGGTCGGCGTCTCCTGTATCTGAAAACACGGCCGACAAGCAAACCAGTAGTCCGTCATCGCCACCGGCTGGGCCACAGGTAAATCAATTGCCACAACGCCCTGTCATCATGCCCATTCGTGACCTGACGGTTCACCATCAGATGAGCCCTCCATGAGGCCGAGAACGTCGCGCAGGAGGCTCTTCCAAGCTGCTGGGTCCGTAGCCGATATGCCAATATAGCCGAGGCATGAAATACTCATGTCGAATTCCTTTCTGATGATAGGGCAGCGACCGGTCAGGGCGTGCTGCCGCCATTGACCACGATCAGCTGCCCGGTAATCCAGCGTGCACGATCGCTCGCCAGCAATGTCACTACATCGGCGATGTCTTCCGGCGTGCCGAGGCGGCCGAAGCTGGTCTGTTGGGCGGCGTTGCGCTTTCGCTCTTCGGGGAAGGAGCTGGTCATGTCGGTCTCGACAACGCCGGGCAACACTGCGTTTAACCGACTGGCTGAAGCTATTCACTGATAGGGGCTGTTATTGGTTGCCCGCTGATTCAGCTCAGCTTGATCCAGCCACTACAGTATCTTGGGAGTTCAACGATCGCCGCCGCATGGAAGAGCGAGTTGAGCGTCTACTCACGGGTAAAGCCTATTCACAGCTTCCCCCGACCCGCACCACGCACAGTTACACCAATATCGAACTGCTGGCAGTTTCCGCCACTGAAGTGCACGCGATTTGCAATTTCATGCTGAACACACACCGCCCAGACGGCAACAGACTACTGTCCGGATGGAATGGTTTCATCCTCCAGCTGGTGGACAACAAGTGGCTCATTGAACTCAAGCGAGTGAATTTGCTTGATGCAGATGGTCCGCAGAACAACCTCAGTTTCTTTCTCTGATCCTAAAACTGGAAGGGGGGCCGCCGAGTGGCGACGAAAAACATAAAGACAAGCGATGGAAATGTGGCACTCGGTTCGGGAGAGCTCCGTGCCAAGTTAGGGTTGGACAGTGTAGAGTTCGCAGAGGACCTTGCTCGCGTCAATGGACTGATGAGGGAGTGGGGGACCGAGGTCGTCCGCGTTTCCTTCGTAGATGTGCACGGCATTCTGCGGTCCCGTCCGATCGAGGCTCGGCACTTCGGCCAAGTAGCGCGCAACGGAATGCCAACCACTTCGGCGATCCTATCGATGGATACGGCAAACAACATTGCTGTGCCCATTTTCAATGCGGACGGCGGCTTGGGCCGCCCTGACATGGGGGGTGCTGGGGATATGTATGTCCTGCCGGACCTCGCTACATTCCGCAGGCTCCCTTGGGATCCGGGCACTGCGATGGTGCTGGGGGACATCTACTTGCGTTCCGGCCTGCGCTGCCCGTTCGATTCACGCTACATCATGCAGCGTGAATGCGAGCGACTGAATTCAATGGGGTTCAGTTTCATGGGTGGCGTTGAGGTCGAATGCACCATCCTCAAGGTCACCAATCCCGCCCTAACAATGGCGGACAGTACCATGCCAGCCACTCCCCCATCCGTTGCTCCTTTGCAGCATGGCTATCAGTATTTTGGAAGCGAAGTTGTTGACGGGGCAGGAGAGCTAATCGCAGACCTTAGAAAGGCACTGCTTGGTCTTGACTTACCGCTTCGCATGTTCCAGAGGGAATACGTTTTGTGACGGCAGTTGGAAGCGAAGAAAACTCCGAATATACTCGTCAAACAGCCCTTATTGAAGATGCTTGGGGTGATGGGCTGGTGCAGTCGATCGTGCTGCCTGACCGACATCACGGGACAGTCGTAGATGAGCTAAGCTCAGATCGTGGAAGTCTCTTCAAGTCGTTGCTGGATTTAATACGGAGTAATGATCCGATATCGGACTAATTTATGCACGGCTAATATTTCGTATGAATCTTATTTATAGATATTTTATTTTCATCTTCGTGATATTTTTGGACGGTGTTCAGGCGTTCAACAGCGACCGCTTCTGAACCAACCGCAGGAAGATCAATGACCTTATCTCATCAAGACCTCGCCCTGCGCCTGCGCGATGCCTATGCGGGCGGCGCCGTTGCACCCATGCGCGACGGGCTGGATCCGACGGATGCGGACGGGGCTTATGCGGTGCAAGGGATCAACACGCGGTTCTGGGAGGCGCAGGGCCGTCGGATCGTAGGGCGCAAGGCGGGGTTGACGGCGAAGGCTGTGCAGACCCAGTTGGGCGTCGACCAGCCGGATTTCGGCGTGCTGTTCGACGATATGCGGGTCGATGATGGCGGGGTGCTCGACCCCGCAAAGTGCCTGCAGCCCAAGGCGGAGGCCGAGATCGCCTTCGTGCTGGCGGCGGACCTGCCGTCTGCGCAGACCACGCCTGCCGATGTCGCGGCGGCGGTGGGCTCAGTTCATGGGGCGATCGAGATCGTCGACAGCCGCATCGCCGACTGGAAGATCACCTTTGCCGATACGGTGGCCGACAATGGCTCGTCCGCCTTTTTCGTGCTGGCCGACAAGGGCCTGCCGCTCGCCGGACTGGACCTTGAAGGCGCGGCGATGGAGATGAGCTTCAACGGCAAGACCGTCTCGACCGGGATTGGTTCAGCCGCGCTCGGCAACCCGCTCAATGCGGCGGCTTGGCTCGCCTGCACCCTGGCCTCCCGGGGCGAACCGCTGAAGGCGGGCGATATCCTGCTGGCGGGCGCGCTCGGGCCGATGGCGTCGCTGACCCCGGGCGATGTCGTCCAGGCGCGCATTGCCGGGATCGGCGAGTGCGGCTTCACTTACAAGGGCGTTTGAGATGACGAAGACCAGGGTCGCGATCATCGGTTCGGGCAATATCGGCACGGACCTGATGATCAAGGTGATGCGCCTCTCCAAGGTGCTGGAGATGGGCGTGATGGTCGGGATCGATCCGGCCTCGGATGGCCTTGCCCGCGCGCAACGGCTGGGCGTCGCGACGACGGCCGAAGGGATCGACGGGCTGATACAGATGCCCGAGTTTGCCGACGTCGAGATCGTGTTCGACGCCACCTCCGCCGGTGCGCATAAGCGCAACAGCGAGCTGGTGCTGGCCGCGGGCAAGCGCATGGTCGACCTGACACCTGCGGCCATCGGGCCCTACGTGGTGCCGCCGGTCAATGGCGAGGCCTGCCTCGATGCTCGGAACGTCAACATGGTGACCTGCGGCGGTCAGGCGACGATCCCCATCGTCCATGCCGTCAACCGCGTGGCCAAGGTGCATTATGGCGAGATCGTCGCCTCCATCGCCTCCAAGAGCGCCGGCCCCGGCACGCGCGCCAATATCGACGAGTTTACCGAGACGACCAGCCAGGCGATCATGGATGTCGGAGGGGCCTCGCGCGGCAAGGCGATCATCATCCTTAATCCGGCCGAACCCCCGTTGATCATGCGCGATACGGTCTATTGCCTGTGCGAGGAGGCCGACAAGCAGGCCATCGAGAAGAGCATCGCGGACATGGTCGCCGAAGTGCAGAGCTACGTGCCGGGCTACCGCCTCAAGCAGGCGGTACAGTTCGAGCATATCGGCTCCAACCGCCCGCTGCGCATCCCCGAGATGGATGGCGAGTTCACCGGCCTCAAGGTCTCGGTCTTCCTCGAGGTCGAGGGCGCGGCGCATTACCTGCCCGCCTATGCCGGCAATCTCGACATCATGACCTCGGCGGCGATGAAGACCGCAGAGAAGATCGCAGCCCGCATGCATCAGGGAGCGGCAGCATGAGTCTCGATCCCACCACGCAGAAGCTCTACATCCAGGACGTCACCCTGCGCGACGGGATGCACGCCATCCGCCACCAGTACGGCCTCGACCATGTGCAGGCGATTGCCCGTGCCCTCGACCGGGCCAAGGTGGATGCGATCGAGGTCGCCCATGGCGACGGGTTGCAGGGTTCCTCCTTCAACTATGGCTTCGGCGCCTATACCGACTGGGACTGGATCGGCGCGGTGGCCGAAGTGCTGGAGCACTCCATCCTCACTACCCTTCTGCTCCCCGGCATCGGCACGGTGCATGACCTGAAGCACGCTTACGAGATGGGGGTGCGCTCTGTTCGCATCGCGACGCATTGCACCGAAGCGGATGTGTCGAAGCAGCATATCGAGGCGGCGCGCAATCTTGGCATGGACGTGTCGGGCTTCCTGATGATGAGCCACATGACCAGCCCGGAGGCCTTGGCCCAACAGGCGCTGCTCATGGAAAGCTATGGCGCGCATTGCGTCTATGTCACCGACAGTGGCGGCGCGATGAGCATGGACGACTATGCCGCGCGGGTCGCCGCCTATGACAAGGTGTTGAAGCCCGAGACGCAGCGCGGGGTGCACGCGCACCACAATCTAAGCCTTGGCGTTGCGAACTCCATCGTCGCTGTGCAGAACGGGGCCATCCGCGTCGATGCGAGCCTTGCCGGCATGGGCGCGGGCGCCGGAAATGCTCCACTGGAAGTGTTCATCGCCGCTGCCGACCGAATGGGCTGGAACCATGGCTGCGATCTCTACGCGCTGATGGATGCGGCCGAAGACCTCGTTCGCCCGCTGCAGGACCGCCCGGTCCGGGTCGACCGGGAGACGCTGACGCTGGGCTATGCCGGTGTTTATTCCAGCTTCCTGCGCCATGCCGAAAAGGCCAGCGCCGATTACGGCGTCGACACCCGCTCGATCCTCGCCGAGGTTGGCCGTCGCAAGATGGTCGGTGGGCAGGAAGACATGATCGTCGATATCGCGCTCGATCTGGTGAAAGCGTCTGGCGGTGCAGAATATTGAACTGCGCCGCGTTCGCATCCCCAGCCACGACGTGACGAATTCAAAGTCGCTGGCGGCAGTTACAGCGGCAAACAGTTCACGGGTCAGATCCCGGTCGTGGTGTAGGTTCAAGCACCGATCGCCCCTGACACACGCATTGCAGTTTGTGCGCGAAAAACAGACACGCCATCCTGTTCACGTATCTGCATTCACGCACTTTTGACTTTTTGACCCCCGGTCGTTAATTCGCGGTTGCGTGAATTTTGGATCGAAGGCGGTTTCCTGCCTCAAACCCGTACGCTTTTACCCTCCCCCCCTCCATCTCGCGCGGGGCTGCGCGGGCGGACGCAGGACTTCATGACGCACTTGTGTCGCAATAATGACGGGTTTTGGGGTGCAAGCCTTTGTAATTGAACAGATGACGCACCCACCCCCTAACCATTACGTGTGCGGGCGAGGGATGGATAAGAATGATGTTTATTTCCCCTGTATATAAAAAGGTTAGGGGTCAGGTGCGTCATCTGTTCATTATCATGTAGTTAGGCGTCATAACCCGTCATTATTGCGACACAGGTGCGACATGGCTCACATCCCATGGGTTACCTTGATCCTGAGCCCCATGAACACCCGGCCCACGCTGGTCCGCTTGTAGCTGATCCCTGATACGTTGGCCTGAATGCGCTGCACGAACCCGTTAATGGCCGGAAGCTTATCGCCCTTGAACCCTTCGGTGGTCGCCCAGTTCTGGAACGAGGTGTAGGCTGACCGTGTGGTGAGATAAGGACTGCCGGGCACGAACGGGAACACCTCGGTGCATTCATCGAGCCAGGCAAGGACAGGATCTGCCCCGAAGATCCATTCGGTCAAGGCTTGGGCGCATGAGGTCGGAATTGAGAAGTGCCGGTGCGCGACGAGTCGCGTCGCACCTGCCACCACCCAGGCAAGCAGAAGATCGGCCTCTTCTCTGGCAATGCGCTGGCCAATGTTCTCGATCCGCTCCTCCTTCGGGATGGTGCGGTTGAACGGGATGACCAGCAATCGTCTTTGCACGCCGCGATCGATCCCGCCCTGGAAGGCTGGAAGGTTGTTGGTCGCGAACAGGTTTTGCGCAATCGAGCGGAACTCGATCCGGCTCTTGTAGACGTCGCGCCCTTCGATGGGCTCGCCGGTCACGATCGACTTGAACGTGTCCGACGCAACCGCTGCGGAGGATAGCTCGTCCGTGGCGTTAAGGAGTTTACCGACCAGGCCGATGACATGGCGCTCATCGCCCATGCGCGCGGCTGGCACCGAGCAGATGGCATTGGCAGGTAGCAATCCCCTGGCAAGGTCCAGGATCTGGCTTTTACCATTCTCAGCAGTCTGACCGTAGAGGATGACGGCCTTGGGCTGGATGAGATGGGTGGCATAACCCAGTGCCGCCGCACCACAGACCTCCGCCAGCAAAGTGACCTTATCATTGGCTTCGGGATCTCCCAGGAACGCCCCACCCAGCAGCTTGGCCAGCAGGGCGCCCTCTGGCGGCTCTGCAGCATTGCCGCTTTGCCACTGCCCGGGGAGCGTGTGCCGGCAACGCATTGTGGGGTCGTGCGGAACGAGTGTCGGCACGCCCTGTTCGTCAAACCGGATGAACCCCGATGCGCAATTGATCCCGATCGGCCGGCTGACGAAGAACTCCGGCTCCGAACACAGGGTGGCGCATTCATTGAGGATGGAGTCGATCCGCCCTTTGCCGAGCTTCACCCGCGAAGGTTCGCCGCTCGGTGTGTCGTATTCCGCGCCATCATAGCTGTGCACGGTCACGCGCAGCAGCCGGTCTGGCACAGGCTTCCAATGGGTGCGCTCATAATGCCAGAACGCCCCTTCGGCATGGACCACCCGCCCGAACCGCTCGGTCAGATCCTCGCGCACGCGCTGGGCAAGTTCCACGTCCGATCCAATGTAGACCTGTTTCGCGCCGGTCTTGCCAAAGGCATCCGGCAGCACCGCTGCCGCAATAGCCATGCGCACGGCTTCTTCGCCGGCATTGCGCAGGACATCGTTGAAGTCCTGACCCTCCGGCGGAGAGGCCAGGAGGGCAATGCAGCCCCGCGCCTTGAGGGTGGCAAGCGTGCGTTCCATTTGCCCGTCCGCCGGACTACCCGGAATGTCCCCATCGCGCGCAACGATAACTTCGGCACCCTCTGGGAGGGGAGCCTTGGCGATATTGCTGATACCAAGGCACGCCCAGGTCGCCTGACCGGTAGCCTGACACAGCGACAGGGCCGTCTCGATGCCTTCGCACAGGATGATGGGCGGCCTACCCGGCAGCCTGACGGCCGAGCGCTCGGCCCAGCCCTCAACCGCCTTGTTTGTGCGCTTGGTAGGGTGCACTGGCGCCTTCTCACCGCTGCTGGTTAAATAGACCTGCTGCACTGCAAGCACCTCACCGGCATCATCAGTCGCAAGACCAACCAGTGCGCCATACTGACGCATGGCGGCGTCCCGGTAATGGATGGACTGCGGCAGCGGCATGGTAATCCCCCGGCTGCGCAGATAGACCTCTGCAGGGGTGCCCTGCGCCGGGCCGGACTGCACGACGATATTGGCGACCTTGGCGGCGAATTCGGTCGGCGCGGAAGGCGGCTCGGCTGACGGAGGGGCTTTGACCTCCGCCTCGATGGGCGGCGCTGGCTCTGCTTTCGGCTTACTGGTCTTTGGCGTGGTTTTGGACGCTGCTGGCAGGGGCGCAAGCCCCAACCAGTCATCAGCCCATGTGCAGGCCTGCTTGAGATCGCAGTGCTGCACATGCTGGATCAGTTCCAATGCACCGCCGCCCTTGCCCGCCTCGTGATCGTACCAGACGCCGGGCTCGGCTCCACCGATATTGACGCTGGTGCTGCCCTTGCTGCCAAAGCGCAGTTCATCACGGGTCGACAGTTTGCGGTTAGGGGCTCCCAGCAGGTGCAGTGCCAGTTCTTCCATCCGCTCGCCCAGCAGGCGAGCGGTGGTGCTGATGCCGCCGTGGATGGCCGGACGGCGCGGCCTGGTGCTGTTGCCCTGCTTCAGCATTGGACCCCCAGCTTCACGGTGCACAAGGTGATCGGGAGTTTGGGGCGAACTTTGCGCAAGACGGCAAGCCATTCGAGCTCCCGCTCTGGCAGCGTCTCGATGATCAGCACGTTGCGGCGACCCAAGGCGGCCTGCTGGCTCATCTGGTCGTAGACCTCATAGAGCGCTTCGCACGCGATGATCGCCGCAACGTCAGCCTGCCTGATCAGGCGAGTCAGCATCTTCCGGTTGAAGGCCTTGGGGCCAAGCGCCTGATACATATCATCGCCAAAGAGCGCGATGAACGGTTCGGCCAGGACATCTGGCAATGCCTCATCGAGATGCTTCACGCCCTGCGGCACGAACACCAGGCTGACGCCGTAATAGCGCACGGCCTGCATCACCGGGGTCAGATGCCGCCCACCCTGCTGGCAGGCTGCCAGCAAATGATCCGGCACTTTCAGCAGTGGGACTTCAACGGCCATGGACGCCTCCCCGCGCTGCGGCAAACTCGGCCGTGTTGTTGAATGCCTGGGTGTTCTCATAGGCCTCGATATCCTCGAGGCGATAAACCACCCGGCCGCCGATCTTGAGGTAGCGCGGGCCGCAGCCGGCCCAGCGCCAACGCTCGAGGGTCCGCGGGCTGATGGTCCAGCGCTCGGAAAGATTGCTTTGGCTCAGATGTCTGATGGTCATGCATATCTCCTTGCGGGCCACACTGTGGGCCCGGGCTGGAGGTGCCGGTTCAGACTGGGGGATGTCGTGGCCCTGGGGCGGGGATCAAATGCACATTGTGCCGGGGGATCATCGGGGGATGGGTGGGGGATAGCGGGGGATCGGAGTGGGATCCCCCTTCCCCTCAGCCCGCAGCTTCGCGCGGATTCGCGGCGCGCAAATCCGTGGGCTGCGGTGTGCTGCTGCAGGTGGGGATGGCGAGGCGGTAAAGACCCCGACCATCAGACACAATCAACTTGGTCCAATCACTCT
>CAZWEY010000098.1:0-8490 GCA_964632055.1 uncultured Sphingomonadaceae bacterium
GATGTCAGCACCGTCGACACCAAGGCCGACGACAATTACGTGCCGACCATCGCGGTGGAATATTTCTTCAGCCCCAACCTTTCGGTCGAAACGATCTGCTGCCTCACCCAGCATGACGTCGACGGGGCTGGCTCGATCAAGGGCGCCAAGGGACTGGTCTCCAATGCCATGATCATCCCCGCGACCTTCACGCTGAAATATCATGTCACCGGCGCTGGCCCGGTCAAACCCTATATCGGCGCCGGACCAAGCTATTTCCTGATCTTCTCAGAAGGTGTGGGCGCGACCGCCAAGGCGCTGGGAGCGACCAAGAACAGCACCAGCGACACGGCCGGTGTAGCCCTTCAGGCCGGTGTCGATATCGCGCTCAACGACCGCGGCCTCGGCTTCTCGCTCGATGCCAAGCGCTACTTCCTGGGCGATGTGAAGGCCAAATGGTATGACGCGGCCGGAACCAAGATCCTCGACACACGCCACAAGCTCGACCCCTGGGTGGTGAGCGCAGGCGTAAGCTACCGCTTCTGACCCTAGCCGGCGCGATCCTCGAGCGCGACACGGTCGAGGATCGCCACGGCACGGCGGCTGGGAAGATCGATCACGCCATCGTTCTTCAGCCGGGTAAGCTGGCGGCTGACGGTTTCGATCGTCAGCCCCAGAACGTCGGCGACCTGCTGGCGCGAAAAGGGCAGATCGAACCGCTCATGCGGCGTGTCCGGCGCGCCTTCACAGCCCGGCTCCACCAGCCTCTCGGACATTTCCAGCAGGAATGTCGCGATCTTTTCCTCGGCGTTCTTGCGGCCGAGCAGCAGCATCCATTTGCGGGTGCGGTCCAGCTCCGACAAGGTGCGGCGCAGGAGCTTGTGTTCCAGCTCGGGATGCTTGTGAGCAAAGGCATCGAAGTCCGACCGGGAAAAGACGCAGACCTTCGCCTCGGTCAATGCAGTGGCGCTGTGGGAACTGGTGGCGCTGAAAGGGCGGCCGATGAAATCGGATGGATAGACCACGCCGACAATCTGCTCGCGCCCGTCCTCGGTGCCGGTGGAGAGCTTGAGCACCCCTTCGATGACATTGGCGACCAAAAGCGAATCCTCGCCTTCCCAGATCAGCGACTGACCCGGTTCGAGCGTGCGACGACGGCCAATGGCATTAAGCGCCTCGATCTCCTTGGCATCGAGCGCGGCGCAGATGGCCCGGTTCCTGACTAGACAGCTATCGCAATAGGACATGCGGCATGAATACTCCCACCCAAGGCAATTCGCAACGCTTTGGGGCAGTCTGGAGCCGCAACTTTTTGAGAAAGGTCAAGGAATGGCGAAGACGCAGCAGCTAGGTCCCTTGCTCAGACCATTCAACACAAGGCCGTGTCCTTGAAGGCAGGCCAGGGAGCGATCGCCATGTCCAGCGACCTTACCGTAAGAGCCCCGGATTTCCAGTTCGACGCAAGCAAGGTCATCTGGCCCAATGCGCCTGAGGTTTCCGTCATTTTCAATGCGATGTCGACCAGCACGCCAGTGGTGGAAAAGTTCCTCAACAAGGTGATGATGCTGTGCCGCAAGCAGGTCCGCGACGACCGGCCCGACCTGCAGAAGGACATTGACGACTTCGTGCGCCAAGAATCGAATCACTATCGCATCCACGCCAAATGGAACGATCTGGTCGAGCAGGCCGGTCTCCATCTCGATCCGCGCATGGAGGAGAGTTTCGACGCCTCTTTCCGCGAGATGCTCAAGACCCGCTCGCTCAGTTTCCTCACCGCCTATTGCGCCGGCTTCGAGAACTTCACCCTGTTCTTCGCGCGCTTCCTGTTCGAACAGGGAACGGACCTCTTCAAGGACGGCGATTCCATCGGCGATCTGTGGCGCTGGCACTTCGCCGAGGAATATGAACATCGCATGGTCTGCCATGACGGCTTTGCGGAAATCTCGGGCAATTATTTCATGCGGGTCTGGGGGCTGGCCTATTCGGCCTGGCACCTCAACCGGAACATCGCCCCGCGCATCAAGTCCTTCCTCGCACAATATCGCGAAGGCATGAGCCCGGCCGAGCTGGCCGCCTCGAAGAAGCGCGAAAAGGCGTTCATCAAGGCGTTCTACGGCTGGACCCTGCCGCGCATGCTAAAGATTTTCATCCCATTCTACAATCCCGGCAAGGCACCACCCTCGCCCGGCATGGAAAGCGCGTTGGCCCGCTATGGCGCCATGGCCGAGGCCCAGCTGGCCTGAGCCCGCACAAAGCGCGCACAAAAAAGCCCGGGAAAGCATCACGCTCTCCCGGGCTTTTTGCCGGTGCGGTGCGCCCGTCAGCCGCCGTAAAAGACGTTGTCGCCCAGATCCTTCATCTCGAGGATCGCCGCGTCGGGCCGGCCTTCGGGCTGCTTGTGGACATGGGCCTCCACCACCTCGCCGATGACAACATGATGGTCGCCATGTTCGACCACCTGAACCAGCCTGCACTCCACCGCAGCCACGGCGCTTTGCAGAATAGGCGCGCCATTGGCGCCATCATGATAAGGCTCGCCCGAAATCTTGCCGTCGGTCACATCGGCCGGCTTGAAGAAGGCAAACGCCGCCCCCTGCTGGCCTTTGCCCAGCATGTTGAGCGTGAAGGCCCCGCTTTCCTTGAGCCCCTGATAAGCGCCCGAATCCGCTTTGACGCCAACAACGAGGCTCGGCGGGGCAAAGGCGGTCTGCGTGACCCAGTTGACGGTAGCGGCATATAGCGTGCCATCCCCGCCCTTCGCGGTCAGCACATATATGCCATAAGGGATCATGCGGAGCGCGGTTTTCCTGGCGGCGTCATCCATGGTTTTGCGAATCCTCATCTTGCTTCAAAACAGGGTTGGTGCTGTCCGCCTTTTGCTGGGCAGACGCAAGAGTGCGCTGCGCGTGCAACGCGGCCTTGCGGTGTCAGGCAAAGTCAGGCTTCGACCGGCTCGGACAGCGGCCGTTCCTCGAACTTAGAAAAGTCCGGTCCGCCCAGCGTCGTGTCGCGGAAATGCTCGAACGGGTAGGGATAGATGGCGGGCACGCCCTCGGCATCGAGATACCAGCTGGTGCAGCCGCCCTGCGCCCATACCGTGCCGCGCGCTTCCTCGCGCAGGTCGGAAATGAAGGCTTCAGTCACTTCATGGCTCGGGCATAGCGCCACCCGCTCCTCCACCGCGCGCTTCACGCATTTCATGATGTAGTCGACCTGCCATTCGGCCATCAGCACCAGAGAAATATTGCCAACCGGGCTGTAAGGCCCGCCGATCATGAAGAAATTGGGCATGTGGGGCACGGTGACGCACTGGTAGGATTTGGGCTGCTCGGCCCAGACCTCGTCCAGCGTGATGCCGTCCTTTCCGGTCATGGTGACGGGGCGGATATAGGCGGTGGCGTTGAAGCCGGTGGCGATCACGATCACGTCAAGCTCGTGCAGCTTTCCGTCCTTCGTGACGATGCCACCCGCCTCGACATGGTCGATGCCGTCGGTGACGAGATGGGTGTTCTCGCGCTGGATCGCCTCGTAGAAATCGGGCGACATGACGAGCCGCTTGCAACCCACATCATAGGCAGGGGTCAGCCTGGCGCGCAGCTCCGGGTCCTTCACGCGCAGCAAATTGTCGCGGCAGTTCGCCTCCATCTCGGCGCGCAGTGCGGGGTCAAGCCCCATGATCGCGCGGGCGGTGTTGACGGTCAGCTCGCTCGCCTCGTCATAGAGCGCCTGCATCAGCGAGGGGTCCTTGCGGAAAGCTTCGCGCTGTTCGGGGCTGAACTCCTCCTGCGGCACATTGAGCACCCATTGCGGGGTGCGCTGATAGAGTTCGAGGCTTTTGACCTTGCCCGCCAGAGCCGAGACGATCTGGACCGCGGTGGAGCCGGTGCCGATGATGCCGATGCGCTTGTCTTCAAGTTTGACCGAATGATCCCAGCGCGCGGTGTGGAACTGGACGCCCTCGAAACTGTCCAGCCCGGCAATGTCCGGCATGGCGATCTGGTGGAGGAAGCCGGTGGCCGAAATCAGGATATCCGCGCTGTCCTTGCTGCCGTCCCTGAGGCTCAGCTGCCAGCGCGCGCCATCCCATGCCGCATCGACCACCTCGCTGTTAAGCCGGATATGGGGAGCAACGCCCAGCTCTTCTGCCTGCCGCTCGAAATAGGCCTTGATCTCGCCGCCGGGGGAGAACTTCTTGGTCCAGTCCGGGTTCTTGGCGAAGGAATAGCAATAGAAATGCGAGGGCACATCGCAATGCAGGCCGGGATAGCTGTTCTCGCGCCAGGTGCCGCCAGCGCTGTCGCCTTTCTCGTAGATCGTGAAATCATCGATCCCCATTTCCAGCAGGCGGTATCCTGTCAGAATTCCCGACATCCCGGCGCCTATGACCGCCACCCGCGCCTTGTTCTTGATCGCCTGTCCCATCAATCCACCCCTTCAATCATTCGCACATGGCCGGTCCGCTCGCATCGAGGACCGATTCCTGTGTGATTGGCAGTATCGCGGTCTCAAGGGACCGAAATTGATAAAGATCATGAAACCCGCAATGGCTTGTCTCCTGAGTGAAGACAGCGATACTCCAGCCGCAATAGCGCGGGCTCAGATTGCCAAGCCGGCAAAGCGGGCTAATTTGCCAGCCGAAGATGGAGGGGATGATGGACAAGGCAAATTCGCCCGCGCTCGCGGCGCGTGTTCTGGGGTTTGTGCTGCTCGCGGCGGGTTTGCCGATGGCATGGTGGGGCGGCCAGCTCGCGGGGCTTGGCGGTTCGCTCTATTATGTGGTGGCGGGTCTCGGCCTTATCCTCAGCGGTGTGCTGCTGCTTCGCAAGCGGGCAAGCGGCATCTCGCTCTATCTTGTTGTTCTGCTTGTCACGCTGGCCTGGGCGATAGGTGAGGCAGGGTTTGCCTTCTGGCCGCTTGTTCCGCGCATCGGCGGGCCATTGGTGCTGGGCGCGCTTCTGGCGCTGCCCTTCATACGCAAACCGCTCGAAGGCGAGGTCAGGCCGGGACTGAAATCCTTTGCCACAGGCGCTGTGATTGCCATCCTTGTCGGGCTTGGCATCAACCAGATCCGCCCCCCCCTTCCCCCTCGCCCGATTGACCGCACCGGCAGCACGGCAGCACCCGCCCCTGTGATGGCCGACCTGCCGCAGGAAGGCGACTGGCTGCATTACGGCAATGATCGCGGCGGCTCGCGTTTCAGCACGCTGGCGCAGATCACACCAGCCAATGCCGGCAAGCTCGAACTGGCCTGGAGTTTCCGCACCGGACCCGACAAGACCGGCGAAATGCCGCCGATCGAGGCCAATCCGCTCAAGATCGGCGACACGGTCTATGTCTGCACCGCCTATAATGACGTGATCGCGCTCGATGCCGAAAGCGGCGCCCAGAAATGGCGCTATCGCTCCGGCAATGACATGAGCCGCTCGCCCTATGGCCAGTGCCGGGGGCTGGGCTATTACAAGGCGGAAGGTCGTGCGATCTGCCCCGAACGCATCCTGACCAACACCATCGACGCCCGGCTTGTTGCAATCGACGCGCAAACCGGCCAGCCCTGTTCCGATTTCGGCACCAATGGTTCGGTCGACCTGATGGAAGGCATGGGGGATTGGCCGGATGGCTATTACTACCCGACCTCCGCACCCACCATCGTGCGCGGCAAGGCGGTGCTCAACGCCTGGGTCTGGGACAACCAGCACAAGGACGAGCCTTCAGGCGTGATCCGCGCCTTCGATGTGCTGACCGGCAAGCTCGCCTGGGCCTTCGACGTTGCCCACCCCGAACGCACCGGCCTGCCGCCTGCGGGCCAGACCTATACCAAGGGCACGCCCAGCTCATGGTCGCCCAAGAGCGCGGACGAGGAGCTGGGCCTCGTCTATATCCCGATGGGCAACGCCACGCCCGATTTCTATGCTGCGATGCGGCCCAAAGCATATGACCGCATCAACGCATCGATTGTCGCGCTGGACGCGGAGACCGGCAAGCTGCGCTGGGTTTACCAGACGATGCATTACGACATCTGGGACATGGATAATCCCTCGCAACCGACACTGGCCGACATCCGCACGAAGGACGGCATGAGGAAGGCTCTGATCCAGCCGACCAAGCGCGGCGAGATTTTCGTGCTCGACCGCGAGACAGGCAAGCCGATCAAACCCGTCACCGAACTGCCGGTGCCGGTGAAGAACGCGCTGCCGGGCGAGACGCTCTCACCCACTCAGCCCTTCTCGCTGGCCATGCCATCCACCCGCATCCCGACGCTGGTGGAACGCACCATGTGGGGCATCTCGCCGCTGGACCAGCTGTGGTGCCGTCTCGAATTCCGAAAGATGCGCTATGAAGGGCCATATACTCCCTTCGGCCTCGGCTGGACGCTGATGACGCCGAGCACCACGGGCGCCAACAACTGGGGCGGCATAGCGGTGGACAAGGACCGCAACCTGATCCTTGCCAACGCCATGCACCTTGCAGGCAAGATCCGCATGATCCCGCGCAAGCAGGCTGACGCGGAGGGGATCAAACCTGGCCAGACCACAGGCGGCGACGGGCATCTTACCAATGTTTCGGCTCAGGCCGGATTGCCCTATGCGGCGCAGCCCGAAGCGGCGTGGATGTCGCCGCTGGGCATTCCCTGCACCCAGCCCCCCTTCGGCACGATGAACGCGATCGACATCTCCAGCGGCAAGCTTGTCTGGTCGAAGCCACTGGGCAACGCCTCGGAGAGCGGACCATGGGGCCTGCGTTCAGGCCTGCCACTCGAGATCGGCACGCCCAATATCGGCGGCCCGGTCGCAACGCGGGGCGGCGTGACCTTCATCGCCGGAACCCAGGACCGCATGATCCGCGCATTCGAAACCGCGACCGGCAAGGAAGTCTGGCGCCACAAGCTCCCGACAGGCGCCATGGCCACACCCAGCATCTACTGGTCGGAAAAATCGGGCCGGCAGTTCGTGGTCATCGCGGTGAGCGGGCACAAATACATCCGCTCGCCCGCAGGCGATTACATCATGGCCTTCGCCCTGCCCAAAACAACGGCCAGAGACTCAAGATAATCGGAGAGTTCAGGCGTCTGGCGCAGATATCCCTGCCCTGACGCCTGAAACCGCTCCAAGAGTCTGGTTCGAAATTCGCGAAAGGGCGAATTTCGAGGCGGCACCGGCCCTCTCCTCCGCCCGGCCATATATTACAATGCCTTGGGTGGCCGGGCGGGGGAGAGGGCCGGTGCCGAACGATCCGAAACGAGAGTTTCGGATCAGACACTAAGGCACCAGCACCGTGTCTTCCGCCACTCTGCAGGTTTCCGGATAGTCCAGCGTGTAATGCAGCCCCCGGCTCTCATGCCGCTTGAGGGCAGATCGCACGATCAGATCGGCGCATTGCAGCAGGTTGCGCAACTCGATGAGATCGGTGCTGACCCGGAAGTGGCCGTAATAATCCTCCACCTCCGCGCTCAGCAGCTTGATCCGGTGCGCCGCACGCTCCAGCCGCTTCGTGGTGCGCACGATACCGACATAGTTCCACATGAAGCGGCGGATTTCGGTCCAGTTCTGCTTGATGACCACTTCCTCGTCGGAATCGGTCACGCGGCTTTCATCCCATGGGCGCACCGGCGGAGGCTCATCGAAACTATCCCAGCGCTCGATGATGTCGGCTGCAGCCGCTTCACCGAAGACGAAGCATTCAAGCAGCGAATTGGAAGCAAGCCGGTTGGCCCCATGCAACCCGCTTTCGGTGCATTCGCCCGCAGCATAGAGGCCGGGCAGATCGGTGCGGCCCGCCAGATCGATCAGCACCCCGCCGCAGGTATAATGCTGGGCCGGCACCACGGGGATCGGCTGTTTCGTCATGTCGATGCCAAGACTGGTCAGCTTCTCATGGATATTGGGGAAATGGCCGCGCACGAAATCGGGGTCCATGTGGCTGATATCGAGATGGACGTAATCGAGGCCGAAGCGCTTGATTTCCGAGTCGATTGCGCGCGCGACGATATCGCGCGGTGCAAGCTCCGCCCGTTCGTCCGTATAGGGCATGAAGCGTTTGCCGGTGCGCGGGTTGATGAGGTGCCCTCCTTCTCCGCGCACGGCTTCGGTGATGAGGAAGTTCTTGACCTCGAGATTATAAAGGCAGGTCGGATGGAACTGCATCATCTCCATGTTGGAAACGCGCGCACCCGCACGCCAGGCCATGGCGATCCCGTCGCCCGTCGCTCCGCGCGGCGCGGTGCTGAACTGATAGACCCGGCCCGCACCGCCCGTCGCCAGAATAGTCGCGCGCGCAGTAAACGCCTCGACCTCGCCCGTTTCCTCATTAAGCGCATAGACGCCCCAGACCCGGCCCGAACCGGAATAGCGCAGCTCGTGCCTTCCGGTAATGAGATCGATGCAGGCGCGGCCGGGAAGCAGGGTGATGTTGGGGTGGGCTGCGGCGGCCTTGAGCAGCGCCTCCTGCACCGCCCAGCCGGTCGCATCGTTCACATGGACGATGCGGCGGTGGGAATGGCCGCCTTCGCGGGTT
>CAZWEY010000099.1:0-8391 GCA_964632055.1 uncultured Sphingomonadaceae bacterium
ACCAGTCAGGAGAACACCCCATGCACACCTCATTTACCGACCAACTCGCAGGTCTCGATCTCGCAGGTTTTTCGATCGGTCCAGCCCCCGTCACCAGCACCGATTTTCCGGTCCGCGAAGCCGTCGTCCAGACGCTCGAAGGCGTCTGGTCGGATCTTTTCGCGCTGTTCTCTGGAACCGCGCTCGAAGTCGATGCCGAGGATCTCGGTTGGGCCTTCGTCAATCTGTTCCACCGTTCCGCCCAGCGCAAGTCGACGTCCCTTGATCGCGCCACCGACGAAGTCCGGGCACTCGTCGCCACCGCCGATGGGTCGGAAATCCACACGCATGAACTCGAAACCCAGGTCGAGCGCGCCCAGTGCTCCGAGAGCGCGATGTTGGCACTGGAAGAGATGCGCGAGGTCGCAGCCGCCCTCTACCTCAACGAGTTCGGTTCGTCCTGGAAGCCGGTTTCGAGCTCCCGGTTCAACCATGGTGCCATGCTCACTTCCGCGCTGGTCGAAGGCCGCGATTTCATGCGTGCCCGGGCCGAGGCCAAGCGCCGTGCGGCAATGCCCGAGGGCATGCCGGTCGTCTTCGCTGGTGGCCGTATCCGCCACGCTACCGAGGACGAGGCACTGACCTTTGCCAACAACGTCTGGGCAACGCTCGACAAGGTTCGCGAGCGCGTCGCGGACATGGTGCTGGTCCATGGCGGCGACACCAAGGGCATCGACCGCCTGGCATCGTCGTGGGCTGAGCGCCGACAGGTCCCCCAGGTCACCTTCTCACTCGATATGCGACTTGGCGCCCGCGCGGGCTTCAAGCGCAACGAGCGCATGCTTTCGCTCAACCCGCGTTATGTCATCGCATTCCCGGGCAATGGCGTCCTTGAGCGTCTGGTGATCGAGGCCAAGACCCGCCGGATCACTGTCGTCGACCGCCGCGGGCCGCTGGGCACCAGCCCCAAGGCTGTTCGCTCAAGCAGCGAATGAGGGCGCAACGCCCTTCGCGCCAGCGCCTCATCGGCGCTGGCGTTGCTGCTGAAGAGGGGAGGCAAGCGCCTGTGTCAGCGGGTCATGCGGATTGATCGCATGGCTGCACAGCACAGCCCAGGAGGATTATCCATGACCGACTTCAAAGTAGCCTTGGCTGAATTTTCAGCGCGCCAGGCCGAGCGCGAGGCGCAGACTCAGGCGGAATTGCAGCACCTCAAACAGGCAGTAATTCCGTGCCTACGACAGGCTGGCATCGCGAAAGTCGAGATCCGGTTCGACGGGTCCGGAGACAGCGGCGCGGTCGAGGAGATCGTCTGCCTTGATGCTACCGACGCCACGCTCGCTTGTCCCGAAACGGTGCTCGATCCGATCCCGAATGACCGACCGGATGATGCGGATCTCGCCGATCCCGTTCTGCTGCCAGCGGCTCTGGAATCGCTCGCCTATCTTGCCCTCGAACGCCACCATCCAGGATGGGAAAACAACGATGGCGCGGGCGGCCAGCTCGAGATCGATGTTGGGGAAGCGACCTTCGTGCTCGAATGCAACGTGCGCTTCACCGACTACAACCAGCACTACACTGAACTGTGAAGGGGAGCGTCATGGCGCATTGCTACTATCACGCCCTGTCCTCGGTCCGGAAATGGGGCGGCAGGCCCGACGACTATCTGCCGCTGCATCAGTGGTTCGACCAGTCCAAGGCCATCCTCGCGGACCCCCGACACCGCGCACTACGGCACCATGCCGAGGGCATCTTCATGCTCGAAACCCTGTTCGGTGCAACGCTAGTCAATGCCGATGGACGGACCGTTCCGGTTCGCCTTGTTGGCGAACAGCACGTCCGCGAAGACCTCGGCTCCATTCCTTCCTTTGCTGACTGGGCGCGCCTCATCGCACCGCAGGCCTGGATGCTGAGGGGGCACCATCTGGACGCCCCCCTCGCAGTGCTGATGGATCAGTCTGAACCCGGCAGTGAACCGCCCGTCGCTGGGTCTCACCCTGCTGCGGGGAAGTCGGTCAGGGTCGAGATATGACCGTTGGTTTGCCGGGCAGGAAGGGATAGCAAAGCAGGGCCGAAGCCACTGACTTGAGCATGGTGTCTGCCCATTCATCCAGGCGGCATACCGGCTCTTCGCGAACCTTCCTTGAATCACCCCCCTGCCGTTCGCAACCCGGATCAGGTCCGGCCGTGTTGCCGGGCTTTGCCCGGCTGCCCGCACCACCCGAACCGGATCCGGGTTCCCCTGCGGTGCGATCGCCCGGCGGCCGCTTCTTCTGTCAGTTCGCAGCCGGGATGGACCCGGATTGCTCGATCAGGAGAAAACCCATGACCAATCTCGTT
Organism: uncultured Sphingomonadaceae bacterium; assembly: GCA_964632055.1. Lineage (GTDB taxonomy): Bacteria > Pseudomonadota > Alphaproteobacteria > Sphingomonadales > Sphingomonadaceae > CANJYE01. The sequence continues at coordinate 2,320 of CAZWEY010000099.1, forward strand.
ATTCTCGTCGGCCGTATCGCCCGCGATCCCGAAACCCGCACCACCAGTGGCGGAACCACCATCACCTCGATTTCGGTCGTGACTGACCGGCCCGCGCGCAAGGACGGCAAGACCTACAAGGACGAGAACGGCTACACCGCCAAGGACAGCGAATTCCACCGGGTCACCTGCTTCAACGGTCTCGGCCAGAACGTTGCCAAGTATTGCGGCAAAGGCCAGATGGTGACCGTCGAGGGGCGCATCCACTACACGCAGTGGGAGGACAAGGACGGAGCCAAGCGCTACGGCTGCGAGATCATCGCCGACAAGGTCGACTTCCTCTCGAAGCCCCGCTCGGGCAACAACGAAGATGCACCGCCGATCGACGAGGACTGAACGCAGCACCCCCTCGCAAGATGGCCCTGATGGCTCGAGCCACCAGGGCCATCTTTGTGTTGGCTGGCGAAAGCGGCGGCTCGCGGCATCGAGCCCCGCGCCGCCGCCTGGTGTCACTTGCCCGGTGTCAGTCGTTCGAGTGCAGCATCGATACCGATTGCCATTGTCGCCCGCACGAGCTGGCGCAGCTTGCCCGGATCGAGCGTTTCCGCGCTGCAATCAACCAGCAGTTTGCCGAGTTCGCCTGCGGCTTCCTCGCGCAGTTTGACTTCGCGCTGTGCGAGCTCCTCGCGCTGTTCGCGCAGTCGTTTGAGCGCATCGAGCGCGCTCGGTTTGGACCTGGCCATAAGGGTTCCTTTTTGTGGCCGTTGGTCCCCTCCGAGGTAACGTCTGCCAGTCCGCAGCCTTGTAGGAAAATGGTTTGTGGGGCTGGCCCCGGATGTGCCCGCAAGCGTTGGGAGAGGTCTCTCTCGCAGATGTCCAATGGTGATGCGGGCTTTGGGGCCGCGTCAAGGACGACGGGGCCCCACCATTTTTACCGGGCAAGCCCGGAAAAAATCGTTGCCCCCATCGCCGCTTCGCGGCCGCGTGTACCACGCGGTCCCTGACCCGGCCCGTCGCCCACATCCTCACACTTCCTGATGCGAAGCATCAACCATCAGGAGGTTTGACATGAACGCTAACGCTGCCCTTTCATATTCCGGTTTCCGCGCCGATCAGTCGGCCTATGTTGCCGCACTGGATCAGGCCCATGCCCGGGCCTTTCACAGCTACTTCACGCAGTACATCCTGACCGACGACGAGGCGGGTTACGTCGCTATCGACGAGGGGGATTACGGGGCGCTGCCGCAGGGGATGATGGACCGGGTTATCGACACCGTGCCGGGCAAACTCAACGATGAATTCTGACGCTACCGGGAGGAGGAAGTCCAGGCATGGGCTTCCTCCTATGATGATTGTCCAGCGCGGACTGGATTTTCCCGGCGCTGGAACTGAGTGAAGTCTTCGAACACCCAGCCGTTTTTGAGGGTGTCGTAGATGATGGCGAGCAGCTTTCTGGCGGTGGCGATGATCGCCTTGCCGGTGCCGCGCCGTGCGCGGATGCGGTCGTAGAAGGCCTTGAGGTATGGCGAGTAGCGCGTGGCGATGAGGCTGCACTGGACCAGCGTGGTGCGCGCCAGTTTGTTGCCGCGCTTGGTGATGCGGCCCCGGTGGTCGGTTTCGTTCGACTGGCTGACACGCGGCACCATGCCGAAGTAGGCGGCAAGCTTGTCGGCGCTTTCAAAGTCGTGGACGTTGCCGATGCCCGCGAGCAGCACGGCGGCCGAGCGAGCGCCGATGCCCTTGATCGAGACGATCCCCTCGTAGCCCGCCAGCGCCGAAGCGAGCTTCTCGATCTCGCCGTCGAGCTGCTTGAGGCTTGCGGTCAGCGCGGTTGCGGTTTCGCGCAGGACCGCGATCTCGATCTGCTCGCAAGCAGAGAACAGGCCCATGTCGATGGCTGCCAGCCCCCGTTTCGAGCCAAGGCTTTCCTTTTTGAGCTTGAGCCCCTTGCCGACATGCAGCGCATGGATCTTGTTCAACAGCCGGGTGCGCTGCTTGACCAGCAGATCGCGGGTGTGGGCAAGCGACGCCAGCTCAGCTTCGGCCTGGGTCTTTGCCCTTGTCTCGGGCAGCATGTCCTTTTCGAGGAACAGCGCGAGGGCAGCCGCGTCGTTGCGGTCGGTCTTCTTCACCGACTTCCTGATCACCTTGAACTGGCTGGGATTGACCACAACCACCCGGCCCACGCAGGGCAGCACCTGGTCGCGGAACCAAGCGCTATTGCCGGTCGCCTCGATCGCCACCTCGTCGTCGGCGTCAAGGCTCAGGCAAAAGCGATCGAGGTCGGCAGGAGAGAGGGTCAAGGTCTCGAAGACCTCGCTCCCATCCGCCTCACGGCGGCATATTGTAATCGAGTTCTGATGTAGATCGACACCGAGATAAGACATGGCTATTCTCCAACCGTTGGGTGAGGTGGAACCCAATTGGGTGTGAACGGCCCGGCCAAACTCCTATACGAGGTCACCGGCCAAAACCGGGCCTCAAGCTGGTCGTTCAGCGGCAAGCGGCGGGTAATCTCCTTTACAGGGTCCAATGCCCTAAGATGCCAATCCAGCCTGCAACCTATCCGCCTCGCCCAACGCCATAGCAAAGACCACAACATCAGGCAGCAAGGCCGATCACCAGTCATTCATGCCATCTCCTTTCTTTTTGCTCGCCTCCCTTGGCTGACCTGTGGTCCGCGTTCGAGTGTACACGAGATGGCAGCATCAAATGTCCGCGCCGGCAGCATCGAACGCTTCGAGACGCTCGGGCATGTCGAGCAGTTTCATGGCCGCCGCTGAAATGGCTTCGGCTTTCGTTGGGTAAGACTCGGCCGAACTGATCCCGACACCATTCGCGTAGGTGATGGTTGCCTGGAAGCCATTGCCCTTCGGCGTTGCGGACAGTGTTACGCTGGACATTCGCTGCACCCCCATTCGGGCTTAAATGCTGGACTGTCATACCATCGGATTGGGGCGCGAACCAGCATGGCAACCGCCGTGAATTCGCGGCCAACTGCAGCCGGGCCGTGTCCTCGGGAAGGGCGTAACTTCGCTCCATCCACATTCTGGAATTGCGCCTGGATCATCAATCGGGAAGGGGGAAATTCAAGCACACCGTACGCGACATGTCGCCGGGGCATTAGGCTTCAATACCAATGGATTACGCTTAGAAAATGGCTTCGGTTACTTCTCAATCACATTGATATAATGGTATTTATGCAATTTGAAGTGATTGGCGGGGAGGCGGAAAGTGGCAGAATCCCTAGGTCTGTTCGTTCTTGACATGTTCCTCATTGTGATTTAACCGGGAAAGCACTTTCGCAGTGCGGCCAGGCTCCTCTTTTGAAGGAGTCGGTCAATGTCACGACCAATATCTCTGCAAGTCTACGTCACCTCCGAACTCGCCGGGCGGGTTCGGATTGCCGCTGCCGCCAACGGTCTGGCGGTCAGCGAATGGCTGCGTTCGGTCATCTTTCGGGCCTGCGAAGATGAAATCTCCGTAGCGAGCGATCGCGGTCTCCTGCGCCGGCTCTATCGCCAGTCCCTGTTCTCTATGGTCGGGGTTGATGCCCTGCTTGCCGGGCACAAGGATCATGCCTTGCGCGAGCGGGTCCACCAGGCCTTTGCCGTCAAATGCAAGCGGGCCGGCCTCACTGCCAGCACCGACGAGGGAGGCTCCCATGAAGCGTAACCTCGTCAACTTCACGCGCGGTAGCCAGCTCCTCGGCCACTTCGGCTTCATGTTTGCCGCTGGGCTTAAAGGACCGCTCATCATCGCGCTGGTGGTTATCTCATCGATGGCATGGTGGATGCTTTCGCGCGGTCTTACCGACCACGAAACATACCTCGTCTGGATGCGGCTCTATGCCTCTGCCTACGGCTTCATGGAGTTCGATCCCGCCAAGCAGATCGCGCTCGAAACAGGCTTTGGCGGGACCGTCCAGTTCCCCATCGCGATGGTCCAGAATTTCCCGCCGGTGGTACGTGCATGGGCTCACATGGTGGACATTATCCAAGGCGTCTTGTGGCGCTCGGCGCTCGCCCTCCTGCCAGCCTTCGCCCTGTTCTACTGGTTCGCTGCGCGCTTTGGTCGCAAGTCCAAGGAGCGCAAGCACGAGCGCGGCGCCATGCTGGTGACCTTGGCCGAACTGGTAGATGAAATCCGTGTCTACAACCTCGCCGAACGGGCGAAGGAACTGACCCAGGCGATGGGATGGCGCTGGCGGCTCTGCTTGCCGGGCGAACTTACTACGGTCTTTCCCTACCGCCCGTCGAAGCTCGCCAAGGTCAGCTATCCCTGGCGGCTTGAGCAGAGCCATGCGATGCTCATCGGCACGACCGGCATGGGCAAGACCGTCGCCTTGTCGGACATGATCGAGGAGGCGCGAAGCCGCGGCCAGCGTGCGGTGATCTTCGACCTGACCGGCGCTTTCATCGAGCATTTCTACGACAGCAGCCGGGACGTCATTCTCAACCCGCTCGATGCGCGCTGTCCGCGATGGAGCGTGTTCGACGAGTGCCGCGACGAGGCCGAGTTTACCGCGGCCGCCGAAGCGCTCGTGCCGCACGACGGCGGCGGTTCGGAGCAGTTCTGGGTACTCGCCGCGCGCCTGTTGTTCGTCGAAATGTGCCTGAAGCTGCGCGCGCGCGGGCAGGGGACGAACGAGGCGCTGGCGTCAGAACTGATGACCGCAGACCTGGCCTCAGTGCACCGGCTGATGCGCGGAACGATCGCGGATCCGCTCACAGCCCCCGAGGCTGCGCGCATGGCGGAATCGATCCGCGCCGTGTTCAATGCCAATGCCAAGGCGCTGAAGCTGTTGCCGCAAAGCGGGCGCCGCTTCTCGCTCCGGCAATGGGTCGAGCAGGACGATGGTTCGGGCTCGATGGTGTTCATCTCGGCCCGGTATGTCGACATGAGCGTGTGTTCGCAGCTGCTCACCGTCTGGCTCGATCTGGCGATGAACACGCTGATGACGCTCGATCGGACCAGGGACTTGCGCATCTGGTTCTTCGTCGATGAGCTCGGAGCATTGCACCGCCTGCCGGCACTCGAGAAGGGCCTTCAGACGGCGCGCAACTTCGGCGGCGCGATCGTCACCGGCATCCATGCCTATGCCAAGCTCAAGGAGGTCTACGGCGAGAACATGGCGATGACGCTGTCATCGCTAGCCCGGACCAAGCTGATCCTCGGCACCGCCGACCGCGAGACCGCTACTTGGTGTTCCGATTTCATCGGGCATACCCAGGTGCGCGACATGGAGGAGGGTTACACCTACGGCTACAACAACGCGCGCGATGCGGTCAGCCTGACCTCGCGCAAGCACATCGAGCCGCTGCTGCTGCCCGACCAGTTGATGAACCTCGCGCGTCTTTCGGGCTACATCAAGTTCCCCGACGGGTTCCCGGCGGCACCGGTAAAGCTGACGCCCGTGACAAGGCGCAGACGAGCCGAGCCGTTCATTCGCAGAGCCAGCGATGAAGGCGGACCGAAAGGGGGGGCGGCACCCATGACTCCGCCGAAGCCATGGCTCCCCGAAGACGGAAATTCCGCCTCCGAGCACCCTTCGTCGAACGACGACGGGGCGGGCAAACGGGTCGTCCCCAAGCAGGGGGAACTGGCGCTGGACCGCTCGGCCAAGGCAAATCCCGTCCAGGCCGAGGCAACGCCATTGCCGGCACAAGCGACCGCACCTGGTAGCGTTGCCGATCGCGACATGCGGACCGGAACCGGTGTGCCTGATGCCGCCGGAGGGCCAGCGCAGGCGGTGCAGCCGGACATCGCAAAAATCCGGGAAACCGCCCCTGCCATGCCCAAGGACAGCGTCCTCAAGGCCGGGTCGGCCGATGGCCAGGAACCGGCCAAGACAGAGGGCGTACGCAGCGATGCGCCTCGCCCTGTGGCGAGGCGGTCCGGGCAGCCCCCCGAAGAGCGCCAGCGAACCCCCAATTCAGCGGAAGCGCGCAAGCTGATGCTCGAAGATGGCCTCGCCGAGCCCGATCCATCTGCCAAAGATGATCGCGGCTTCGGCGATGTCGATATGGATATCTGACCGCTGACGGCGGCGCTGCAGGAAAACGACGAGCTGCTTCAGAGCAGCGTGCTGCT
>CAZWEY010000100.1:0-8317 GCA_964632055.1 uncultured Sphingomonadaceae bacterium
GGCACCGCCGCACGGGCGCTCCGATGGCGCGCTACGGACGCGCGCACGCCCGTTTGACTGTCTTGCATGAAGTATTTTCCTGAAAATCATGAGCCTTGGGCGCACGTGTGGCACCGGCGGATGACCTTCAGGCGGCGGGCGGCTCTGTGAGCGGGGCCGACCCAAGCGAGGTCAGCGGATAAACCGTCTGCGGCATGATCAGTGATGTGACAGACCAGACCCCCAGCGCAGTGATCTCGGCATCAGTCTTGATCGCGATACTGCAATGGTGGTGCGCAACCGCATGGCAGGGCACATTGCTGCCTTGCGTGCTGTGCTGCTCGGCCGCGCCATCGACGTGATCTTCGATGTTGAGAACCTCGCTTGCATGACGTGCAAGCATTCCTTCGGCGTGGCCGGTTTCGGGCATGACTACAGTGCCGATCAACACGGCCAACAGCAGCAGCAACGAAACAAACCGGACTTTCATATTCGAGCGAATACCAGTCGTCTGGAAGGACGGCAAGGAGAGGATAGCGCGATTCATTGCCTGACCAGTCTCAGACCATTGGCGACCACGAGCAGGCTCGCGCCCATACAGCATTCCATCTTACAGTCCGCCATGCTTTGGTGATCCATCGGCTTGCCGTCCTTGCCCTGCATACCGGCCATCCCGTTCATGCCAGCCATTGGCATGGCGTGATCGCAGCCCTTGGCATCAGGTGCGGTTGATGGCGCGGGACTGGGGGTGGGGGTGGCCGCTGCGGGGGGCGTTCCATGATTATGTCCTGCATGCGGATCGACGACGGGCTCGGCATAGGCGGTGCCAGCAATGCTGAATAAAGCGCTAGCGGCTGCGATCGTAAGAATGCTCTTCATGGGAACCTCCGTTTAAAATTGGCCTTCAATCAAGAATACGCCGCTCGAGGAGCTTCCCCTCGAATTGTCAGAACCAGAATCGAATCCCCGCCACTACACTGCGCTCGCTGGTATCTTTGCTGTCTGCGCGAGCATAATCGGCAGTCCGTCCCGTAGCCCAGCTCCAGTTGATGCCGACATAGGGCGCGAACTCGCGACGGATTTCATATCGCAGGCGCAGACCCAGTTCGGCCGTTGAGAGGCCCGAGCCAACGCGCTGATCGGGCATATCCTGTGCGGCCACTTCGAACTCGACTCGAGGCTGGAGGATCATGCGCTGGGTTATCCGTTGGTCATAGGCTCCTTCGAGACGTCCGGTAAGCTGTCCCTTGTCAGACAGGAACGCTGCGGCCTGCACTTCGAATAGATACGGCGCGCGGCCTTCCACCCCGAGCGTTGCCCAGGTGCGAGCCGGGTGCGGACGGATGTCTTGTCGCACACCGACCTGCAAGTTCCACCACGGATCGAGAGCTTTTGAGTAGAGCGCCTGAATCTCGGCGTGATCGATGTCTTCACCAAAGGTGCCTTCGCCCTTGCTCTTGGCCACGAAGCGGTCGAGGTCGCCAAACCACGCTTCGGCTTCCCACCGATAGCCGTCCTTGCCCTCGCGGAATTGATATTCAGCGAGGTCGAAGGTGAGCTTGCCGTAGCTCGAGATGGGCGGCTGCATGGCAGCAACTTCTGCGGCTGCCATGTCCGCCGGGCTCCAATAGCGGTCTGCGGCTCTGTTGTGTGCGACGGACGGCGGCTCAGCGCTGCCGGGCGCCTGATCAGTCCCGACCGGCTCCCCTGCCTGTGCCTGCGCTGGATCGGCGGGTACGGACATGTCCATGCCAGGCATTGAATGGTCAAGCCCGGCAGGCTGCGCCGAAACGTCCGGCTTTGGAGTAGGCTGCGGGGCCGGTTGATGCATCGAATGATCCATCGACTGGGCCAAGGCCGGCGGGGCACTCGTCAGAAGCACAAGGGCGACAAGCGACTTCATGCTGCGCCTCCCTCGATCGGACGGACCTGGACAACGCGCATCATCCCCATCGCCATGTGAAGGAAAAGGTGGCAGTGGAACGCCCAGTCCCCTGGAAGTGCGGTCACGTCCCAGCTGACCTTGCCACCGGGAAGAACATTGACCGTGTGCTTGCGCGGAGAATGCGCGCCGTGACCGGTTACCAGCTCGAAGAAGTGGCCGTGCAGGTGGATCGGATGCGCCATCATCGTGTCGTTGACCAGTGTGACCCTTACCCGTTCACCCTCGCGCATCGGCAAGGGCTCGTGGGCCTCAGACATGGTCTTGCCGTCCATGGACCACATGTAGCGGTCCATGGCCCCAGTCAGATGAACCTCAATCTCGCGTTCTGCAGTCCGGACATCCGGGTTAGGCTGGAGAGCAACCAGGTCCTTGTAGACCAGCACCTTATGGTCGACCTTATCGAGCCCGATGCCAGGCTCGCCAGTGCGGTCCATCGGCATCGGATTGATCATCTCGACGCCGGGCCCGAGCTTGACCTGAGGGGCGTTGGTGCCGTCGCGCATGGACATGCTTTTCATGTCCATGCCTTCCATCTCCATCCCCATGTCCTTCATGGTGAGAACGGGGCGCGTCCGAAGGGGCGGCACTTCGCCGCGCATGCCCGCGCGCGGAGCCAGAGTCGCGACTGCCATCCCCGAGCGATCAACACTCTCGCCGACAATCGTGAAGGCCTTGTCCTCGCTGGGCGTGACAATCACGTCATAGGTCTCGCCGGGCGAGAACTGGAACTCATCGACTGCGACAGGTCGCACGTCCTGCCCGTCGGCGTTGACCACCTGCATCGACAGGCCGGGGATGCGCACGTTGAACACGGTCATGGCCGCGGCGTTGATGAAGCGCAGTCGCACCCGTTCGCCGGGTGCAAACAGCGCTGTCCAGTTGGTCTTGGGGCCATGACCGTTGACGAGATAGGTGAGCACATCGCCGGTAACATCGGAAATGTCGGTCGGGTCCATCCGCATCTTGCCCCATTCGAGGCGCTCGGACAGCTTCTGGTCCTTACCCGCGAGCAGCCCTCCCAAGGTCTGGCGCTGACGGTTATAATAGCCCGGCTCGACCTTGAGGTTGCGCAGGATCTTGGCCGGGTGAACGAAGCTATGGTCGGAGAGCAAGATGACGTGGTCACGGTCGTAGGGCGCGGTTTCCGGGCCGGCCGGATCGATCACGATCGGCCCATACATTCCCATCAGCTCCTGCAGCCCGGAATGACTGTGGTACCAGTAGGTGCCAGCCTGCTCGATGCCGAACTCGTAAGTGAAGCTCGAGCGGGGCTTGATCCCTGGAAACGAGACGCCGGGAACGCCGTCCATCTGGAAGGGCACCAGCAAGCCATGCCAATGGACCGAGGTCTCCTCGTCAAGCGTGTTATCGACAGTCAGGCGTAGCTTCTGGCCCTGTCTGAGGCGAAGAAGCGGCGCGGGCACCGTGCCGTTGATGGTGACTGCGCGCGCAGCCTTGCCGTCGATTTCGAGGCTGTCCCGGCCCACCCGCAAGTGAATGTCTTCGCCGGTAAGCGTGGGCAGGCCTGCCGAGACTGGCTGCGCCCAGGCCGGAAGCCAAGGTTGCAGCGCAAGGGCGCCTCCGCCGATGGCTGCACCCTTGAGAAGTGAGCGTCGGTTGAGATTCAGACTTTGCATGTGAACGATGCCCCTTCGATCAGGTTCATCTTTGCTTACGCGGGCGAGCGGTCAGCCCCTCAGAATTTTCGATAAATTTGCTCGCGCCCGGTATAGCCGGGTCTCGATGGCCTTTTCGCTCACGCCAAGGACCCCCGCCGCTTCGGACTGGCTCATACCCTCGATCGTACGAAGCACCAGCACTTCCTTGAGACGGGCGGGGAGCTTGGCGAGTGCGGCCATGGTGCGATCGAGCTCCTCCCGGTCAGATACCTGCTGCTCAGCGTCGGGGCCCGTCTCTGCAATGCCTCTTGCTTCTTCGAGCGGCAGTGCGAAGCTGAAGAACTGACGTACCCTGCGGCGACGGGCCCAGTCATGAGCCTTGTTGATCACGATTCGCGCTAGCCAATGCTGGAATGGCCGCGAGCCATCGTATCTGGCAAGCGCGGCAAAGGCAGCAATGAAACTTTGCTGGGTCACGTCGAGCGCGGCATCGTCATTGCCGCAATGGTGACGGGCAAGCCGAAACGCGGCGGCCCGGTGCCGGTCCATCAAGGCGCGATAGGCCGCCTCCCGGCCGCCAAGGGCAAGCGCGGCCAGTTCGCCGTCCGTGCAGGCGGCGAGATCGAGCATCAGCGAGGCTTTACGGTAAGGGCCTTTACGACCGCCTCGTCAAAACGCGCCGCCTGCTCTGGACGAAGCACGCTGCGCATCGCAAAGATGTGCTCAAGCGTGACTTTTTGCATTTCGCCCATCGCCTTGTGCGAGGCATCGACTGCGGCCGCAACTTGCGGTCCGTAGCCATGTTCGGCTTCGATCGCACTGGCGAGCCTGGCATTGTCTGAGCGCAGTTCCAGTTCAATCGCCTGTCGGCGCAGGGCATATTGGCGCTCGATTTCCTCGATCCGCTTCTCCTGCACGCTGTCGAGCCGCAGATCCTCATGCAGGACCTGATGCAGTTCCGATTCCACCGGAGTGGGTGCCGCAATCCAGGTGCGACCGATCAGGACACCGCCGATCGCTGCGCCAAAGGCGAACAGCACCATAAGCGCGAACCGCAGACGCTCATTCATCATCGGCCACCAAGCAGGGTTGAAGGCGCAAGGGTCGAGGGAGCACCGAGCGGAAAGGCTGTCGCTGCCTGGGCCGGCTCCGCCGGGGCAAGCGATCCGGCCAGCCCGATCACGAGCGACAGCGCAGCCACCATCGCCATTGCCGACGTTGAGGCATGTGCCGCCCCGCGTCGTGTAAAGCCATTGAAGACCACTTCGTCGATTGCCTCAAGCCGGGGGTCGAGCGGCAGATCCCGCATCCGGGCAAGCATGTTGTCGATGTCGTCCATAGCGGTTGATATCCTCGTTGGGGTCCAGTGCAGTTACGCGCCGGCACACATGATCCCTCAAAAATTATTCGCAGCGATTGTGAGGGGCAAGGCGCCCAGAGGCGTATCCCTCTTAACATGTCCCTTAACAAGGAGCCTATCATGCAGATATTTCGTGCCATCGGTATCGCAGTCGCCTCCGTCGGCCTGACGCTGGCTGTTCCGGCCGCCGCTCACACACATGTTGTATCCTCGACACCGGCTGCCGCGACTACAGCCTCGAATGTCAGGACTGTATCGATAACCTTCAACGAAGCCTTCATGCCCGCGCTTTCGGGACTGGAAATTGTCATGACCGGCATGCCAGGCATGGCTGATCATCATCCGGCTATGAAAATCGCTGGGGTTAAGGTCGCGCCGAGTGCAGACCGCAAAACGCTGATTGCGACGCTGCCGCGCCCTCTTGCCCCTGGGACCTATGACATCAACTGGCACGCCGTTGGCGCCGACACCCATCGCATGACCGGCAAGGTGAGCTTCACGGTACGCTAATGACCACGCTCGAGCTGGCACGCTTCGCGCTCTATGCCGATCTCGGCGTGGCGTTTGGCGTGCCGGCTGCTGCCTTGTTGACGCGGGTCGCGATGGAATCTGTGCGCCCAATAATCACCGGGGCAGTGCTGATTGGTCTGCCGCTTTCGTTGGGCGCCTTTCTGCTGACAATTGCGCAAATGGCCGGAACTGATCTTGCCGACCTCGACTGGCAACTGGCCGGCGAGGTAACAAAAAGCACCTCGGTCGGTTGGGCCTTTCTCGCCCGCATGGGCGCGCTCGGCCTTGCTGCAGCCTTTCGCCTGACAAATCCAAGGAGAAGCGGCTGGCAGCTCGCTCTCGCTGCTATTGCCATGGGATCGCTAGCCTGGTCAGGTCATGCCGCCGCAGGCGAAGGATCGCTTGTATTCCCGCGGCTCGGTGCGGACATTGTTCACCAGCTTTCGGCGTCCGTGTGGCTTGGAGCCATCTTGCTGTTCCTTGCACAGCTGAGGACTGGATCGAACGTTCCGCACGAAAGCGTAGAGGCGCTTAAGCGGTTTGCTGGCGTGGGTAGCGTTTTGGTAGCGCTTCTCGCTCTAACCGGGCTTGCCAACCTGTGGTTCCTCATACCCCTGAATAATTGGAGGGACGTGCTTTCAACCAGCTACGGCGAACTGTTAGCGGTTAAATTGGGCCTATTCTTCTCGATGCTCCTACTTGCCGCACTGAACCGGTTTGTAATGGTGCCGGGGTTGGCGAGTGGAAGCCGTACCGAACGGGCTCAGTTCCGCTTGCGTGTCAGCATTGCCTTGGAGTTGTGCGCCATCGTTGCAATCCTCGCTATTGTGGCAAGGCTTGGCATGATGGATCCGACTAGCGGTTGAAGCGCTTTGTCAGACAAGGCGAGCAGGTACCTGTCCTGAGCCATGTTCAGCAGGACATATTCAACACGATCTGGTCGCCCCTTTAGATCCGGTGCTCAACTGTGAGGTGGGCGATCTCATGCACCTCGTGAAGACGGGACCGCACCGTATCGCCGTCAATGCCTTTGACCGCGACGATGGCGGCGTGCGCGCCAGGCCCTACCCGCCACACATGGAGGTCAGTGATACGCGCGTCGCCGGGCCCTTCGACGAACTCACGGATCTCTTCTTCCAGGTGGTTTTCATGGGCGTCGAGCAAGACGCTGGCAGTGTCGCGCATGAGCGACCAAGACCAAACTGCGATGACCGTCGCGCCAACCAGACCCATAACGGGGTCTAGCCAGACCCAGCCGAGGTAACGTCCGCCCAGCAGGGCGGCGATCGCGAGAACTGAAGTCAGCGCGTCCGCCAACACATGGACGTAAGCCGATCGAAGGTTGTTGTCTTGGTGATGGTGTTCTTTCCCGCGCGCATGGTCGTGATGATGACCGTGATCGTGGCCGTGCTCGTGGTGGTGGTCTGCACCAAGCAGCCAAGCGCTTGCGAGATTAACCAGCAGCCCAACAACGGCAATGACCGTTGCCTGACCGTAGGCCACTGATTGCGGATTAAGAAGGCGCTGGGCCGATTCCACCGCAATCCCTAGTGCAACCAGGCCAAGCACCATGGCCGATGCGAAACCGGCGAGATCACCGACTTTGCCAGTGCCGAAGCTGTATCGTCGGCTGTTGGCGTGCTTCTTGGCGTAGGCATAGGCGATAGCTGCAACACCAAGCGCACCTGCATGGGTGGCCATGTGGAAGCCATCAGCCAGAAGCGCCATCGAGTTGAACAGCACCCCCGCGACGATCTCGACAACCATCATGCCCGCGGTCAGCAGCACCACCCAAAGAGTGCGCCGTGCGTTCCGGTCATGGGCATTGCCCAAAAAGACGTGATCGTGGGTGAGCTGCGCCAGCTCGGTATCAAGTGACATGGGAAGGTTCCTATTTCGCGTAGCGGCGGATCGCCGCAATGATGTCGTCAGCCGCCTCGGCGCGTTCCGCGTCGCTAAGGCCGGGTTGAGCCAGATGCTGCTGGATGTGGTCGCCGATCAGTTCATCCATCAGCCCGCCCACGGCGCCGCGCACCCCTGCTACCTGGTGCAGGATCGTATTGCAGGCAGCATCACCGGAGATCGCTTTTTCGATCGCGGCAATCTGCCCAGCGATCCTGCGCACACGAGCCAGCAGCGCATCTTTTTCAGTTTTCAGGTGAGCCATAGGATGCCCCCCTATCCTATATAGCCATAAGTCGCAAATTGGCCGTCGATGCTCGGTTGATCGAGCGCGTTGGAACCGGCTCCTACAACTTTTGACAACCGCACGATGTGGGATTCGAACTCATTGCGATTATAAAATAATCAATGACTTATGTCCCAGAGATGGGGTGGATGCCGCTCTCCCCAACGGTGTCATAATGCACCAGCATTACGGTGCATTAGCCATCGGGATAGGAGAGGCAACATGACGGACGTAGTAATTATCGGGGTCGATCTGGCGAAGAACGTGTTTCAACTGCACGGCGCGGCCGCTGACGGGACAGTGGTTTTTCGTAAAAAGTTCACGCGGCCTATGTTTCAGCGTTTCATGGCTGACCATCCGCGCTGCCTGGTCGCAATGGAGGCTTGCGGCGGCGCTCATCATTGCGCCCGCGAGTTGGTCCGGCTCGGCCACGAGGTGAAGCTTATTGCTCCCCGCTATGTGAAGCCCTTTGTAAAACGACAGAAAAACGACGCCGCTGACGCCGAAGCTATCGTTGAAGCAGCCATGCGCCCGACCATGCGTTTTGTTGAACCCAAAACCATGGAACAGCAGGCCCGCGCCATCGTGTTCCGTACTCGGGAAAAATTCGTGAACCAGCGGACCGAAGCTATCAACGCTTTACGTGCCCACCTATATGAGTTCGGGTACATTGCGCCCCAAGGTATTGGGTATTTGTCACGCCTCGAGGCAGTGGT
>CAZWEY010000101.1:0-8148 GCA_964632055.1 uncultured Sphingomonadaceae bacterium
TACATAGGCGCGATCATCGCCATGGTGGTCGCCATTCCGCTGGGCCTGATGAGCGCGATCTATCTCAGCCAATATGCCGCCCCTCGCTGGCGCAAGATCATCAAGCCCGCGCTCGAAGTGCTCGCTGGCATCCCGACGGTCGTCTATGGCTATTTCGCGGCACTCACCGTGGCGCCTGCCATCCGCGACCTTGCCCATGCCATTGGCCTTACCAGCGCTTCGAGCGAGAGCGCGCTGGCCGCAGGCCTTGTCATGGGGGTGATGATCATCCCCTTCGTCTCGTCGATGGCTGATGATTCCATCGCCGCCGTGCCGCAGGCCATGCGCGATGGCAGCCTGGCGATGGGGGCCACGACATCCGAGACCATTCGCCGCGTTCTGGTGCCTGCTGCCCTGCCCGGCATTGTCGCTGGCGTCATGCTGGCCATCAGCCGCGCAATCGGCGAAACCATGATCGTGGTGATGGCCGCAGGGGCCGCGGCCAATCTGACCGCCAACCCGCTTCAGGCGATGACCACAGTCACCTTCCAGATCGTCGCCATGCTGACCGGCGAAGGCAGTTTCGATCACCCCGCAACGCTCAGCGCCTTTGCGCTGGGCTTCGTTCTTTTCATGGTCACGCTAGGGCTGAATTTCATCGCCCTGCGCGTCGTCAAGCGGTTCCGCGAGGCTTATGACTGAGACTCACCAACCCACGCGCAGTGCTGCCTTTCAGGCCCGCCTTGCCAAGCGCTATGCCTCCGAACGGCGTTTTCGCGCTATCGGCCTTGGCGCAATCCTGTTTTCGGTGGCGGTGCTGGCGCTGCTGCTCATCTCGATGAGCGTGAATGGTGCTGGCGGCTTCATGCGGGCAGAGCTGAAGGTTCCGATCGATCTTTCCAGTAGCGGCATCGCAGTCCCCGCGGAGCGGCTGGCCGACACGGATGGGGTGCAGGCACTGGAGGCTGCGGGCCTTGCGCTTGCCGTCGAACAGGCAGCGCAAGACGCGTTGGGCGCAGAAGCAGCCGCCCAGATCAGCCCCAACGCATGGCGCGAAGTGGCAGACCGGATCGTGGCCGATCCAACCCTTCTCCAGCAAAGCCCGACCTTCCAGCTGCCGGCCAATGAAAATCTGGCCAATGCGCTGCGTGGCAATGGGCAGGAAGCCCTGCAACCGCTTGCTCACGATCTGGCCGCCCAGGGCAAGCTCTCGCGCAATTTCGATGCAGGTTTCCTGACCCGCGCTGATGCCACCAGTGCTCAGCTCGTCGGCATCTGGGGTGCGCTAAAAGGTTCGATGCTGACCATGCTGGTCACATTGGCGCTGGCTTTCCCTATCGGCGTTCTGGCAGCACTTTATCTGGAAGAATATGCGCCCAAGAACCGCTGGACCGATCTGATCGAAGTCTCGATCAACAATCTGGCAGCTGTGCCTTCGATCATTTTCGGTCTGCTCGGCCTCGCCGTATTTCTCTGGTTGTTTCCAAATTATCGCTCGGCTCCGCTGATCGGCGGCATGACATTGGCACTCATGACCATGCCGGTCATCGTTATTTCCGGGCGCAATGCGATCAAGGCGGTGCCGCCTTCCATCCGCGACGGTGCGCTCGCCATCGGCGCTTCGCCGGTTCAGGTCGTGTTCCACCATGTGTTGCCACTGGCTCTGCCCGGCATTCTGACAGGCACGATCATCGGCATGGCACGCGCATTGGGCGAAACCGCGCCGCTGCTGATGATCGGCATGCGCGCCTTCATCGCCACCCCGCCCGACGGGCTAACCTCGCCCGCCACCGTGCTGCCGGTGCAGATCTTCCTGTGGTCCGATGAAATCGACCGCGGCTTTGTCGAACGCACTTCGGCAGCTATCATCGTGCTGCTGGTGTTCCTGTTGCTGATGAACGGACTCGCAATTTACCTTCGCAACCGATTCGAGAAAAAATGGTGACCGACCTTTCCCAGACTGACAGCCCCCTGGCTGCTCATGCCCTTGCCGATCCGGCCAGCGATCTCGTGCCCAAGATGAGCGCGCGCGGCGTGTCGATCTATTACGGCGAGAAGCAGGCGATCAACGATGTCTCGATCGACATCCAGACCAAATATGTGACCGCTTTCATCGGCCCTTCGGGTTGCGGAAAATCCACCTTTCTGCGCTCTTTGAACCGCATGAACGACACGATCGCCAGTGCCCGTTTCGAGGGCGAGATCATGCTGGACGGCGAGGACATCTATCGCTCCGGCATGGATGTGGTGCAATTGCGCGCCCGTGTCGGCATGGTGTTCCAGAAGCCCAATCCCTTCCCCAAATCGATCTATGAAAATGTGGCTTACGGCCCGCGCATCCATGGCATCGCTGGCGACAAGGGCGAGATGGACGGCATTGTCGAACGCAGCCTGCGCCGCGCCGGGCTTTGGGACGAGGTCAAGGACCGGCTGAGCGATTCGGGAACCGCGCTTTCGGGCGGCCAGCAGCAACGCCTGTGCATTGCTCGCGCCATCGCCGTCGATCCTGAAGTCATCCTCATGGACGAGCCGTGCTCTGCGCTCGACCCGATCGCGACGGCAAAGATCGAGGAACTGATCGACGAGCTGCGCGGCCGCTATGCCATCGTCATCGTCACTCATTCGATGCAGCAGGCCGCCCGCGTCTCGCAGCGCACCGCCTTCTTCCACCTTGGAACGCTGGTGGAATATGGCAAGACTTCGGATATCTTTACCAATCCGCGCGAGGAGCGCACCAAGGATTACATTACGGGACGGTACGGCTGATGGGGCAGGAACATACAGTCAAGGCGTTTGACGAGGACATCACCCGCCTGCGCGGCCTGATCGCCGAAATGGGCGGCCTGGCCGAATTGTCAGTGCAAGAGGCCATCGAGGCGCTGGTCAACCAGTCCACCGAAATCGCTCAGGGCGTGATCGCCCGCGACAAGAAGATCGATGCTCTGGAAGCCGAAGTCGACAAGCTCGCTGTGCGTGTGATTGCCCTGCGCGCTCCCATGGCGGACGATCTGCGCGAAGTGATCGCCGCGCTCAAGATTGCCGGAGTCGTCGAACGGATCGGGGATTATGCCAAGAATATCGCCAAGCGGATTGGCCAGATCGAAGGGCGCAAGCGGTTTGAACCGCTGACCTTGATCCCGGCGATGGGCGAAATGGCGGTTGGCATGGTGCATGATGTGTTGACGGCTTATGCCGCGCGCGATCCCATCCTCGCCCGCGAGATCATCGAACGCGACCAGAAGCTCGATGCCTTCTACAACTCGATCTTCCGCAACCTCGTTTCCTACATGGTCGAAAATCCCGCCACGATCAGCAGTGCTGCGCAATTGCTGTTCGTTGCCCGCAATATCGAACGGATCGGCGACCATGCCACAAATGTGGCGGAAATGGTACATTATGCCGCAACCGGAAGCTATCCACCCGACCATGAAGACATGACGGATCCTGGCGCGTGACACATTCCGTCATCGCCCTGTAACATATTGCGGGCAAGGGCGAGCCATGGCCACACCCAAGCTGCTTCTGGTCGAAGACGACGAGGCTCTCGCCGAACTTCTCGAATTCCGCTTTCTCAAGGAAGGCTATCAGGTCCGCGCCACGCCCGATGGCGACGATGCGCTGATGATGGCCGCAGAGGATGTCCCCGACCTCGTCATCCTCGACTGGATGGTGGAAGGGACCAGCGGCATCGAGGTCTGCCGTCGCTTGCGTCGCGATCCTGCTACGGCCGGAGTGCCGATCATCATGCTGACGGCGCGCGGATCGGAAGATGACCGCATTCGCGGACTGGATACAGGCGCGGACGATTATCTGACCAAGCCCTTCTCGCCGCGCGAATTGCTCTCGCGCGTAGCAGCGATCATGCGCCGGGTGCGCCCTGCCCTTGCCGGCCAGGTCATCGAGGCGGGTGATCTCTCGCTCGATCCTGTAGCGCACAAGGCCTGGCGCGCCGGACGGGAACTGGCACTGGGCCCGACCGAATATCGCCTGCTCCAGTTCTTCATGGAACGTCCCGGCCGCGTCTTCTCGCGTGGCCAATTGCTCGATGGGGTCTGGGGCACCGGAAGCGATATCGAATTGCGCACGGTCGATGTGCATATCCGCCGCTTGCGCAAGGCCATCGAAATAGAGGGAGTGCAAGACCCTATTCGCACGGTACGCTCAGCAGGATATTCGCTGGAAGCTGCAAAATCTGCATGAGACGCGCACTGCCCGGAGGCATTGCTGCACACAGGATAAGGATCAGTCAGCCCTGGTTCCTCCGGGCAATGGTGGCACAGGTTGGGGCGGCGTGTCGGGATCGGCTTCATGAAGCTCGACCACACCGCGCCCGACATGGCTGTGATGACGGCTGTAGAAGAAATAAACCACCAGCCCCAATGCAGCCCAGCCGGCAAAGAGCAGCAGCGTATAACCTGACAGGCTGAAGAACAGATAGACACACCCCGCGATTGCAAGAGGTGCAACAAAGCCGATCGCCGGAGTGCGGAAAGGGCGGTGGCGCGAAGGATCGGTCTTGCGCAGCACCATCACCGCTGTTGCCACCATGGCGAAAGCGAACAAGGTGCCCGAATTGGAGATATCGGCAAGCGCACCCACCGGAAAGAAAGCAGCGAACAGCGAGACCGCGATGCCGGTGATGATGGTCACCACATAGGGCGTGTGGAATTTGGGGTGAACCGTGCTCAACACCTCGGGCAGCAAACCGTCTCGGCTCATCACGAAGAAGATGCGGGTCTGCCCGAACATCATCATCAGCACGACCGAAGGCAACGCCATGATCGCGGCCAGCCCGACCAGATTGGCCACTTGCGGCCAGCCGATTTCGCGCAAGGTCCAGGCCAGAGCCTCCTTGGAGCAGACAACCGCCTGATCGGCCACAGACGCGCAAGCCGCTGTCAGTTCGCGCGAGCCGGGCGGGATGCCCGAACCATCGGCGGCAAGCAGCGGCTGCGCGCCGACCGTGCCGACCACACCCGATGCCACAAGCAGATAGAAGATGGTGCAGATGCCCAGGCTTCCGATCAGGCCGATCGGCATGTTGCGTTGCGGATTCTTGGTTTCTTCGGCTGCAGTCGAAACCGCATCGAAGCCGACATAGGCGAAGAATATCGAGGCCGCCGCCGCTGATACGCCGCTAAAGCCCAGAGGCGCGAAGGGGGCGAATTGCTCTCCCTTCATCACAGGAATTGCCAGCACGACAAAAGCGGTAAGCGCAGCAACCTTGATCACCACCAGCACCGCATTGAACATCGCGCTTTCCCGTGTGCCCAGCACCAGAAGCCCGGTGACGACCAAAGCCACGATCATCGCCGGCAGGTTGATGATGCCGCCCCCGCTCGGCCCGTTGGCATAGTCAGCCGGGATCACGATATCGGGGAGAAAGGGGGCATAGTCGCTGAGATGAGCGAGCATTCCGGTGAAGTAGCCCGACCAGCCCACCGCCACGGCACCTGCGGCCACCGCATATTCCAGCACCAGCGCCCAGCCCACGACCCAGGCCAGAAGCTCGCCCATCACCGCATAGCTATAGGTGTAAGCGGAGCCGGAAACCGGCACCATCGAAGCCATTTCGGAATAGCACAGGGCCGCAACCGCACAGACCAGCCCGGCAATGATGAAGCTCACCAGCATGGCGGGCCCCGCCTTTTGCGCGGCTTCTGCGGTCAGGACGAATATGCCGGTGCCGATGACAGCGCCAACGCCCAGCATGGTGAGCTGGAAGGCGCCGAGCGAGCGATGCAGAGATTTCTTCTCCGCAGTCGCCAGAATGGCGTCGAGCGATTTGACGCGACCGAACATGCTTGTGCCGAGCTCCCCTGACTTGCAGTGCATCAAGCTAGCGCGAGGATGAGCCTTGGCAAGACCAATCGCTTTGCGTGAAGCTGCAAAGGAAGCTAAAAGCACGACATGTCCACGACTTTCCAGCTCGACACCGCGACCAGCCGCGCCAATCCCACGCCCGCGCCAATGAAGCGGCTGACAGTGCCAGCCATCCGCGCCCGGAAACAGGGCGGCAAGATTGCAGAACCGGTGGTGATGCTCACCGCCTATACCGCCCGCCAGGCCCAGTTGCTCGACGCGCATTGCGACCTGCTGCTTGTAGGCGATTCCCTGGGCCAGGTGATCTACGGCCTGCCCTCAACCATTCCGGTAACATTGGAGATGATGGCCAATCATGCCGCCGCCGTGGTGCGCGGCTCCTATCACTCGGTCGTCATCGTCGACATGCCGTTCGGCGCCTATGAACAATCCCCGCAACAAGCCTTTGAAAGCGCATCATACCTGCTCAAGCAGAGCGGCGCGGCGGGCGTGAAGCTGGAAGGCGGCGCGGCGATGGCCGAAACGGTGTCCTTCCTCGTGCAGCGCGGCATTCCGGTTGTCGGCCATGTCGGGCTGACCCCGCAGGCGGTCAATGTGCTGGGCGGTTACATGGCACGCGGCCGCGAAGACGCCGAAGCCGCCAAGATCGTCAGTGATGCAAAGGCCCTCGACGAAGCCGGAGCCTTTGCCGTGGTGGTCGAGGGGGTGGTGGAACCCATCGCGATCGAGGTCACAAGCGCCATCCAATGCCTTTCGATCGGCATCGGCGCGTCTGCCCAGTGCGACGGGCAGGTGCTGGTGGTGGATGATATGCTGGGCATGTTCGACCGGGTGCCGCGTTTCGTGAAGCGTTATGGCGATCTTGCCGGGCAGATCGAGCAGGCGGTTTCCAGCTATGCCGCAGAAGTGAGGGAGCGCCGCTTCCCCGGCCCCGAACAGACCTATCAACCCAAGGGATAAAGCCGGTTGCCGCAACGCATCGCTTGCTCTAGCGGCGCGCCATTGGCTCATTTTTGTCAGGAACCCGCCCTTGCTCGCCTTTTATCGCAGCTCCATCATCTTCACGGCGATCTGCTTTGCCATCGGCGCATGGTATGGCTGGAGCCAGAGCGGGAGCATTGCGGCGACGGCGCAACTGCTGTGGATCGTGGTGGTCCTATCTATCCTCGAAGTCTCGCTGTCCTTCGACAATGCGGTGGTCAACGCCACCGTGCTCGAAGAGATGGACGAGATCTGGCAGAAGCGCTTCCTCACCTGGGGCATGGCCTTTGCCGTTTTCGGCGTCCGGGTTCTCTTTCCGCTCGCCATCGTGGCGGTTGCGGCTGGGTTGGGGCCGGCCGACACGATCAATCTCTCGCTCAACAATCCGGCGGAATATGAGCGCATCGTCTCGTCCGCCCATGTCGGCATTGCGGGCTTTGGCGGGGCATTTCTGGCCATGGTCGGGCTGAAATTCTTTTTCGATGCCGACAAGGAAGTGCACTGGATCGCTGCGGTGGAACGCGCTCTGGGCAAGTTCTCGGCCGTTCCTGCAGCCGAGATTGCGCTGCTTCTGCTGGTTTTGTGGGGGATATCGCTGCTGCTCGATCCGGTCGAAGCGCATAGATTCCTGGTGGCCGGAATATTGGGGCTGGTCACCTTCATCGCGGTGGAGGCGCTTGGCACCATTCTCGAAATGCAGGAACAGGCGGCCAGGGCGGCAGGCGCGGTGGTGCGCTCAGGCCTTGGCGGTTTCCTCTATCTGAACGTGCTCGACGCGTCCTTCAGCTTCGATGGGGTGATCGGTGCCTTTGCGCTCTCCAACAATATGGTGGTGATAGCGCTGGGCCTTTCCATCGGCGCAATGTTCGTGCGCTCGATGACGATCATGCTGGTGCGCAAGGGCACGCTGGCGCAATATCGCTATCTCGAACATGGAGCCTTCTGGGCGATAATCGCGCTTGGCGGCATCATGCTCGCCTCTGCCCGGTTCCACATCCCCGAGACCATTACTGGGCTGATCGGCGCGGCACTGATCGGCTTGTCGCTTTATTGGTCGATCCGGCACAACAGGATCACAGCCCAGGCCTGAGCCTGGCCTGCTCAGGTTTGCAGATCGTATTGCTTGAGCAGATCGTAAAGCGTCGGCCGGCTGATCCCCAGCATTTTGGCCGTGCTCGATATATTGCCTTCGCTGCGGGCCAGCGCATGGCGGATCACCTTGCGGTCCGCCTCCTCGCGTGCGTTTTTGAGGTTGAGCGGCAGCTCGTCATCATCACCCACTGAAACAAGGTCGAGATCCTCCGCGCTTATCAGCTTGCCATCGGCCATGATCACCGCGCGCTTCACCCGGTTTTCCAGCTCGCG
>CAZWEY010000102.1:0-8132 GCA_964632055.1 uncultured Sphingomonadaceae bacterium
TCCACAAACGCGGTGCCGTCCAAATGGCGGGAGACGACGTCCATGATTATGACGTCGGCATCAGGCCGGAATGGGATGAAACCTTCCTCGACACCCTGTGCGCAGGCGACTTGACCGTCTTTGACAACTGGGATCCCGAACAAGTCATGGCCACCGCCGGCATCGGCGCCGTGGAAACGCAAACTTGGGTTGCCGCCGCACAAGCCATGCAGACCGTCACCGGCGCCGTCCCGACCCGTTCGCTTTATGCACCGTCGAAGGAAGTTGGGCTTGGCTACGGCATCGTTCAAGCCGGCCCCGCACCGGCGCTTTAAGCGCCACCAACGCTCAGGCGATATCGGCAATTGTCCTAAGCATCGAGGAAACTCGAGGGATCTGTGCGCCCGCTCCGATGAACCTCGCCACGCACAATACTTAAAAGTCACAATTCATTTGGATACCGACAAATGTCCGCGAAACCAAAATCGTATCTCAATCTACCATTCACGGCTCCCGACATTCAAGTTCGGGAGTCGATTGAGAATGGATGCTTGTACTTGCGTTCAAGCTTGGATCCCGCGGCCGTTCCGCAATCAATACCAAATGTCCTGATTGAGCGCAGCGCCATGCATCCTGACCGACCATGCTTCATGCAACGGTCGACTGTTGATGGCTCCTGGCACGGCCCGACATATGGCGAGGTCAAGCAGCGCTCTGACTCTATTGCGCAATGGCTGCTGAACCACGGCTTCACGGCAAACGACCCAGTCATGGTGCTGTCCGGGAACTCGATCGAGCACGCCCTGCTCATGCTTGGCTGCTACAGCGCCGGAGTTCCGATCGTTTCGCTCAGCCCCCAATACAGCCAAGGCGGAGACTTCGCGCGACTGCGGAATTGCAACGATGTCGTCCGGCCGAAACTGATCTTCGCACAGTCGGAGCCCGAATTTTCCGCAGCCATGGCTTCGCTCGAGGCACACAATCCAGCGCTTCGTTTCGCTTCTATCAATGGAGGGCCTGAGCGGATCAGCTTTGCGGAAATGGCGCAGACGCCGGTCACCAGCGCGGTTGCAGACGCGATTTCTGCAATCAAACCGTCCGCTGTCGCGAAATACCTATTCACCTCCGGATCGTCGGGCTTGCCCAAGGCGGTCATACAGACACACGGGATGCTGATGGGCACGATCGCGGCAGACGAAGCATAGAGCGACGGCCGCCCCCTGCCCGACGATGCCAAGATGCTCGAATGGATGCCTTGGAGCCACATTGCAGGAGGCAACTACACGTTCAATGCTGGACTGTGGGCAGGACTGACCAATTACCTGGACGAAGGGAAACCTCATCCCGACCATTTTCATAAGACAATCGAAAACCTCTACGAGGTTTCCCCGATAAATTTCGGCTCCATGCCGATTGGTTACGCAATGCTGGTCGATGCTATGGAGGCAGACCCAAAGCTTAGGTCGTGCTTCTTCAGGAACCTGCAATTCATGCATTGCGGAGGCGCGGCACTAGACATCAACGTTCTGGAACGGCTGGAGCATCTTGCAATTGCCGAACGAGGGGTCAAAATTCCCCTGATCACGAAATACGGCAGTACCGAAGTCCAGATTGCCACAATGCTGCACTGGATCGACGAAGGGGACGGGTTAATCGGCAACCCGGTTCCCGGGATAACCTTGAAGCTTGTCCCAAAAGACTCTGTTTATGAGATACGGATCAAGGGCCCCACCGTCTCCCCAGGTTATATTGGAGAGCCTGAAAAGTCGGCTGCGGCCTTTGACGATGAGGGATTTTACATGCCTGGTGACGCGTGCAGTTTCGCGCATCCGGAAGACCGCAGTGGCGGACTGGTATTCGCCGGTCGAATTGAGGGCAACTTCAAACTCGACACCGGAACCTGGGTCCATGTCGAAGAACTATGCTCCGCGCTCAAGTCTGCCTGCGCCCCCTTCATTGAACAGATTGTGATCGTCGGCGAGGGCAAGCCATACCTTGGCGCCCTCATCTGGCCCCCAGCAACACTCCTGGCGGAACGAGGCCAGGCGGGCATCGCCGAACGACTAAGCCAGCTGATCTCTGCATTCAACAGCCGAGGCAGGGGATCATCGACGCGCGTTCGCCGCGTTGCAATCATGACTGTCCCGCTTTCTGCAGACGACAGTGAGATTACCCTGAAGGGTGCCGCAAGCCCAAGAGTAGTGCTTTCGAACAGGAAAGACGTTGTGACGGCGCTCTACAGCCCAAGTCCCGCCGACACGCAAATCATTCACATTTGAGGCGAAACTCCAACGCGACTGAACGGAGGAAAGATTATGGCAGACAATGCCTCACTAGATTTGGAGCAGTTTCGGCATGAGGTCCGCCTGTTTCTTGATGCCAACTGCCCGCCTTCCATGCGTGATCGCGGCGCTCCGCCGCTGGAAGGCCCACCCGACACATCGGAAGATTGTCGGACCTGGACCCGCATTCTCGGCGAAAAGGGATGGGGTGTTCCGACACTGCCGAGCGAATATGGCGGGGCCAATCTGACGCCTGAGCAAGCAACAGTAATCGAAGAGGAGATGCACCGAATTGGGTCATTCAACCCCATTGCGGGCGTTGGAGTCAACATGCTCGCTCCGACCCTGCTCGAATTTGGCACGGAAGAGCAGAAGGCAATGTATTTGCCATCTATCGCCAAGCACGAAACGCTCTGGTGCCAGGGGTTTTCCGAACCAAGCGCAGGCTCAGACCTTGCCTCGCTGCGGATGCGGGCAGAGGACAAGGGCGACCATTTTCTCGTCACGGGTCAGAAGGTGTGGACGTCCGGCGCGGCATGGGCCGATATGTGTTTCTGCCTCGTACGCACAGATCAGAGCAGGAAGCAGGGAGGCATTTCGTTCCTGTTGATTGATATGCGATCGCCAGGGGTGGAACTGAAGCCCATCAAGCTCATCTCGGGCAGCTCTCCGTTCAGCGAATTGTTCCTGACCGATGTGAAGGTTCCAAAATCGAACTTGGTCGGAGAAATCAACAAGGGGTGGAACGTGGCCAAGCGCCTGCTCCAGTTCGAACGGGATCACGACTACTCCGGAGCCTTCTTCGGCATGTACGGAATCGACGATTCCTCAGTGAGCGTTGCGCGGCAATATCTCGATACCGACGATGATGGACGATTGGTGCGCGGCGAATTGCGCGATCGCGTCATTCGCAACGAAATGGACTACCTTGCCTATTATGTAACCCGGGCAAGAATTAAAGCAGACCCCGAGGCGACGCTGGCCACCTCTATTCTCAAAAATATCGGGACGCGTATCGGGCAGGAAAAGGCCGAACTGATTGCCGAGATCATGGGCTTCAAGTCCCTCGGATGGGATGAGCCTGGTTTCGAACCGTACGAACTCGAAAAGACGCGAGGTTGGCTCGCAGGCAAGGCCTCGACGATCTTCGGCGGAACGTATGAAATTCAGAACAACGTCATCGCCAAGCGAATTCTTGGCTTGCCCGATAGCGCCGGTTGACACTGGTCGTTGATATATCCTCAGGAGATTTAACAGCATGCTGAACGAAACGCAGGCCATGCTTTGGGAAGTGGCAGCGGAGTGGTTCGCAAAGGAAAGCCCGGTCGCGAAATTTCGCGCCGTGCGCGATGCAGAACTGCCGCTTGGATATGATCCAGCAGCCTGGAGCGAGATCGTGGAGATGGGCTGGTCGGCAATTCTTGTGCCCGAAAGCCAACGCGGCCTCGGCCTTGGCTTACGCGCGATAAGTCTAATATGTGAGCTTTCCGGTCGGCACCTCTCTGCCTCGCCCTTGGTGGCAAGTTCAGTGGGCGCGGTAACCGCAATCCTTACACATGGATCGGCCGAACAGAAGGATGAATGGCTGCCCAAATTGGCAGATGGCTCCATCATCGGAACGTTAGCGGTTGACGAAGGCGACCGGCACCAGCCCTACCCCGCAGCGACAGTCGCACGCGCCAATGGCGAGGACTTTGTGATCTCGGGCGAGAAGAGTTGGGTCATCGAAGGCATGGCAGCGGACATCATGATCGTTTCCGCGGTGCTGATGGGCGCCGATGACGCAAATGGCAGCATCGGCCTCTTCGCTGTTCCAACTGCCACGCCCGGCGTCACCCGTACGCCATTGAATGCCATTGACCATCGGGGCGTGGCCCATGTCGGTTTCAAACATGTTGTCCTTGCATCGCACCACCTGATCGGACGGACAGGCCTCACCCCCTCGGGCATTGATGCTATCCTCGATCCGCTGCGGGTCTGCATCGCTGCGGAAATGCTCGGCGTGGCCGATGCGGCATTCCAGATGACCCTCGACTATCTGAAGATGCGTGAGCAATTCGGGCAGTTGATCGGCTCGTTCCAGGCGCTGCAACATCGTGCCTCGGAAATGTATATGGAACTCGAAATCTGCCGTTCAGTTATCGAAGCCGCCATTCTTGCCTGCGAGGAGGGAAATCCGCAGTCGACCGCCCTCGTCGCGCTCGCCAAGTGCAAAATGGGTGAAGCGCTGGACCTGGTCACCAACGAGTTAATCCAGATGCATGGGGGCATCGGCATGACGGATGAGCATGATGCAGGCCTTTTCTTTAAGCGCGCGCGGGTCTTGCGCAACCTCTTGGGGACACCGGCCTTTCACCGTGAACGCTTCGCGGGATTGAAGGGTATTTAGACTATCATCGCGCCGTCCATGGACCATCAACATTCCTGGCACGCCGGTAGAAATTTTAAAGCAATTTTCCGGCCCACGGCTCAACACTCAAAAAGTAACTTTGTTACTTATTGACCCGGCACCTCGACGCAATAGCGTCAATGAAAGAACATTTCGGTGAACAAGCCTACTATAGATCAATCAGTGTTCCGGCAGGTACTCGGGACATACCCTACCGGAGTTGCCATCGTGACCGCGCTCGACCACGAAAATGGTCTGGTCGCGATGGTCGTTGGCAGTTTCACGTCGGTATCTCTTGATCCGCCGCTGGTCGGCTTCTTACCCGAAAAGAAGTCCGGTCGTTGGGCCGGGATCGCGCGATCAGGTCGGTTCTGCGTGAATGTTCTGGGCAGCGATCAGCAGGAGTTGTGCCGCAGGATCGCCACTAGGGGCTCAGGAATTCAGGCCGATGCCGATTTCTCGCTCAGCGAGCGGGGACTTCCAGTTATTCCCGATGCAGTGGCCCAGATCGAATGTGACATTCACTCGGTATTAGATGCTGGTGACCACTATTTCGTGTTGGGAAGCGTTATTGATCTGCGCGTTTCGCGCGAACAGGATCCCATGCTCTTCCACCGAGGACGGTACGGCAGCTTCGCGGAAATCAGGTAACGGGTAAGATGGTCTGAAGTTCCAGGCGCAGCGCGCGGATTGCCGGCAGAAGGACCGATCCAGCCAAGGCCGCCTGCACTGCGTAAGCTGCCTTGTCGATCGCGAGCAAAGCCAGGGCATGATCAACCGCTCGCTGGCGCAGATCAGAGGCGGGAGCCAGTTCGTTCGCTAGTGACAACGTCAGACAGCGCGGTGCCGTCAAGCGCTTGCCACTGATCACCATCTCGCGTGCGAGCGCTGCTCCGCAAAGTGCCTCGTACATGGAAAACTGAGCTGCGGGCACTAGGCCATGTCGCAGTTCCGGACTTTGCAGATATGCGGCCTCGGTCATGACCACCTGATGCATAG
The DNA here is from genome assembly GCA_964632055.1 of uncultured Sphingomonadaceae bacterium. Taxonomy (GTDB): domain Bacteria; phylum Pseudomonadota; class Alphaproteobacteria; order Sphingomonadales; family Sphingomonadaceae; genus CANJYE01. The sequence continues at coordinate 5,650 of CAZWEY010000102.1, forward strand.
CCAGCACGAGCATGGCACCGCCGCCAATGGCCGCGCCACCCACAGCTCCAACCAATGGCTTCTGAAATGTAAGCATCGCTTCCATCAGTCCGTGCATGAGCACCGAATATCCTTCGGGCATATCGGCTCCGACCGCTGCGGCGCGGTCCCCACCCGCACAAAAGTAGCGGGTACCATTGGAAGTTAAGATCACAGCATCAACCACTTCCGAAGTGGCTGCGAGCAGCAATTCCTCGCGCATCGCGACAAAGGCTGCGGCGTCAAGAGCATTTGCCCGCTCGGGCCGATTGATTTCGATCCAGCGGATGCGCGCGCCCGCGTCACCTTCCACCGTATCCTGCACGCGAACCGGCACCGCATCATTGGCATGCGAGAGACCAGATTTTTTGGCGTTTTCCAAAATCCCCATCCGTTACATCAATCAATTTTCCTGGCCGTCGCGGGCCTGCGCCGAAACCCGCACGGAATCGTGGCTTTACCGGTCAGTCACCCTTCCTTGAAAACTTCTTGCCGGGGACTGACCGGGGTAAATCTCAGACGCCCAGTGTCAGGCCGACCGGTTTCCCATCAATGATTTGATCGAGATACTCGCTCATGCCGTAGCCGGTAAGGCCATTGCAGCGATATTCAGTCATCGCCTCGGTAATGCGGGTCTGAAGCTCTTGGCCATCGGGAGTGGTACGCCGGTTCCGCAACGGAATGAGGGAAAGCACCTTGCCCTCCACCACGTATTTTGCACCGCTCTCGGTCACCACGTTCGCTACCAAACCGGTCTGATAGCCATTCTCATCCCAATCGCTGGTAATCGTGCAGGTGTCGATGAGGTCATACTCCCCATTGCTGAATACCATCCCGCTGGGCCGCGACCCGCCACTGCCGTCTCCGATCAGGCTGAACATCATTGCGAAATCCGGACCAAAGTTCAAAGGACACCAGCGATACCAGTCGATCGCCTGCCAGTGCCTAGGTCCCCAGGACTTGTCGCGCAGGCCATGACCGGAAATTTCGAGAACTTCATCACCAACACAGATCTTGCCGACAGCCGAACAATGCTGCTCGTAATGGGCTTTGGAAAAAGATGTCTCGGGATCGATCTCGATGGGGCTGCCGTCTGCGTGAACGGATTCACCGCCGTAAATAGGGGACTCGCCGAGATAGTCGATCTCCACAGTGCATGGGACAGACGGGTTGTTGCGCCAAGCCAGCTTGGGGTCGGACATCTCGAACGGACGATCAAGCAACAAAAGCTTGCCTGAATACGTCACCTTCAATTTTTTGAATGGCTCCAGCACCTCGATCTTGAGGCCACCCGCTTCCATCCGGGAATTGTCAGTGATTTCCGGGCGGGCGAACATAAAGCCCACCCTCCCGCCGGGCAGGTAGACGCAAACGGAAACTTCCGCGTAGCGTTCATTGGGACGATTGCCGATCCTAAACCAGCCGCCGACCTTTTGGGCATGGTCGAAGACATTCAGGTACATGCTTTCATTATAGTTCTTTGCGCTGCCTGGATCGTGCGGAAACTCATCAGCCGCCTCAAGCCTGTAGCGGTATTCACTCTTAGTCATGGCAACCTCCAATAATCACCGTTCTGCTGAATCTACTGTGTTTATTCATGCAGCTCACCTTGCGGCGACCTGCACAGGACAGCAGCCGCTTCACAGCTTCAACCATTCTTTTCACCGATCAAAAACATGTCGCGGAGAACGAATTTCTGCACTTTGCCTGCGGCGGTTCTCGGCAGTGCGTCTATGAATTCGAACCGCTCGGGAATTTTCTGTTTGGCCAGTCCCGCTCTATCTAAGTAAGACTGCAGTTGCGCAGCGTCCGTGGAAGCGCCCCTTTGCAGTACCGCAAAAGCACACGGCGCCTCCCCAAGCCGCTCATGTGGCATGCCGATGACTGCGGCCTCAGCCACCGCCGGGTGATCGTGCAACAAGTCTTCGATCTCCTTCGGTGCGATATTCTCTCCGCCGCGAATAATGATGTCCTTTGACCGGCCGGTAATCGTAAGTGCGCCTTCGGCGTCAAATCGCCCTAAGTCGCCAGTTCGAAAAAATCCCTCGCTGTCGAACGCGGCGTCATTGTCTTCAGTGCGCAGATAGCCAAGCATCACTTCAGGCCCACGCGTCAGGATCTCACCCTCGGCATCCCCAAAAATACGATTGCCATCGCCGTCGACCAGCTTCACTTCATGGCCGACAACGAAACCTTCGGTGCAGATGGCGGTCGCACTTCCGCGCACCATCGCGCCAAGGGTAATCGTCGGCGCCTCAGTGCAGCCGTACACACGTAGCGCCGTGCATTGCGCGAAAGCATCCGTTGCCTCTCGCATGATCTCCGGGGCGACCGGTGCGCCGCCACATGCGAAAAGCCGCAGGCTTTCAAGCTTCGTCTGACGCGCGCGCGCTGCGTCTGCTAACTCCTGTGTCCGCCGTCAGCACCAATGGCACAGATTTGAGGTTGTGATTTAAGGAGTGTTG
>CAZWEY010000103.1:0-8125 GCA_964632055.1 uncultured Sphingomonadaceae bacterium
GGTGCCGGTCTGGGCGATGCCGATGATGTCCTTCATCATCAGAACGGGCGGGATAGCCTGCGCCTGTATCGGCGTCGGCTCGTCATAGCCCGCGGCAGTGACCGCTTGCAGCAATTCGTCAGAGAGGCCGAGGTCGGCAAATTTCATAAGCGTTACATGTCCGGAACAGGCGGGGTGTCAGCCGGCTCTACAAATTTCGGCAGGCTGACCGGGGATCGTCATGCGATCTGCGCCGGGCGCATGACGGCAGAGCGGCGGAAAGTCAAGAAATTCCCTCATTCGAGGGCGGACAAACGAAGGCGGCTAGTCTTTCTCCGGCACCAGCCGATGCAGCCGGGATACCTCGCAATTCACCCCGGCGCGCGAATGCAGAGTATCGCGCCCTGCACAGATCAGGCCGTCGGATGTATCCTCGACATAGAAGCCGGAATAGAAATCCTTCGCGCTGCAGGATTTTTCGAGCCGCACAGAAACCATCCGGCTGTCGCGCATCATCAGCAGCAGCAAATCCTGACTGGTGATGCGTATATTGGCGATGCCCCTGATCGGCACGCAGCGCCCCATCCGGCGTTCGCGAAAGCGGCGGGGAGCAGGCTCGGCCGCCCGGTCGGCAAGAGCCTCGCTCTGGAAAGGCTGGCGCGGCGATATCCGGACGATGACCCGGCGTTCGATGCGAACCTGATGCCGACTCTCGATCCCGAAAGTCTCGGCCATGACCCGACCCGCCCCCTCGCTCTCGTGCCTGCCCTTGCCGGGCTGGTCCGGAATCTGGAACTCTTTCGCCAGTTGCGGATCGGATTGAGCGCCCCCTGCAGCTATTGGCGCGCCCGGAGATGCAGTTGCGAGAACAGCCGGGACAAGCAAGGCAAGCGCGCTGATCATGGCGTGAATGGTGCAATCCCTGGCTGTCCCGCCCGGAAATGGCGCAGGACTTCTTCCCAGCACATAGCAACGGCTGTTGAATGCGCGCTTAACCCGTTCAGCCGCTTCGGGCAAATGGTGGCATAATCCCCGCACAGTGACTAAACAGGCATCATGAGTGCAGATCAGTTCCTTGACGAGGCAAGCCGCCTGCTCGGCCCGCGCGGATTAAGCAGCGATCCCGACATTGTCCGTCCATGGCTGGCCGACTGGCGCGGCGTCTATCAAGGCCAGGCCCTGGCCATGGCCTCACCCGCCAATAGTGCCGAGGTATCCGCGCTGGTCAGGCTTTGTGCGCACCATGGCGTGCCGATCGTTCCCCAGGGGGGCAATAGCGGCATGGTGGGCGGCGCCACGCCCGGCGCGGATGGCCGCTCTCTCCTGCTTTCCTTGCGCCGGATGCAGACAATCCGCTCTCTCGATCGCGAAGCCGGACAGGTGGTGTGCGAGGCGGGTGTCATCCTTCAGAGCCTGCACGAAGCGGCCGGGAAGGAAGGGATGCGCTTCCCGCTCACGCTCGGCGGCAAGGGCTCGGCCACCATCGGCGGCCTGGTTTCCACCAATGCGGGCGGCACCCAGGTGCTGCGCCATGGCGTCATGCGGGCGCAGGTTCTGGGGCTGGAAGCGGTTCTTGCAGATGGCAGCCTGTTCAGCAGCCTCGTCCCGCTCAAAAAGGACAATCGCGGCTTCGATCTGAAGCAATTGCTGATCGGCTCTGAGGGAACTCTGGGCATTGTCACCGCGGCGACCCTGCGCCTGTTGCCGGCCATTGCCGGGCGCTGCGTGCTGTGGGCCGGGCTGGATACTATCCACGATGCCCGCAGCCTGCTGCTGGCATGCGAAAGCGAGGCAGGCGCCTTGCTGGAGGGTTTCGAGGTTATCCCGGCGCACAGCCTTGCCAGCGTGCTGCGCCATGAACCGGCCAGCCGCACCCCGCTTGCCGGGCAGCATCGCTGGCATGCGCTGATCGAACTGGTGGCAAGCGATGCGGCGCAGGCAGACCGGTTGCAGGAACTGGGCGAGAGCCTTCTTGCACAAGCGATGGAGGCCGGGCTGGTCGAGGATGCGACCATCGCGGCCAATGAAACCCAGGCAGAAGCCTTCTGGCAGATCAGGGACAGCATCGCCCCTGCCGAAAAGGCGCTCGGCCCGGCTGTGCAGCACGATATTTCAGTCGCCGTAGAACGCATGCCGGATTTCGTGGAAGCGGCGATTGCGGCCGTCGAAAGCCGGTTTGCCGGAACCCGCGCCATCGCCTTTGGCCATCTGGGCGACGGCAATGTCCATTTTCACGTTCTCGCGCCCGATGGAGCACAGCCCGGACAATGGCAGACCACACAGGGCAAAACGATCAGCGGCTTTGTCTATGAGCTGGTGACACAATGGGGCGGGTCGATCAGCGCCGAACACGGGATCGGGCAGGCCAAACTGGCCGAATTCGGCAGGCTGGGCGATCCTGTGGCCCTGCATATGCTGCAATCGGTCAAGCAGGCGCTCGACCCGCAGGCCATCCTCAATCCGGGCAAGCTGGTGCCGCTTGCACAGGGAACTGCAAGCGCCTAGGGGCGAGCCAAATCCAGCTTATTCATTTTGGAGAGATGCCCGATGGCCAGCCAGCCCGATCCCAGCCTTCCGCTGTTCTACAAGGACCTCGTTCCGCTCAACACCACCGAGCACAGCGCATGGCGCTCGCGCAAGACCGACAAGGCACCCTGGCTCGCAACCGCGCATGCCGTGCCGCTGACTGTCGAGGAATTCCCTCAGGCACAGCGGCATTTCCCGATCGTGTTCAGCAGTGGCGAGGATCCGGTGCCGCTGGCCTTGATGGGGCTGAATGATGGGATCAACACCTTCATGGAAGCAGATGGCACCCTGCTTGAGGATGTCTATATCCCGGCCTATGCGCGTCGCTATCCCTTCATGCTGGCCAAGCTCCAGCCTGAAAGCGACGAATTGTCGCTCTGCTTCGATCCGACCACGGATCTGGTCGGCACATTCGAGGAAGGCGAAGCCCTGTTTGCCGATGGCAAGCCGACCGAGACGACCGAAGGCACGCTGGAATTCTGCCGCCGCTTCGAAGAAGCCGCTTTCCGCACCGGATCCTTTGTCGAAGAGCTGAAAAAGCACGATCTGCTGATGGATGGCGAGGTTGCCATCCGTCGTGGCGATGATGACGAACAGCCCTTCGTCTATGGCGGTTTCAAGATGGTGGACGAGAACAAGCTGCGCGAACTGCGTGGCGACCTTCTTCGCACCTGGAACCAGAACGGCATGCTGCCGCTGATCTTTGCCCACCTCTTCTCGCTGGACCTGATCCGGGCCGTTTTTGCGCGCCAGGTGGCTCAGGGCAAGGGGCCGATCCCGGCCTGAGGCCTGTCGCCCATTTTTCCAGTCAGATCATGGCGCATGGGTAAATAATTGTCCCTGCCGGTAATCGGCGATGCGCCCTTGAAAGCGGTGCCGGGAAAGCATATTTTGCAGAGGTCCGGGCAGTTCCCCCTCATGACTGTTCCGGGCAGGTGCACCTTGGTGCACTTCCTCCCTGAACCTTGGCCACCCCGTGTTTTGCACGGGGTGGTTTTTTATCGCGGAATCCCGCTATTCCGCGGCCTCCAGCATCGGGGCAGACCGGCCAAGCGCTGCGACGACGTGGGCCAGTTTCCGCACCAGCCCGCTCAGCATACCCGCGACCGACTCGACACCTTCTGTCGCTTCCCACTGGCCTGCATCGAGATAGAGTGACCGGCAGACCTCGATCTGAAGGGCATGAAGCCCGGCATGATGCCTGCCATGCCGCTCAAGGACATAGCCCCCGGCATAGGGCCGGTTGACGGCAAAATGCTGTCTCGCTTCGACAAAATAGTCGCTAGCCGCAATCGAAAGGCATTCCGCACACGATGCGCCGAAGCGATCTCCAAGCACGAAGCGCGCCGCAGGCTCAGCATCATACTGACGCAGGGGCGGCATGGAATGCAGGTCGATCAGCAATGCAGCCCCCCATTGATTGCGCAATCCCTGCAGCAATTCGTCAAGCCGGTCATGATAGGCCTGGTGGATGCAATGCAGCCGCCGGTCGAATTCGAGGCGTGACAGGGGCCCTTTCCACAGCTCGCCCAGGCCAGGCAGGCGGCGTGGCACCAGCCCCAGCCCGCTGCGCGCCCTGCGGCTGGGGCGCGAGGGCATGGAGGGGACATGGCCTTCCACCATTTCCCAGTCCATATCCTCTATACCGCGATTGAGATCGATCATGGCGCGGGGCGCTTGCGCCACCAGCAAAGCCGCACCGGTTTCGCGCGCAACCGCCTCGGCCAGCCGGTCGACCAGCCGGTCCTCCAATCGCCGCAGAACCTCAGGATCGTGGCGCAACTGGTCGGCCATTCCGGCAGGATAGGACCGCCCGGCATGCGGCACGGATATGAGCACCGGGACAGGCGAAGGGCGCAATTCGCGAAGCGTAAAGGCAGAACCGCCACACTCATCCGTGGCGCAATCGGAAAAGCGCGATTCGTGCCGGACCGAATCAATCCTGTTGCCTGTGCCTCCAACCATCGCCCCTTGCTGGACCCTGCGCCATTATGTGTCAAAGCTGGGCACCAGGCAAAGGGATGAAAAATCTTAACGAGCAGTCGTTATGAAGGTGCCTCATTCCACAAGACGAGCCTGATATATGATCCGCATCCTGCTGGCCGAAGATGACGATGCCATGCGCGCCTATCTTGGCCGCGCGCTGGAAAATGCCGGCTATGAGGTTATAGCAGTGGATCGCGGGACTGCGGCTCTCCCATTGCTGGAACGCCAGCATTTCGACCTTCTGCTGTCCGATATCGTCATGCCCGAAATGGATGGAATCGAACTGGCCCAGAAATGCGCCGACATATCGCCCGGCACCAAGGTGATGTTCATCACCGGCTTTGCTGCCGTCTCCATGCGCGCCAGCCGCGAAGCACCACAGGCGAAGATCCTCTCAAAGCCCTTCCACCTCAAGGACATCGTCCTCGAAGTGGAGCGCCTTTTCAGCGAGCAGAGCAGCGCAGGAAAACTATTTTAAAACGCCGCTTGATTGCGGGGCGGCTGGTCGCTAGATGGCCAGCCCTGCCTTGCCTCTAGGCGTGGCAAAATTATGGTGCGGGCGTATAGCTCAGTGGTAGAGCACTATGTTGACATCGTAGGGGTCGCAAGTTCAATCCTTGCTACGCCCACCATCCATGAAAAGCCGCCTGCTCACTGAGCCAGGCGGCTTTTTCTTGGCCTGAGCGCGGAATCATCGAGTTGGCATCATGTGGCATTTCTGCAACGGTCATCGGAATTTTCGATGCGGTGCCTCTAAATCGATTTGACGCCTCGCCAGCACTAGCTCTAGCTTGATCCACGGGAAAAGATGAACCGCCTGAACCGGGCGATTGTCAAGATAACACAACCAAAACACACTGAGGGGATAGTCTATGCGATTCAATCATTTCGCCCGCAAAATCCTGCTTGCAGGCACCGCCATCTCGCTTCCGCTGGCGCCGGCTTTTGCCCAGTCCAGCGAGGGTGGCATCTCGGAAATCGTCGTCACCGCGCAGAAGCGCGAGCAGAGCCTGCAGAAGGTTCCGATTGCCGTGACAGCGCTGACCAGCAACGAACTGGCCAAGGCCAATATCGACGGCCAGCAGGCTCTGCCCAAGCTGACCCCCAACATGAACCTGACCGTGATCGCGTCTTTCGCCTCGGTCTATATCCGCGGCGTCGGCACACAATATGCCAACCCCGGCCTGGAAAGCTCGGTCGCCGTCTATCTCGACGACACCTATATGCCGCGCGCCAACAACGGCATGTTCACCCTGAACGATGTCGCACGCGTCGAAGTGCTGAAAGGCCCGCAAGGCACGCTTTATGGCCGCAACGCCACGGGCGGCGCGGTGCGCATCATCACCAACGATCCCAAATATGACCGGATGGAGGTTGCCGCTTCGGCCACCTATGGCAGCCGCAGCCGCATGGTGCTTGACGGCATGATCAACATCCCGCTCGGCGACAATGCGGCCTTGCGCGTAACCGGTCGCCATGACCAGCGCGATGGCCATGTCCGCAACCTTGCGCCCGGTGCAAGGCAGAAGCGCCTCGGCAACCGCAACGAGGAGCTTTACATGGCAAAGCTCCACATCGACGCGACGCCGGAATTCAAGATCAAGCTGTCGGGCGACTATTCGCGCAAGAACGACAGCGAAGGCCACAACTTCACCAATCTCTATCCCGGCGCTCCAGAGCAGCTGGGCATTGCGCTGGGCGGTTGCGGGCAGACGGCAAGTTTTTACACCATCTGCAACGACAACAATGCCAGCCTGGGCCAGAAGCGCCTAATCGGCCAGAACATCGAGAGCTACGGCGCGACGCTGCGGCTTGAATATGATCTGGGCAGCTCGACCCTGTCGAGCACCACCGCCTTCCGCAAGACCGAGGAAAACAACACTGCCGACCTCGATTCCACCGGCGCTCCGCTGCAGATCGGCGCAGGCAACCCGTGGACCAAGCAGTTCACTCAGGAACTGCAGATCGCTTCTGACGGTTCCAGCGACCTCAACTATGTCGCGGGCCTCTATTACCTGCGCGAGAAATCGGGCTACTTCTTCTCGGTTTCGGGCCTCGCGCTTGATGGCGCCCTGCTCTTCCCCAACGCGGCCCTGGGCGGCGACGGTGCACAAAAAGCGACTTCCTGGGCGCCCTATTTCCAGTTCGACTGGAAATTCGCCGACAAGCTGACCCTGACGGCTGGTGCCCGCTATACCAAGGAGAAGAAGAAGCTTCTCTACAATGACGTGGTTGCCGGCCCGGTCAATCTCGACACCGGATTCCCGATTGAATCTCTCTCGGTCCGCACGCCGATGCCGCTCGTCACCCGAAAGTTCAAGCAGTTCACCCCCAAGGTGACGCTGAGCTATGAGCCGGCCGATCGCGTGATGGTCTATGCAACCTATGCCCGCGGCTTCAAGAGCGGCGGCCTCAACTTGCCGGCCTTCGGCCCGGTCGACAGCGTGAAGCCTGAAATCCTCGACGATTTCGAAATCGGCTGGAAAATGCAGACCGGGACGATCCGCTTCAATGGCGCGGCCTTCTACTACAAGTACAAGGACCTGCAGATCCAGATCACCGACCAGACCACTGGCGGCACCCGCGTTGTCAATGCCGCCAAGGCAGACATCAAGGGTATCGAAGCCGATCTGACCTGGGCGCCTGACGATGCCCTCGAAGTCGGCATTGGTGGCGGCTATCTCGACACCAAATACAAGAATTTCATTGGCGATGCCTACATCCCCTGCAGCGAGGACACGGTCCCCTCGACCCTTCCGGGTTGCGTTGGCCAGGGTGGCGCCGGCCTCTCGCTTCTGGGCGGTCAGAACCTGTCGGGCAACCGGCTGGTCAACTCGCCGAAATTCTCCGGCTATATCCGGGCGCAATACACGGCTGATCTGGGCAATAGCGGTTCTCTGACCGTTGGCTCCATCCTCAACCATCGTTCCAAGGCTTATTTCGACGTTGCCAGCCGCTTCGTCGACAAGGCCCGCACCATGCTGAGCGCCAGCCTGGTCTGGTCTTCGGCCGACGAACATTTCACCGCCGGTCTTTATGGCGAGAACCTGACCGACAAGAAATATGTCACCATCAACCAGCCCCAGAACACCGGCGGCTGGAAAATTCAGGGCCTTGGCCGCGAAATCCTGTTCCGCGTAGGCTTCAAATACTGAGGCAAACGCACATTTGCAGGACAAGGGGCGTCCGGAGCGATCCGGGCGCCCTTTTTCATTCCGGCAGCCGCCTTGCACCTGCCCGCTCACCTGCTAAAGGCAGCGCAGCATTTTCCCCGGGGAGTTTTGACACAAATGGCAAAGATCAAGGTAGCAAACCCTGTCGTCGAGATGGACGGCGATGAAATGACGCGGATCATCTGGCAGTGGATCCGCGAACGCCTCATTCTCCCCTATCTCGATATCGACCTCAAATATTACGATCTTTCGGTCGAAAATCGCGACGCTACCGAGGATCAGGTTACCGTCGATTGCGCCAATGCGACCAAGCAATATGGCGTTGCCGTGAAATGCGCGACCATCACGCCCGACGAAGCCCGCGTGGAGGAATTCAGCCTCAAGAAGATGTGGAAGTCGCCCAACGGCACGATCCGCAACATTCTGGGCGGTGTTGTTTTCCGCGAACCGATTGTCATTTC
>CAZWEY010000104.1:0-8101 GCA_964632055.1 uncultured Sphingomonadaceae bacterium
CGCCATTGCCAATCCGCTGCTCGATGGTGTTTCGATGCAGGGCGCGAGGGGCGTCATCATCTCGATCATCGGCGGCGACGACATGCGCCTGCTCGAGGTGGACGAAGCAGCCAACCACATCCGCGAGCTGGTCGATCCCGAGGCAAACATCATCTGGGGTTCGGCTTTCAATCCCGATCTCAACGGCCGCATCCGCGTTTCCGTGGTGGCGACCGGCATCGAGCATCAGGAAGGTCAGGGGGCTGCCGAGCGTGACATCGCCCGCCCGCTGGCCATGAGCACTGGCCGCGCGCCCAAGAAACCGGCTTTGCCTTTGCCCGGAGAAGACGAGCTTGAGGAAGTCTCTTCCTATGGGGCATCGGTCGAGCCTGAGCCGGTTGCAGAGACTGCCTGGCAGGACGAAACCGGCAATGATGATGGCGCTGCGCCTCGCATCCCTGTCGGCATGCACGACCCCGCTGCAGAGGCCTATGAAGCTAGCCTCGAGCTGGAAGACGAGGGCGAGGAAGATGAAGATGCTTCATCTTCGCGCTACGGCTCGATGCTCCCGCCGGATCTCGCCGATGAAGCCGGGGGTGACAAAAACGAGGGCGAAGAGGCTTTTGAACTCACCAGCGAACTTGAGGATGCCAACGCAGAGCAGCAGTCTGGGGTCGGGTCTTCGGGTGGCGATGAGCTCTGGAACGATCGGGCTCCCGCTACTGCGAGCGAAGATGGTCTCTTCGCAGAGGCCGATCGGCTGGCGGAGGAAGACGCACCGGTTGCGCCTGCTCAAACTGGCCGCAGGCGCGGCATTCTGGGCGGTTTGAGCGGCGATTCCGGTGATTCCGGCGAAGAGGCGTCTGCCTCGCGCCGGGGCTCGACACCGGGGGCGACACTGTTCGAACGGATGGCCAATCTGTCGCGCGGCTCTGCCTCCGACGAGGACGACGAAGATGAGGACAAGAGCGGTTCGTCGCTCAATATTCCTCGCTTCCTGGGCCGGCAGAACAATCAGTAAGGTTGTTTTGCCGAGGTTAAGCCTGGGCAGGCAATATTCCGGTGATGCGGGCTTTGCCGCATCACCTGCTTGCCTGGCATGTCTGATGCCCGCGCCTGATTTCGGGGAATTGCATTGCCCTTCCGCCTGAAAATGCCGCATTTGCAATGTGCCATGGCACTGGGTGCGGTGGCGGTCCTTTCCGCCTTGCCCCAGCAAGGCCTGGCGCAGAGTGCGTCGCGACCGGTTATCCAGCCCTTGCCTTCCCAGTCATCGCTGGAACTGAATGCCGCACTGCGCAGGCTGGGAAGAAATCCGAACGACAGCGCGGCCCTGCTCGATGCAGGGACGGCATCGCTGGAACTGGGCGATCTTGATGCCGCTATCGGCTTCTTCACGCGCGTGGATACGGTCTCCAAGGGCGATTCACGCGCCAAGGCCGGGCTGGCTTCGGCCTATGTGCGCGGTCAGAACCCCTATGATGCCCTGCTGATGTTCGACGAGGCCGAGCGGGCCGGCGCGCCGATCGTCTCGATTGCCGCCGATCGCGGGCTGGCGCATGATCTTGTCGGCGACAATCTGCGCGCTCAGCAGCTTTACCGCATTGCCCTTGCCCAGTCGCGCAACGACGAGGTTGCGCGCAGGCTCTCGCTGAGCCTGGCGATTTCGGGCGATCGCGCAGGCTCGGAGCAGGTCTTGCTCCCCTTGCTCGAAAAGCGTGATCTGGCAGCCTATCGCACCCGCTCTTTTGCCATGGCTATTCTGGGCGATGTCAAGGAAGCACAGGCGATCGCCGATGTCCGCCTGCCCGCCGAGACCGCTTCGCGACTGGCGCCCTATCTGCGCTACATGTCCCGCCTGACCCCGGCGCAACAGGCGGCTGCCGCCAATTTCGGCCATTTTCCCAAGGCGGTGGATATTGGGCGGGACGATCCGCGCATTGCCGCCCTGGCGCAAAAGGCGCGCAAGCCTGCCGATGCCGCCCTCATCCCCAAGGGAGAGCCGCTGGGCCGCAAGGGCAGGGACAGAAAACCCGACAGCAGCTCTGAAAAGGGCAATGCAAAGGGGACGCAGCTTGCTCAGGCGGAGTTGCCGCCTGCTCCCACTCCGGCACAGGCTCCTGCCCCAGCTCCAGCTCCAGCTCCAGCTCCACAAGCGCCTGCAAGCCCCGCGCCTGAACCGGTTCCCTCACCGCCCATAGTGCCGGGCTTTGACCTGGCACGCGCCCCGACTGCAGCGCCTACTCCTACCCCGGCACCTACCCCGGCACCTGCACTCGCCCCAACTCCCGCACCGGCTCCTGCCGCTGCTCCGGTTGCGGCTGCCGAACCGGCCCGGCCTCCGGAACCTGCTCCAGAGCCGGCCCCAAGCAGCGTGGCAGAGGCCTTTGCGGATTTCTCGGTGCCCAGCGCCCCTGCGCGGGCTGCAGCGGGGGCAGTTGATGTCACGCGCATCAAGATCAGGCGCGAGACCAGGCCGGAGCCGGAGCCTAAAGTGGAGGCGCCTCCGCCCAAGCCCAAATATCCCAGCCGTATCTGGGTCCAGATCGGCATTGGTCGCGATCTGAAGGCGCTGGCTTATGACTGGCGCAAATATGGTCGCCAGAATGCAGGGCTGTTCAAGGGCAAGGATGGCTTCACCGCTTCATGGGGGCAAACCAACCGGTTGCTGGTCGGGCCGTTTGCCAATGACAAGGCGGCGCAGAATTTTGTCGGTGAGCTGAAGAAGGCGGGGATCGACTCCTTCTCCTTCACCAGCGCGGAGGGCGAGAGGGTCAATCCGCTCTAGATCCTGCCGAATGCACTGCTTTTGCACAACTTGTGAACAGGCTTGTGCAGTTTTACCCAGCCCTGCGCGCCTTGTCCGTTGCCGCCTAGCCCTGGCCCGCGCATCCCTGCTCCCGAATTGAGAGCCAGGAAAAAACCCATGAGATTGAGCGGTCAGGACGGAACACGCGAAGAGGATGCGGCGCCTGTCGACATGCTCGCCTCGCTGTTCGAGGCGCGTGGCTGGCCGTTCGAATTTGTCAGTGATGACGAGCTGACCGGCGAGATCCAGGGCAGCTGGGCCAATTACCAGCTGCGCGCCATCTGGCGGGTCGAAGACCATGTGCTGCAATTGCTGTGCCTGCCTGATGTGCGGGTGCCCGATACCAAGCGCGCCGCCATGTTCGAATTGCTGGCGCTGGTGAACGAGCAGCTATGGCTGGGCCATTTCGACATCTGGTCGAATGGCGGGGTGCTGCTTTATCGCCATGGATTGATGCTGGGCGATGATGGCCTGCTGAGCCTCAGCCAGGCGCAGGCCGCGGTGGAAGCGGCGATGGAGGAATGCGACCGCTTCTATCCCGCGTTCCAGTTTGCGCTGTGGGGCGACAAGAGCCCGGCCGATGCGCTGGCGAGCGCTCTGGTCGATGCCGCCGGAGAGGCTTGACCGCAGAAGCGCTGTGGCGCAGTCGGGCGCAATGAGTGCTTATACTTCAATTCTGATGGTGGGCTGCGGCAATATGGGCGGAGCCATGCTGCAAGGCTGGCTGCGCGCAGGCATTGCCCCGGTGACCTTCACCATTGTCGATCCGGTTCTTGCGGCTGCGCCCGATGGGGTGGCCCTGCTGCGCAAGGTGCCGGAAAAATCGTTCGACGCGGTGGTGCTGGGTATCAAGCCGCAATTGCTGGACGAGGTAGCCCCTTCGGTAGAGCCGGTCGCAGGGCCGGGCACGATCGTCTTTTCCATGCTGGCAGGCGTCGAACTCGAGGCGCTTGCCGCCCGTTTTCCAAGTGCCGCGGGGCTGGTGCGCCTGATGCCCAATCTTTCGGCGGCACTGGGCAAATCACCCGTGGCGCTGGCGGGGCGGCTGCCGGACGAGGTAGCCCGCAAGGCGGCGACCGCCCTGATGCAACCGCTCGGGCAGGCTGAATGGGTGGCAGAAGAGCAGTTCGATCTGGTGACGGCGCTGGCGGGTTCAGGCCCCGCCTTTGTCTATCGTTTCATCGATGCGTTGGCAGCGGGCGCTGCGACTCTGGGCATGGAGCGGGCACAGGCCGACCGGCTGGCTCTGGCCACTGTCGAGGGTGCGGCCTTGCTGGCAGCTGGCTCCGGTGAGAGTCCAGGCGCGCTGGCACGGCGCGTGGCCAGCCCCGGCGGCACGACCGAAGCCGGGTTGAAGGCGCTGGATCAGGATGATGCGCTGTCTGATTTGGTGGAAGCGACATTGCGCGCGGCGCGCGACCGGGGAGCGGAAATGGCCAAGGCCGCGCGCAAGGGCTGAACCGGGCGCCGATTTCGGAGTAATCCGTTCCTGTTTTGCTTGAAATCCATCGCCGCAATAGCGATATTTGCAGCTGACCGGCGGCTATGCTGCTGCCGGTAGAAGGAGTTAGGAAAGCAAGATGGCAAACTGGAATGACCCCCGGCAGTCCCCGGGCCTCGGACAAGCTCCGGGCCTCGCTACCGACGCCCCCGGTCGCGCCGGCACCATGGACATGGGCCTTCGCAGGCACATGCTCTCCATCTACAATTACATGACATCGGGTGTGCTGCTTTCGGGCATCGTCGCGATGCTGGTGGCCAATTCCGGCCTTGGCCAGCAATTGATGATGAGCCCGCTGCGCTGGCTGTTCATCCTCTCGCCGCTGGCGATCGTCTTTGCGATGAGCTTCGGCCAGAACCGCTTCAGCACCTCTGCGCTGCAAGGGATGTTCTGGGCCTTTGCGACGCTGATGGGTGTTTCGCTTTCGACGATTTTCCTCGTCTATACCGGTGGCTCGATCGCGGCGACCTTCTTTGCAACGGCTGGCGCCTTTGCGGGGCTCAGCCTGTTTGGCTATACCACCAAGAAGAGCCTGTCGGGCTTCGGCACCTTCCTCATCATGGGCGTGGTCGGCCTCCTGATTGCCAGCCTGCTGAATATCTGGCTGCAATCTCCCGGCCTTTACTGGGCGATCAGCTTCCTCGGCGTGCTGATCTTTGCAGGCCTTACCGCATACGACACGCAGCGCCTGAAGGAACAATATGACTATGTCCGCGGCACTGAATTTGCCGGCAAGGCGGTCGTGCTGGGCGCATTGACGCTCTATCTCGACTTCATCAACATGTTCCAGTTCCTGCTCAGCTTCATGGGCAACCGCGACTGATCGCGGGAAACTGCCGCTTTATCGTGCCCGGAGCGCCAAACGCGCTTCGGGCATTTTCTTTGTCGATGAAGCGGACTAGCATTAACACTTATGCGACCGGTCTGGTCGCCGGACATCAGGAAGGAGCGCATCGGGAATGTATGGGGACCGGATCGCGGCCATGGCACAAGGCCGGGCTGGCCGCCTATTTGCATCAGGCCTGCTGGCCTTGCTGGCGTCTTGTGCTGCGCCTCCTCCGCCAGCCCCGCCACCGCCGCCCAAGGCCATTCCGGCGCGACCCGTGCCTCCGGGTGGCGCCTCCCTCACAACGCCGATCCCGCCCAAGGATGCCTATGGGCTGCGCCAGACGGTGAATGCCGGGATTTCGAAGGCGCAGACGACATGGAACATGCGTTCGGCCTATAATGTCGCCGCGCTCAATTGTTCGGGCAGCCAGTATGCCTCGATCCTCGATGGCTACAAGCGCTTCATCAAGACTCATGAGAAAGGGCTTCTGGCGACATACAAGACGGTCGATGCCGAATGGCGCGGCCGGTTCGGTTCCTCCTTCGTGCGCGAACGGGAAGCCTATTCGACCAGGGTCTATAATTATTTCGCCCTGCCTCCTGTCCTGCCCGGTTTCTGCAATGAAATGGTGGGGGTGGCGGCGGAGTCCGGCTCGGTCCCTTCCAGCGATCTGGATGGTTTTTCCGCACGCAGCCTTGGCCGGGTGGAAGGCGTTTTCGAAAAATTCTATCAGGACTTCGAGCAATATCAGAAGAACGCCGCCGCATGGGATGCGACCTATGGCTCTGGCCGCTCGCCGCAGGCGCTTGGCCCTGCTGCGGCTTCGGATAATGCAGGGGCAAGCCTGCGCTGATCGCCGGGCCAGCTGGCTGACAATTTTGGCTTCCAAGCGGGCGGGCCTTTCGCTAAGGAGCCGCTTCTGCGCTGCCGAGAGGGGCGCATTGGCACTGGAACGGGGCCGTAGCTCAGATGGGAGAGCGCGTCGTTCGCAATGACGAGGTCAGGGGTTCGATCCCCCTCGGCTCCACCAGATGTCCTGAACCGCCCGCCAGCCGAAGCATAGAGCAACATTCGACAGGTCCGGCCCAACGGGTTAGATTTCTACCATGCATTTTCTCGACCAGGCCAAGATCTATCTCCGTTCAGGCAGCGGGGGGCCCGGTGCGGTCAGCTTCCGGCGCGAGAAATATATCGAATATGGCGGCCCGGATGGCGGCAATGGTGGCTGGGGCGGCGATATCGTGTTCGAGGCGGTGTCCGGCCTCAATACGCTGATCGATTTTCGCTATGCCCAGCATTTCAAGGCACCGCGCGGCGGACACGGCATGGGCAAGGACCGCACCGGCGCCAGCGCCAAGCCTCTGGTGATCAAGGTTCCGGTGGGCACCCAGATCATTTCGGACGAGGATGAAGAGAGCGTTCTCGCCGATCTGACCGAAGCAGGCCAGAGCATCACCTTGCTGCATGGTGGCATGGGCGGACGCGGCAATGCCAGCTACAAGACCTCGACCAACCGCGCCCCGCGCCAGCACCAGCCGGGCGAGCCGGGCGAGGAGATGTGGGTCTGGTTGCGGCTGAAACTGCTGGCCGATGTCGGCCTTGTCGGTTTGCCCAATGCAGGCAAGTCGACCTTCATCAATCAGGTTTCCAACGCCGGTTCCAAGGTGGGCGCCTATGCCTTTACCACGCTGGTGCCCAAGCTTGGCGTGGTCCGCCACCGCGAGCGCGAATTCGTGTTGGCCGATATTCCCGGCCTGATCGCCGGTGCTGCCGAAGGAGCGGGGATCGGCGACCGTTTTCTGGGCCATATCGAACGTTGCCGGGTGCTGATCCATCTGATCGATGTGGAAGGGCAGGACCCGGCCGAAGCGATGCAGGTGATCGAGAGCGAGCTTGCCGCCTATGGCGCGGGGCTGGATGACAAGCCGCGGCTGGTGGCTTTGAACAAGGTCGATCTGGTGGATAGCGAACTGGTCGAAGCCTTCACGAAGGAATTGATCGAGGCCGGTGCTGCAAAAGTTTTCCCCATATCCGGCGCCACCGGCAAGGGCATTGATGCGCTGCTCGATGCAGCACTCGGCTATCTGCCTGCCGCAACCGTCACCGAACACCCCGCTGGCGAGGTTGAGGACGAGACTGAAGCAGCGCCCTGGTCGCCGCTGTGAGTCGTCCTGTCCGACCGGATATTTGCATCTTTTCCAGTTTCGCTTAATTCCCGCCGATGGCCATCGACCAACTCGCAGATCTTGCGGATGCAAAAGCGTGCCCCCGCCTTGTGCTCAAGGTGGGCTCGGCCTTGCTCGTGGCCAAGGATGGCACCGCAAGGCGCGCCTGGCTGCAAGGGCTGGTGGATGAAATTGCCGCAGCGCGCGCTCGTGGGCAGGATGTGGTGGTGGTCAGTTCCGGCTCGATCGCGCTGGGCGCTGCGCGGCTTGGCCTGCCCAGGGGCGGACGCGCCAATCTGGCCGATGCGCAGGCCGCGGCCGCTGTGGGTCAGATCGCATTGGCCGAATTGTGGTCCGAACTGCTCGGCGCGAAGGGCATTGTTGCCGCGCAATTGCTGCTGACGCTGGAGGATTTCGAGGACCGGCGGCGCTATCTCAATGCCTCGGCTACTTTGGGCCGCCTGCTCAAGGCCGGCGCGGTGCCGGTGGTGAACGAAAACGACAGCGTGGCGACCCAGGAAATCCGCTTTGGCGACAATGACCGGCTGGCCGCGCGGGTGGCGCAAGCCGCTTCTGCCCATGCGGTGTTGCTGCTCAGCGATGTCGACGGCCTCTATGACCGCCATCCTTCTGAGCCGGGCGCGGCCATGTTGCCGGTGGTGGACGGCATCAGCCCTGAAATTCACGCGATGGCCACTGCGGGCTCGGGTTCGGGCATGGGTTCGGGCGGGATGATTTCCAAGATTCAGGCCGCCGAAATCGCAGAGCGGGCAGGCATTGCGTTGGCCATCATCAACGGCACCCATGAGCGCCCGCTG
>CAZWEY010000105.1:0-8078 GCA_964632055.1 uncultured Sphingomonadaceae bacterium
AGCCAAGGGCTGGCACCTGATCCGATGCAAAGACTTCCATCTCGATTGCAACCGGTCTTTGCTCCGCCGGTGCATTCGCCAAGGCGCGCAGTTCCGTAAGTGAAGGGTTGAAGTCTGAGGTTCTCGGAAGATTGCCATCGACAACGAAGAAGTAGAGGAGCGCACTCACGATCAGCCCCAGAGTGAGCGCTATTCGGCCGATGATTTTCATGTGCCGCCCTCGTCAGGATCGCCGTACGACGCAAACCATCGCTCAAGTGTTCCCGCTTGGCAACATCCAGTGAGAGGCAAGAATGGACCAGGTTAGCTCCTATCATCGGTCTGGGCGTCTGGCAGAGTAGCCGCAATCCTGTCGTTGAGTCGTCGCAGCAGCGCCGGGCTGGAGCGATGGAAGCGGTCAACCTAAGCGCCTGTCGACAGCATGGGGAACTTCCATCGGTCGACGTGACGGCGATAAGGCAAAGGACCGGCTTATCTCAGAGCGCCTTTGCCGCCAGCATTGGCGTTCCGGAAGGCACCCTGGTGAACTGGGAACAAGGTCGCCGGCAGCCGTCTGGACCGGCCAAAGTGCTACTCACCTTGCTGGCGAAGAAGCCCAATCTCGTGATGGAGCTTTATCTTGCGCCGCCGCCGCGGGTGAGATGGGCACCGGGACGTCCAGATCCCAGCACCATGACCGCAGATGAGAGGTTGGCTGAGGTCGGGGAGATCTTGGCTGCTGGCGTTTTGCGGATGCAACGGGCTACAGTGCGGAGCTTGGATGACCAGCCAATCAGTTCAAGCTAATATTCTTTTCGTAAATAGCCGATCTCTGATTGGCATTCTCGTCGATGCATTCAAAACCGAAGATTGAACCCGGCAGTGATGCCATGCCGCCGGTAGTTTATTTCCACGGGGCCGCCAATACCGGGCAGTGTATCGCTGCCGTAGTTGCTGTAGGCATATTCGATCCGAGCCGAAATCTTGTCCGTGAGCGATCGTTCATAACCGGTGCCGAGCGTGTACCCGTTCCGGCTTTCTGAATTGCCTGCCGGATTGGTGAGCGAGAAGCGCGCATTAGAGTAGCCTCCTCGAGCATAAAGGAGGCTTTCAGGGGATACCAGCAAACCGGCCCGAGCCGTTACGTTGATCGTCCGGCCCGTCTCGAAATCGAGAGTAGCAGAACCATTGTTGCCATTCCGTCCAGTTATCGAGCCCTCTAAACCAAGCACGGCGCCGCCGATGTTGGCATCGTAGCCGACCTGACCCCCGTATACCAAGCCATCGCCGGTCACGCGAGTTGTGGAGGGCGGCACTGTACTGGAGGTGGCTGATCTCCGGTCTTGCTGCCAGCCCAGTTGTACTCCGACAAACGGGCCATCGAATTTGGTCGCCTCTTGTGCTGCTGCAGGGGCGGTCACGGCAGCTGTCGCGATTGCGAAGAAAACAATGAGTTTCATCGATCTCATCCCTTTTTTGAATTTATTAAAAGGAACTTACGCTTGTCAAATGCACGCATCTGCACTTCAATGCATACGTGAGATTGCGAACTTCGTTAGATCGCGAAGCGCGGTGGCCTTGGAGCCGAAGCTATCTAACGCATCGTGGCACGCACTTTCCAGTTCACTAGCCTGCTGCGCGGCGCCTTTTAATCCTAGCAGGCTGGTTGCAGTTGCACGCCCAGCGGCTGCGTCCTTATCGAGCGCTTTGCCTACGACTTCTGTATCGCCGATTAAATCGAGCATATCGTCGCGGATTTGGAACACCAGCCCCAGGTTTTCTGCAAAGCGCAGAAGGCGCTCGCGCTCTTCGCCATTGCATTTGCCCAGCATTGCACCGGCTTCGACCGCGAAGCGGATCAAGGCTCCGGTCTTGCGGCTTTCGCAGGCGAAAAGGTCGGCCTTGCTTGGATTTGTGGGGGGATAGAGGTCCAT
This sequence comes from uncultured Sphingomonadaceae bacterium, assembly GCA_964632055.1. GTDB lineage: Bacteria > Pseudomonadota > Alphaproteobacteria > Sphingomonadales > Sphingomonadaceae > CANJYE01. The sequence continues at coordinate 1,914 of CAZWEY010000105.1, forward strand.
CATTTGACCGCCTGCCAAACCATTCTGGCCGATGGCCTTGGCCAACCCTAGGACCAATTCAGACCGGACTGCGGAATTGGCATGAGTTGCCTCCTCGGCCAACAGCTCAAAGGCCAGCGCCAGCAGTGCATCGCCTGCCAGAACAGCTGTCGCCTCATCGAACTTTCGGTGCAGGGTAGGTCGGCCTCGGCGCAGATCATCGTCGTCCATGCAAGGCAGATCATCATGGACCAGTGATTGTGCGTGAATGCATTCGATCGCTGCGCCGACCCGCAATGCTTGCCCATAGGATCCCCCCACCAGATCGCAAACAGACGCGACCAGCAAGGCCCGGAACCGCTTCCCTCCGCCTATCACGGCGTAGCGCATGGCTTCGGCCAGCCGCCGGTCGCCATCCTTGACGCTGCCGATGGTCTCTTCGAGCAATGCGTCAAGGTCTCTGCGCAACTCGGCCAATCTATCTTCCGTGCTTATTGAATCGCCTGCAGGTTCGAGGGGATCAAGCGACACGGGGCGGAACCGCACATGCTCGACCGTGCCATCAAATTCTTCGAGCGCGAAACCTGCCTCGCCAAGCGCATCGCTAACGCTGCTAAAGGCGGTTTCCGGGGTTGAGGCCGCTGCAGTCAGGCCAATAACATTACATTGACAAATCATCTCCCAAGGCAAGCCGGCGCCGTCTTCAACCAGCACGGCTTTGGGGCAACCCGAAGCCACCGCCACCTCGACCAGACGACGTGCGTTCGAAGACATCGGATCGCCGACGACCAGCACCAGTTGGGTTTGTGGGGCGATCGTTTCGATCGCGGTCTGCCGGTTAGTGGTGGCATAGCAGATATCGCTGGCGCGGGGGGCGGCAACATCATCAAACCTATCACGTATCGCAGAGATCATAGTTTCGGCGTCGCGGACCGAATAGGTAGTCTGCACTGCATAGGCGACCGCAGTGTTGCGGCCGAGATCAAGCCTGTCGAGGTCTTCTGGGCGGGATATGACCGACACCGCTCCCGTTGGGACTTGGCCGAGCGTGCCGATGATCTCCGGATGCCCATGATGACCGATGAGCAATATATGGCGGCCCGCTCGATACCAGGCCTCGACCCCTGCATGCACTTTGGAGACCAGGGGGCAGACTGTATCTACTAGTCGTAGCCGGCGGTTTTGTCCCTCAATCTTGATGGCCCGCGAACTGCCGTGCGCAGAGAGAAGCACGATCGCGCCCTCAGGCACCGCATCGAGTTCTTGCACAAAAATCGCGCCATGCGCTTCCAGCCGCTCAACCACGGCGCGATTATGAACGATCGCTCGACGGACGTAGACCGGTGCGCCAAAGCGTCGAAGCGCAGCTTCCACCGCCTCAATTGCGCGGTCCACCCCAGCACAGAACCCCCGTGGGTTGGCGAGCAACACGCGACGTGAAACCGCGGCATCAGGACTGTTCGAAAAGGAGGTATGTCGCGTTTTCATTATTGCTGACGAACTGAAGTATCCCCGAGTCTCCCGGAGTATTGCCTGCTCATCTAGATTTGCAAGCAGTCATGGGTCTCGAAATAGCGTGCATTTGCCAGATCCCCTCGTATTCCAGTATATTCAGAAGCGATAACGCACACCCACAATGGCATCGAATGACGCATATCGAGCTTTGACCTGGCCCGCAGAGCCACTGAGTGTGCGAGTGCCAGCATCGAAATAGCGCAATTCGCCCGACAGCCCGATCCGGTTCGTGAGGGCATAGTTTATCCCGCCCATGGCTTGCCACGCGAAGCCGCCGCGTTCGCTATATTCACCGGGGCCTGCGCCGCCCGAAATGTCGAAATCGATCTCCGTCACATACCCGGCACCGGCACCGAGATAGGGCGTAAGAGACCCTCCCGCTTTGAAGTCGTAATATCCGTTTACCATAAAGGTAGTGGACGCAAAGTCGCCCGAGGCACCGCCAGCGAACTTTTTGGCATCCCCGGAGCGATAGATGAACTCAAGCTCGGAGCGAAACGGGGTGTTGGCATAGTCATAGCCCACTGCAGCTCCTACAACTGGACCGCTCTTAAAGTTGGCTTTGCCTGCAACGTTGCCGCTGACATCCGAATCTCTGAGCATCGAGGCTCCACCGAAGGCTTCCACGTATACTCCTCCAGGATCCTGCGCGTGAGCGCTTGCGCTCGCGAGCCCCGTCGCCAATGCAATAGCAACCGCGTTCAGGTGTCGTGCCTTCATATGTTTTGCCTCTTCAAACGTTCGCAAAGCGAGTGGACTATTCCAAACGGCTCGAGAGGCTTAGTAAAAGGCCCGTGGCGTCGTCAGCCAGCCGGAATGCATGAACGGTAACGCTGATTGCACGAATTGCCGCACTTCAACGTTTAGCAATTCCTTCAAGGGTCGTTGTCACCACGTCCCGACGACTTCGCGCGACGGGCAGAACAAGGCCGGTGCTAAGGGTAACTTCCATCCTTGCCCCATCACGCGAGAACCCGGTGACGAAGCCTGGGTCAATCCAATGGGAGCGATGAATTTGAAGGCCCACCTTCGAGCCAAGTTGGGATAGCGCTTCACCGAACCCTTGCAGGATTAGCGCTTCGCCCTTCGTCGTATAGACCCGGAGATAATGGAGTTCTGCGCTAATCGCGATAAGTTGGCCCCGTCGCGCGACAGGAATGCGCTCCATGAATTTCGGAGGCACGGGATTTTCAGGCTGCACTGCTTCGAAAGGTGAAGCGACAGCTGGCAATCTAAGGAATCTAGCCGCGTTCAAGCCGATCCATACCAGCATGACAGGTGGTGCGAGATTCACCCACTCGTCGAGAACCTCAGCAATGTTGAAGCGTTCAGACTGCGCCAAACCACCTGCTGCTGAGAAAGCAATATCAAGCGCGAGCGCAACTGGAGCAAAAATGGCCGAAGCTGCGATACCTGCCATTGCTAGCGAGGCCCATATGTTTGCAAAACTTAATGAAATGGCAGTAAATGCGAGTTGGGATGCCTGCGCCAGTGCGAGTGGAATGAGTATATGCAAGGCCCAGAATGCAAGCCTCGCGTCAAAATCCAACCCTCTCGACGGCCTTGGGTCGAGCATCACGAACAGGATCGTGAAACCTAAACCAGCGGCCCACAGGAAACTGAGCCAGCTGTGCCTTGGGTCCATTCTCTCAAGCCAATTCATCACGTCGAATCCAGCACCAATTCTCGAGATAAGTAATGCTTCGCCTGAGCTACCGTCTCCAACGTTTGAGCTATGCAAGCAAAGGCGCGACTGACCATCAATGTACCGTTTGACCTCAGGTAATCAACGACATCCTATGCTCTCTTTGCGTATTCTAGCTGCCTTTTTTGCGGCAATTTTTGCCTTGCCCATGGCATACGCACAGAATTCGCGCGAGATTTCGGTGGCAGTTGAAGGCACTCAACGACGTGCCGTTGTGGTCAATGATCTTGGGCCTGGCCGCAATTCTCCTGTCGTGATCGTGCTGCATGGAGGCCAGGGAAGCGCGGATGCTCAGCGAGAGCGAAGCGGGTTTGATGGGCTCGCGGTCTCGGAGGGTTTCACCGTTGTCTACCCGGAAGGGACGGAATGGGCGCCGGGACGGCACGCATGGAACACTGGCTTCCTGATGCGTCGGCAGGTTGGCCAAGCCAATGACATTGCTTACCTAGATGCCCTGATCGACCTCCTCATCCGGGAACACGGCGCAGATCCCCGAAAGATCTTCATGACCGGCGGCTCAAACGGAGCAATGATGACCTTGGTCTATGCCACCCAGCGCGCCGAGCGTTTGGCAGCTATCGCACCAGTCGTGGGTGCGATGTTCAGCTTTGACGCGAAGCCCAGCAGACCGCTGCCGATCATGCTCATCAACGGTGGGCAAGATAACGAAGTTCCCTTCGAGGGCTGCTTCAGCCGAAATCCGCTCGTTTCGCGCAATCAGGCGGCACCCTATAAGCCCTTGGCTGAAACGGTTCAGTTCTGGGCCGCTGCTAACCGCTCACTGACGCCGCCTGTGATTACCAGAAATGGGTCGGTGACCACGTCTGTTTATCGGGCCGCGCCAAATGGCGCTGTCACGATCTCAGTAGTCGATGACGTTGGAGGCCATGGCTGGCCAGGGACGCGCGGTCGGCGACAGGGTAGCAATCCCATCCAGTCTTTTGACGGCGCTGAACGTGTTTGGGAGTTTTTCAAGACGCAGTCCGAAATGCCTTGAAGGCATACAATCGCGCTTTAGGATAGAAAATTTAAACGCATAATATCAATAAGATAATGGAAAGAGAGTTGGTTGGGAGACGCTCTCGCACCGCCATTTAACCCATTGTAATCATTCTATTCCTTGGGTTCGGCGATAAAAATCGCGTGCATTTCAAGGGTTATAGGCAATAGCCTCTCCACCGCCCTTCTGCGGTGCGGGGGCATTTTTGCGGTCTTGTCAGGTAAACCGTAGCGGGGCGCACTGAGGCCCGATATGCGGAATCTCAGGCCGCTGCAGCGGACGCGGTGAGCCACTCCGACATGGCTGCGGATCGGTAAGTGCGCAGTGTCTTTCGCGAGATCAGATGACGCTGGGTATTGAAGGTATTGTAGATCGCTGAGTGGGTTGAAACGAACCGCTGAGCCTGGCCTTGGGACTTGAACCGCTGCATCTTGCGTTTCCGTCGTCGGACCGGAAGATGGGAGTTCTCGCCCCGGTTGTTGTCTCGTAATCGCCCCGGCTTGTGACGCTGCTGGTAGCCGATAAACTTCATCGCTGCCTTGTACGAGGGCAATCCATCGGTCACGAATTCATCCGGTACGTAGCCCTGGTTCTTGAGTAGTTTCTTCAGCAATTTTAGCGCCGCTGTCTTGTTGCGTCGCTTCTGGACGAGGACATCGAGGACTTCTCCCTCCTTGTCGACGGCCCGCCACATGAACATCCGTTTGCCATTGATCCGCACGACCATCTCATCGAGGTACCATACAGAATCCGCTCGTCCGCGGCTGCGTCGAATGTTGGCGGCGATGGCCGGTCCGAACTTGTTGGCCCAGCAGCGAACGGTCTCGTAGTTCACATCGATTCCACGCTCTGCGAGCATTTCCTCGACGTCCCGCAGGCTGGTGGTGAAGCGGAAATAGAGCCACACAGCCAGATGGATCGTGTCCGGCGGAAAGCGGTGGCGCTTGTAGGATATTGGCTTCATCTCTGTCTCTCTACCGGCGAAGAATCGCCAATTGGAGACAAGTTAGAGTTAGACTGACAGCACCCCCCAGATGCGCACCGCGTGAAGCGGCACGACGGTCTTTCGGGATCAGGGCCTAGAACACCGGCTCGTAGTCGGGCGGCAGATCGTCCGGGCTTTGCGGTTCGCCGGGAGTGTGGATGCCGCATTCGGTCTTGTCCCAGCCTTTCCAGCGGCCCGAACGCGGGTCTTCGCCCGGCGCGACCTTGCTGGTGCAGGGCGAGCATCCGATCGACAGGTAATCCTGCGCCACCAGCGGATGGCGGGGCAGCGCATTGGCCTTGAACCAGTCTTCAATATCACTCGCCGACCAGTCGATCAGCGGGTTGATCTTCAACCGTCCCTGCGCGTCCAAAGTATCCAGCTCGAAGCGGGGGAGATTGGCGCGCGTTGTCGCCTGGAAGGCTTTGCGCCCGGTGAGCGAAGCATCGAAACCGGCCAGCGCACGGGCGAGCGGCTCGACCTTGCGGATATCGCAGCAGCCGTCCGGATCCCACGACCAGCGCAGCCCGTTTTCGTCCTTGGCGGCGATAACTTCGGCGAGCGGCGTTGCCACGATGAGATTGGTCAGGCCAAGCGATTGCATCAGCTCGTCGCGATAGGCCAGAGTTTCGGCAAAATGCTTGCCCGTATCGAGGAAAATCACCGGTGTTGACGGGTCGACCTGTGCGACAAGATGCAGCAGCACCGCACTTTCTGCGCCGAAGCTGGAGACGACCGCAACATTGCCGGCCAGCTTTTCGACCAGAACCTGGCGCAGCATGACCAGCGTGCTTGCATCCCTGAACCTTTCATTCAGCCGTTCGGCATCCGCCGCGCTGAAACGCGCTGCGGTGTCGATATGGTCGATGGCACGGGATGCGGCCGGTTCAGCCATGGCGTTTGGCCCAGATCGGCACGTGGCCGTCGGTGGTCGGCTGATAGACGTCTGCCCAGCGATTGAAGGCAGCCTCGGCGTCCTTT
>CAZWEY010000106.1:0-8066 GCA_964632055.1 uncultured Sphingomonadaceae bacterium
CCGCTGTGGCGATGGGGCGGCTGATCGGGTCGCCTCCTGCAGGGCCTGCAAGCCGGGCAGCAGGCGGGCGCGAAAGGCTGCGCCATCTGCGGTCAGCCGCAGCCCGCGCGCGCTGCGATCGAACAGCTTGACCCCCAGTTCCGCCTCCAGCCCCTGTATGCGGTGGCTGACGGCGGAAACGGTGATGCTGAGCCGCTCGGAAGCGACGCGCAGATTGAGAACCTCGGCAACGCAGGCAAAGGCCTCGATCCCGCGCAGCGATGGCAGACGGTCCGCCATGCGCGCTCAGCAGATCAGGCGACGCTGGCCTTGACGATCTTGCCCGGCGTGCGCGGCGGTTCGCCCTTGGGCAGCGCATCGACATGTTCCATGCCGCTCTCGACATTGCCCCAAACGGTGTACTGGTTGTCGAGGAAGCGCGCGTCGGTGAAGCAGATGAAGAACTGGCTGTTCGCGCTGTTCGGGTTCTGAGCGCGAGCCATCGAGCAGGTGCCGCGCACATGCGGTTCGGCGTTGAACTCGGCCTTGATGTCAGGCTTGTCAGAGCCGCCCATGCCGGTGCCGGTCGGATCGCCGCCCTGCGCCATGAAACCGTCGATCACGCGGTGGAACACCACGCCATCGTAGAAACCTTCCTTGGCCAGTTCGGTGATGCGCGCGACATGGCCGGGAGCCAGATCGGGACGCAGGCGAATGACGACATCGCCGCCCGAATCGAGCGAAAGGGTAAGTTTTTCATCGGCCATGATAGCTGTCTCCTGATTGCAAGCATTGGTGCCTATGAGGGAGCGATATAGGCGGCTGGCGGATAAAGTCACGCGATGAGGGCAATGGCCGGTTGCTTTTGCGCGGCGCGACAATAGACGGGTGCACATGGCGAGCGAGGATCATACCGAAATGCTGAGCCCCGAGGCTGAGGCCCCGGTCGTCTCCTCGCGCCCGCAGGATGAGGGGCTGGACGAGGAAAACCGCCTGAAACCCGAATTCGTGCGCGCCGTGCGCGAGGCTCTGGAAGCAGACGAAACCGGCCAGGTCTATGACATGGTCGAGACGCTGCACCCGGCCGACATCGCCGATCTGTTCGAGCTGATGGACCGCGACGAGCGCATGAGCCTCGCCCGCGCGATCAGCGATCTGATGGGCAGCGAAGTCTTTGCCGAGCTCAATGATTATGTCCGCGAGGACCTGATCGAGGAGATCATCGAGGAATTCGCCCCCGATGCCATTGCCGAAATCGCCGAAAAGCTGGAAACCGACGATGCGGTCCAGCTGATCGAGGATCTCGACGAAGAAGACCAGCAGGCGGTTCTGGCCGAGCTGGACCCGGAAGACCGCGCCGCGATCGAGAATGCGCTGTCCTATCCGGAGGAATCCGCCGGACGGCTGATGCAGCGCGACCTGATCGCGGTGCCCGAACATCTGACCGTCGGCGACCTGATCGACTATCTGCGCGACAATCCCGATCTCACCACCGAATTCTGGGAAGTCTTCGTGGTCGATCCGCAACACAAGCCGGTCGGCAGCTGCCTCTTGTCATGGATCCTGCGCACCCCGCGCCATGTGGCGCTGAGCGATGTGATGAAGCGCGACCAGACGCTGATCCCGGTTGCCATGGATCAGGAAGAAGTGGCGCTGCGCTTCCAGAAATATGCCCTGATCTCAGCCGCCGTGGTCGATGAGAGCGGGCGGCTGGTCGGCCAGATCACGGTGGATGATATCGTCCACATCATTCAGGAAGAAGCGGGCGAAGACGTCTTGCTGCTGTCGGGTGCCGGCGAAGGCGATATCAACGAGCCGATCCGCGAGAGCTATTCGGCCCGCGTGCGCTGGCTGATCGCCAATCTGCTGACCGCAACGCTTGCCTCCTGGATCATCTCGATGTTCGAAGGCACGATCGAACGCATGGTGGCGCTGGCCACCTTGATGCCGATCGTGGCGGGCCTTGGCGGCAATGCCGGGACACAGACGCTGGCCGTCACCGTGCGCGCTTTGGCCACCAACCAGCTCACCGCCTCCAATGCATGGCGCACGGTCCGGCGCGAAATCACCATCGCGCTGCTTAATGGCGGCACGGTGGCGGCCGTGATCGGCGTGGCGGTGAGCGTGATTTTCGGCAATCCGGCGCTGGGCGTGGTGATCGCGGCGGCCATGCTCGCCAATATCGTGATCGCGGGGCTGGCGGGGGTCTTCGTGCCGCTGACCCTGGACAAGTTCAAGGCGGACCCGGCCATTGCCTCGTCGATCTTCGTGACCATGACCACCGATTCGATGGGCTTCCTCGTCTTTCTGGGGCTGGCTTCGATGAGCGGGCTGGTCGGCTGATGGCCTGATGCCGCTCGGCATGACCAAGATCGCCTATGGCGCGGCGAGCGTCGAGGATCTGCGCCGCTGGCTGGAGAGCCGCAGCGACGTCTTTGCCAGCACGCGCAACCTGCCGCGGCGCAAGGACGAAATGGCAGGCGGCTCGCTGTTCTGGATCTTCGACCACACGATCATCGGCCGCAGCCCCATTCTGGGCTTTGCACAGCGCGAGGACGGCCGCTGGAACATCCGGCTGGAACCGCGCCTGATCATGGTCGAGCCGCGCCCCAAGCGCGCTCATCAGGGCTGGCGTTATCTGGAGGAAGAAGACGCGCCCGCCGACCTTGGCGACACCGATGCAACCCCCGAAGTGCTTCCGGGCCGTCTGCTCAACCAGCTCAGCAGGCTGGGTCTGGTCTGAGCGCAAAGCGAAAGGCCCCGCCATCGTGCGATGACGGGGCCTCTCTTGCTGCTGCGGTTCCCGTCAGGCGGCCGCGGCGTGTTCCGGCAGAACCGGGTTGCGCGCCTTTTCCATGTCGATCTTGAACAGCTTGACGCCGGTCATGCCGAGCACGGCTTCGCGTTCCTCGCGGCTCAGGCCGGGGATTTGCTTCTCGTCGAGGATCTTGTCGACCAGATCCTGCGAATAGGGGAAGGTCCCTTCGGAGTGCGGATAGTCCGTTGCGAAGATCACCGTCTCGACGCCCTGCTCCTTCAATTGCAGGAGCGCGCCAAGGTCGTTCTGAACGCACAGCACGATCTGTTCGCGCACGATCTGGCTCGGCAGGCGGTTGAGCTTGGGCTGGACCATCGGCGCATGGCCGAAATAGCCCTCGTCCATGCGTTCGCCCACGGCCAGCAACCAGCCCGCGCCATATTCGGAGAACACGACCTTGGTCTTGGGGTTGCGATCCAGAATGCCGCTGAGCGTCAGAAGCGCAACGCAATTGATCGCATCGCACATCAGCGTGGTGTAATTGAACGCGGCAGCCCCCGGCCCGCGCAACGGACGCACATTCTTGTAACCGGTCGCGGTGTGAACGCAGATCGGGATGTCCTTCTCGCCGCACAGGGCGAAAAGGCGGTCCCATGCAGGGTCGTTATATTGCGGGGCTTCGGGCGGCAGCACCGACGGGATCATCACCGTGCGATAACCCATGGCGATGACGCGTTCCGCTTCGGCCACGGCATCGTCCATGTCGAGGAAGGGCAGCAGTGCCGCGGCGACCAGTGTATCGCGCAGGCCATCGGTATAGGCCCATGCCCAGTCATTATAGGTGCGCGCCGAGATGCGCTGCGCCTCGCGGTCGAGAATCTGGCCGAACACCAGCCCGAGACCGGGGAAAACCAGCTCCGAATCGATGCCGTCGCGCGCCATGTCCTTCAGGCGCATGTCGAGATTGCGGCCACCCAGACGCCGCACATTGGGGTCATCCAGCTTGCCGGTCTTGTGATCGTGAATATCGCGCGAAACCTTGAGCAAGGTCTTGTCGCCCATGTTGATGTGCATGTTGTTGCCCACCGCATCGGTCCAGATCGCCCATTGCTGGAGATTGGCCGGCAAGGCATCGCGATAGAGATCTGGCGGCTCGGCAATATGGGCGTCGCCGCTGAAGATGAATGGTCTGGACATGACATGCTCCTTTTGATGCTGGGCGGCCGCGAAAGGCCGGACGCAAAAAGCCTGCCGCATGTTCGGGATCGTGGAATTGACGGATGTCAAACTTGCCGCAGCTTGCTCACAAACCTCTGGTCACGGCCTCTCGAAGGGCGCTGACATAGGTTTCGCTCTGCTGCGCTCCGGGGATCATCATGCGCCCCTGGACAATCATGGCCGGAACACCGGTGATGTTCATCTCGTGCGCGCGATCCTCTTCCCATGCCACAGCAGACTCCAGACGGTCGTCTTCCATTGCACCCAGTGCCGCGACCCTGTCGAAACCCTGCTCAAAAGCAATATCGGCCAGCACGTCCTTGTCCGAAACATTGCGCCGATGCTGGAAATGCGCGCGGAACAGCGCCAGCTTGAGGCGGGTCTGCACCTCTGCCCCCTGCGTCTCCAGCGCCCAGCGCAGCAACACGTGGGCGGCGCGCGTGTTCCACATCATCTGCGCAGGCGGCTCGCCTTCGCCCTGCCAGTCGATGCTGAAGCCGGCCTCATTGGCAAGGCTGGCAATCCGCGTGCGCATTTCGGCCATCTGCTCGGGTGAGCGGCCATATTTCCTGAGGATATGCGCGTCCTGCTCTTCGCCCTGCGGGACCATGCCGGGGTTCAGCTCGAACGGCATCCAGCGCACTTCCGCCTCGATCTCACCCTTCAGCTCGTCCAGCGCCTTTGCCAGATTGCTGTAACCGATGACGCACCAGGGGCACATCACGTCGGACCAGATGTCGATAGTCAGTTTTGCGGTCATCGCTCGAGCCACCATTGCATGAGTTGATGGGCAATCGCCTGAGGAGGAGGCGCGAGAAAGGGCGCCGTTTCGCTGTCCTGCCCGGCGGCCATCGCTTCGGCCACCTGTTCACGCGTGAACCAGCGCGCATCTTCGAGTTCCGTGACATCCACGGTGATCGCCGGATCGTCGGCCATCGCATGACAGCCGACCATCAATTGGGAGGGAAAAGGCCAGGGCTGGCTGGCGACATAGCACACGGAATGAGCCACGACTCCGGCCTCCTCCAACACTTCGCGCGCCACCGCCTCCTCGATCGATTCGCCCGGCTCGACAAAGCCCGCCAGCAACGACCAGCGGCGCGGCGGAAAGCGGGGTTGCCGGCCCAGAAGCAGCATGCCTTCATGCTCGACCAGCATGATCGTGACCGGATCGACCCGCGGAAAATGCCCCGCGCCGCAAGCCCCGCAACTGCGCTGCCAGCCGCCCTTGGCAAGCTGAGTGCGTTCGCCGCAAACCGCGCAGAAGCGGTGGCGCGCGTGCCAGTCGACCAGGCTGCGGGCCATGCCATAGGCGGCAAGGTCCTGAGGCCCCAATATGCCCATCGCCTGCCACGCCCGGCCGCCGATGCTGATCATGCCAGCCTCGCCCTCGCCCGGAATGGCGGCAAAGCAGGCCCGCCCGTCGAGCAGGCCGAGAAAGACCAGTTCGGCATCGGGCGCGCAATCGGCCAGCGTGCCCCATTCCAGCCGCCCCTCGCTGTCGATCACAGGGTCAAGCCCTTCCAGCCGAAGCAAGCGGGCGCGCCAGTCCATAAGCCCTGCCAGCCGCTCAGGATCGGCACGGATATGGTCGGCCCGGTCGATCAGGCCGCCGGCAAAACCGATTGCCGGACCGCTCATGCCGCTGCCTTCATGTGAATCATCTCCAGTGCATCCTTCATCGCGATTTCGGGAAAGGCCTTTTGCACCGGCAGGGCATCAGAAGGCATATATTGCGCATAGAATCCGCCGCGCCAGCCGCGTTTCAGATCGACAAAGGCGATGGTCCCTGCCGCCCCGCCCCAGCCAAATGTGCCTGTCTCCGCCCCCAGCCCGACCCGCCCTCCGGCACCGAAACCGCCGCCATTGGCCATGGTGCCCGCCGTGCTCACCCCTTCGGGCAGAAGGTTGCTGGTAGCAAGCCGGACCGCGCGTTCGCTCATGATCCGCCTGCCTGAAAGCGCGCCATATCCCAGCAGCATGCGCAGGAAACGGTCGTAATCGCGCGGGCTGCAGACCAGGCCGGACCCGCCAAAGGCAAAGGGCACAGGCTCGAGGAACACCGATTGCGGCGCGGGATCGATCGGCAGCAGCAGGCCATCCTTCACCCCGTAATTGCTGGTGAGACGGCCAGAGTGCGTCGCGGGAACGCGGAAAAAGGTGCTCTCCATGCCCAGCGGCTCGAAAATGCGTTCCTGCAGGAAGGCATCGAAACTTTGCCCCGAAACCAGCTCGATCATGCGGCCCAACAGATCCAGTCCGACCGAATAGCTCCATTTCGTTCCGGGCTGATGGACCAGCGGCATGGTCGCCAGACGGTCGGCAAATTCCGCAAGGCTTGCAACCGGCCGGGGCAGGTTGAAGCCGGGAATGGTGAATTTCGTCAACAGGCCGGGCACCAGACCCGCCTTCTCATAGGCCTGTTTGAGCGGCCCCTTTTGTTCGGTGCTGTAACCAAGCCCGGACGTATGCGTGAGCAGATGGCGGATGGTGATGGGAGCTTGCGCAGGGACCACATCTTCGAGCGCCCCGTCAGGCACACGCTGCACCATCATTTGTGCATAGGCGGGCAGAATATCGGCCAGCGGCTGATCGAGGCCGAGCCTGCCTTCATCCACCAGCATCATCGCCGCCAAGCCGGTGATGGGCTTGGTCATCGAATAGATGCGGAACAGGCTGTCCGGCCCGATCCGGCCCGGCTGGCCCATGGAAAGATAGCCATGGGCAATCGCCTGGCCGTCAGTCTGGCCAAAACCCATCAAGGCCACCGCCCCGCTCAGCCTGCCAGCCCGGACATTCGCCTCGACCAGCCGTCTCACCCCTGCCCAATTCGCCGCGTCGGCTGCAAAAGCCATGCGAGGCGCCAGCGAAGCCGACGCAAGCAACGCGGATGCGGCCAGAAAGCGCCGCCTGCTCGGCAAGGTCAACTCCGCTTCCATCCTCAATCCTCTCTCGCCAGCGCCAGCCGCGCCGCCTTGGCAAACACTGTGGGCAGCCCGGCCTCCTCCAGCCGGTCCAGCGGCCACCATTCGCCCTTTGCCTGCTCCAGACTAGCCCAATCGCCGCCCCGATAAAGCGCGAGTTTGAGGCTGAGGTGGAAATGGGTGAATGTATGGCGCACGATGCCTGCCGCCTGCCATGGCCCGGCAAGCGGCGGCGGCCCGGCACCATCGGCGCGCACCGTCCAGCCATCATCGGGCAGCGCCCGCATGCCGGCAAGCATGCCCGCCTCGGCCCGTGTGACCAGGAAAACCGAGCCCTCGCGCTCTATCCAGTATGCCGTGCCGCTGCGTTCCGGCTTTGCCTTGCGGGCAGGCTTTACAGGGTAACGCGCCGGATCGCCCGCCATCCGCCCTTGGCAAAGCTGCGCCAGCGGGCACAGCATGCAGCGCGGATCACGCGCAGTGCAGATGGTCGCGCCCAGATCCATCATTGCCTGTGCAAAATCGCCCGCGCGCCGATGGGGCGTTATCCGGTCCGCCGCCGCCCTGATCGCGGCCCGCCCGGCTGGCAAGGGCTGCGCAATCGCAAACAGGCGGGCCACCACGCGTTCGACATTGGCATCGACCACCACCGCGCGCCGCCCGAAGGCGATCGCTGCGACGGCAGCGGCAGTGTAGGCGCCGAGGCCGGGAAGCTTGCGCAATGCCTCCTCGCTATCGGGAAATCCGCCGCGCGCCGCCACGGTGCGGGCGCAGGCATGAAGGTTGCGTGCCCGGCTGTAATAGCCCAGCCCCGCCCATGCAGCCATCACCTCCGCCTCGCTTGCAGCGGCCAGCGCCTCCACACCGCCCCAGCGCGCCATGAACTTTTCGAAATAGGGGATGACGGCCGCCACAGTGGTCTGTTGCAGCATCACTTCAGAGAGCCAGACGCGATAAGGATCAGGCAATGGCGCACCCGGCGGGCTGCGCCATGGCAACACCCGCGCATGGGCGTCATACCAGTCGAGCAATATGGGCGAGACCCTATCATCCATGCCCGGCCTATGGCATGGCGCAAGGCGCAATGGAACGGGACGAGAGCAGCAAGGCAAAGGGGGGCCGCAAGCCGGCGGGAACGGCGAAGGCGTGGGAGCGCCCGCGCGGCGGCAATGCGCGCGCGATCGGCG
>CAZWEY010000107.1:0-8009 GCA_964632055.1 uncultured Sphingomonadaceae bacterium
CAGCCTGTTTGCCTTGCGCCCGCTCGATGCAGCCGACTGGCAGGCGGCACGCACAGCCTATGCCGATTTTGCCGGAGCCGGGCTGGAGGCTGCGCCATGACCGGGACCGTGGCTGAAGCCGCCACCCCGCCCGTTCCCACCCCGCCCGTTCCCGGCCAGCCTTTTGCCGTCCGCACCGTGCTCGCCATGGTCCTGTTCGGCGCTCTGGCATTTGTCATGGCGCTCTATTTCATCGGTGCTGGCGAAACCGGGGGCAGCGCCAATGATGGCGGCGCTCATGCCGGGGGCACCGGCCTGAACGGCTATGCAGCGCTTGCGCAATTGCTGGAAAAGCGCGGCTGGGAGGTGGTGCGCAGCCGCAGCGAGGGCGACCTCACCAGCGAGGATCTCGTCGTTCTTACCCCGCCGCATTATGCCGATGGCGCCAAAATCGCCGAAATCCTTGAGCGGCGCCGTTTTGCCGGGCCGACCATCATTATCCTTCCCAAATGGCAGGCGGCGCCCGCCGGAACTGCTGTTCCCAAGGCCAAGCGAGGCTGGGTCATGCTCGGCGATGCCACATCGCCCTCATGGGAAGGCTTTGCCGACGATGTAAGGATAGCAACCGGCAAATCCTCCGGATGGACCAGCGAGGGACTGAAAGGCGATCTGCCCCGATCGCAAGAGGCGCAATGGGCGAGCGATGACGGGCCGCTCTGGCCAGCCGTGACCGCCAGCGAGGATGAAACCCGCCTGCTTGCCGCCTATCTCGAAAGGGAGGGGGAAGAGGCGCACGAACCCGTGATGCTGGTGTTCGAACCGGACCTGCTCAACAATTACGGCATGGGCAAGGGCGCCAGTGCCCTTCTGGCCGACCGGCTGTTTGGAGAAATGGCCCCGGTCGAGGGGCGGCGGGTGCGCTTCGATCTCACGCTCAACGGGCTGGGCCGCACCGATAATCTGCTGACCCTGGCCTTCACCCCGCCCTTTCTCGCGGCAACGCTCTGCCTGTTGCTGGCAGCATCAATCACCGCCTGGCGGGCCTTGCGCCGGTTTGGCCCGGTGCTGTCTGGCAGGCGTGCCATCGCCTTTGGCAAGCGCCAGCTGGTGCGCAACACGGCCGGTCTGATCCTGCAGACGCGGCGGTTCCACCTGCTTGGTGCACCCTATGCGATGCTGCTCAACAACCGGATCGCGCGCCTGCTGGGCCAAAGGCCAGCCAGCCTTGAGGAAGCCGAGCAAGCGATCGATCGGGCTCTGGCCGCGCGCGGGCAGGGGCCGCACGCCTTCACAACACTTGCCGAAAAGCTGCGCCATGCGCGCAAGCCCCATGAATTGCTGCGCAGAGCACAGGCGCTCAGACAGCTGGAAAGGACGCTCGAGACATGACCCTAGCACAGGTGCAATCGCTGGCCGATGCGATCAGGGCGGAAACCGCCAAGGCCGTGGTCGGGCAGGAAGACATCGTCGACCATTTGCTCGTCGCATTGTTTGCGCGCGGCCATGTCCTGCTCGAAGGACCGCCCGGTGTCGCCAAGACCTTCCTCGCCCAATGTTTTGCCGCCAGTCTGGGGCTTGATTTCGGGCGGGTGCAATTCACGCCCGACCTTTTGCCGGGCGATATACTCGGTTCCAACCTGTTCAATTTCCAGACCAGCAGCTTCACCCTGACGCGCGGGCCGATCTTCTGCGAGCTGCTGTTGTCCGACGAGATCAACCGCGCTCCGCCAAAGACCCAGGCCGCCCTGCTCGAAGCGATGCAGGAAAGGCGGGTGACGCTGGATGGCGAGAGCCACCTGTTGCCCGAACGCTTCATGGTGGTCGCCACGCAAAATCCGATCGAAAGCCAGGGGGTCTATCCGCTGCCCGAAGCCCAGCTCGACCGGTTCCTGTTCAAGCTGGTGGTGCCCTATCCCGATGCCGCTGAGGAAGCGGCCATTGTCGCGCAATATGGCGCGGGCCAGGGCGGTCATGCCACCCCCGCCAGCCTCGGGCTGAAACAGGTCGCCAGTGCGCAGGACATCGCCGCAGCCGCCGCCGTTGCCGCTTCGGTCAAACTGGCCCCCGATGTGGTGGATTATATCGTCCGGCTGGTGCGAGCGACCCGCGAAAACGCGGATATTGCCCATGGCGCCTCGCCGCGCGCGGCGGTGTTGCTGGCCAATGCGGCGCGCGCGCGAGCGGCGCTTGACGGGCGCGATTATGTGTTGCCCGACGATGTCAAATATCTCGCCACCGCGGTCTTGCGCCATCGCCTGCTGTTGTCGGCCGCAGCCGAAATCGAAGGGCGGCAGGTCGAGACATTGGTCGCAGGCCTGATCGAACAGACCGAAGCGCCGCGTTGATTGCGCCTACCCCTCGTGCGGCCATTCTGGCGGCCCTTGCAGCGCCCGCGGCGCTGATCGTCGCGGCAATGGCGCCGGGCGCATGGGTGCTGGTTCCGGCGGCTTGTGTGTCACTGGTCGTGCTCATCCTGCTCGATGCGGTGGTGGCGGGGAGCCTCGAACGGCTGGACCTCGCCGTTCCCGCCGATGGCGAGGTGGGCGAGGCGCTGGGCCTTCATGTCAGCGCGCATATTGCCGGGCGCAGGGGAACCGCAGCGCCTGTGGCCGCCCTGGGCTTCGACGACAGGCTGGGCGAAGGCGGGCGTTGCGAATGGGCGTTGCAGGCCGATGCCGGGGAAGGCTGGAATGGGACCTGTGCGCTTATTCCCAATCGCCGGGGCACGGCCGCTCTCAGCCAGCTGTGGCTGCGCTGGACAGGGCCGCTGGGGCTGGCGCAACGCCAGATGATGCAACCGCTGGACCGGGCCATCCGCATCTGGCCCAATCTGGCGCCGGTGCGTTCGCCCCAGTTGCAGACCTATCTGCGCGAGGCGCAATTCGGCCTTATCGCTCGCAGAATCAGGGGCGAGGGCACCGAATATGAATCGCTGAGCGAATATCAGCCGGGCATGGACCGGCGGCGGATCGAATGGAAATCGAGCGCGCGCCATATGCGGCTCCATGCTCGCGAATATGAGACAGAGCGCAACAACCAGATCGTCTTCGCCTTCGATTGCGGCCAGGCGATGTGCGAGCCGATAGACGGCTTGCCGCGCATCGACAGGGCGGTTTCGGCCGCACTCACCGCCGCTTATGTCGCGCTGCGGGGCGGCGACCGGGTGGCGCTGTTCGGCTTTGCCGCAAGGCCCGAAGTGGCCAGCCCCTTCATCGCCGATCCAGCCTCCTTCCATCATCTGCAAAGCGCCGCCGCAGGGCTGGATTATCATGCGCAGGAGCCCAATTTCACGCTTGGCATGGCCACTTTGGCTGCGCGGCTGCCGCGCCGATCGCTGATCGTGCTGTTTTCCGATTTCACCGATCCGACCAGTGCCGAACTGATGGTCGAAAGCGTCGCCCGGCTGGTGCGCCATCATCTGGTGATCTTCGTGACGATGGAGGATAGCGAGCTGGCCGACATGGCCCTGGCCGAGCCAGCGAGCCTGCGCGATGTGGCGATGGCGGTGGGCTCTGCGACGCTATCGCGCCAGCGCGCGCTGGTGTTGCAGAAACTGCGCCAGATGGGCGTCGACGTGATCGAGGCGCCATGGCGGCAGATCGGCTTTCGCCTGATCGACCGCTATCTGGATATCAAGCAGAAAGGGGCGATCGGCTGATGGCATCGCGCTTCATCGCCCTGTTTACCCGCCGCAGCGAGCAGGACAGCGCCGCAATCGAGCAGGCATTGCTGCGTTCAGACCGATTCCGGCTGGAACGCGAGGCCGACTGGCAGCGGCTCGACCGCATTGTCACCGCCATGGAGAAAGGCAGGATGCGGCGCCTTTCCGACGAGGACGTGCTCGACCTGCCCGCGCTTTATCGCACCGCCGCCTCCAGCCTCGCCATCGCGCGCGAGACCTCGCTCGACCTTGCCACGCTGACCTATCTCGAAACGCTGGTGCAGCGCGCATGGTTCCAGGTCTATGGCCCGCGCAGTTCGCTTTTCTCCTGGCTCAGGCGGTTTTTTGGGGGCGGGTGGAGCGCAGCGGTGCGCGCCATCTGGCTGGATCTGTGCATCGCCCTTGCGGCCATGATCGCAGGGACTGCGACCGGCTGGCTGCTGGTGGCGCGCGATCCGCAATGGTATCATGCGCTGGTGCCGGGCGCAGAAGGCGATGCTCGCCAGCCCGGCGCCACCGTCCAGCAATTGCGCGATACGATCTTCGGCGCTCCTGACAAGACCGACGGATTATCGGTCTTTGCCGCCTATCTGTTCAGCAACAATGCCCAGGTCGCCATTCTGGCCTTCGCGCTGGGATTTGCCTTCGGCATCCCTTCCATCCTGCTGCTTATCCAGAACACCGTGTTGCTGGGTGCGATGCTCTGGCTGTTTCACGATGCCGGGCTGGGGGTCGATTTCATCGGCTGGCTGAGCGTGCATGGCACGACCGAACTCTTCGCTATCCTGCTGGCGGGGGCGGCCGGCATCCATATCGGCCGCGCCATCGCCTTTCCCGGCAGGCTGTCAGTCCTCTCCAGCGCGGCGCAGGCCGGACAAAGGGCAGCACTCGTGATGACTGGGGTCGTCTTTATGCTGATCGTAGCGGCGATGCTCGAAGGCTTCGCCCGTCAACTGGTCAATGAAACGCCGGGCCGCTTCATCATTGGCGGCACCATGCTGGCCTTCTGGCTGGCCTATTTCGCCGGTTTTCGTCGCAATGGCCGCATGGTGGATGCGATGGAGGGCAAAGGCACATGAGCCCCTCCTTGCCCCGGAGCGCAGCCGACAGCAGGGCGCGCCTGCTGGTCACGCCCGAAGGGGTGGCGCTGCCGGTGCGCATCGCCAGCAGAGGTGCGCGCGCCGGCGCCTTGATGCTGGATTTCATCCTGATCCACGGCCTGATGCTGCTGTTTACCGGTCTGCTGCTCTATCTGGTTGTCGGCGTGTTCGACATGAACTGGTCCGATACAAAAGGAGGAGGCGCGCTCGAATTTCTGGCGGTCGTGTGGATCATCGCCATGTTCCTGTTCCGCAATGGTTATTTCCTGTTCTTTGAACTCGGCCCCCGCGGTGCAACGCCGGGCAAGCGCGCCACCGGCATCCGCATCGCTGCGCGCGACGGGGGCAGGCTTGCCGCAGAAGCAGTCATCGCCCGCAATTTGTTGCGCGATATCGAGCTGTTCCTGCCGATCGTGCTGATCGCGGGCGCGCAATCGGGCGATGGCGGGCTGGCCGGGCTGGCGGGCGCTGCATGGTTTGCACTGTTCATGCTGTTTCCCTTCTTCAACAAGGACGCGCTGCGGGCGGGCGATCTGGTGGCCGGAACATGGGTGCTGGAAGCGCCGCGCATGCGGCTGGGCAAGCTGCTGGCGACAGGCGAAGGCGCTCAGGGCCGTAGCCAGCTGACCGGTGCGGATTACCATTTTTCCGATGATGAACTGTCGGTCTATGGCGCCTATGAATTGCAGACGCTGGAACGCATATTGCGGGGCAGGCAGGCCGAAACCATGGTCGCAGTGGCGCAAACCATCCGCGAAAAGATCGGCTGGACAGGTGGCGAAGGCGATGAGCAGGCTTTTCTCGAAGCCTTTTACACCCAGCTGCGCGCCAGGCTCGAAGCCGACATGCGCTTTGGCAAGCGCAAGGCCGACAAGCACAGCCAGGAGGCATGAAGCCCTCACAAAAGGGCTTTACCTTGTCACAAGAGGCTTCTAGCTGCCGCCTGGCATGATGCGCTCCCGCCGCCTTTCCCTGCCTGCCTTGTGGCTGCTCGCCGCTGCGCTGTTCTGTGCCAAGGCGCTGATGCCGGTGGGCTGGATGCCGGTGGCCGATGCCGGCGGAATCCGGATCGAACTTTGCACCGGACAAGGCGCCATCAGCGCCACGCTGGATGCGCAAGGCCGCCTGCACAAGGATGGCGAAGAAGCACCCGTCCAGAAACGCGATATCTGCCCCTTCGGCGTTACCGCGCTCGCTGCTTGCGTTCCGCTGCCCCCCCTGCTTGCTCCGGCCATTGCACCGGCGCAAGTGCCGCCAGCAACCTTGGCCCCGCCAGCGGTTTCGCCGCTGCCCCATGGCCCCCGTCCGCCGACAAGGGGGCCACCCTCTCTCGCCTGATCAAGCCAATCTTTTCATTCGATCAAGTGAGTTTTCAAGATGACCATACGATTTTCAGGCGCCTCTCTGGCGCTGTCCCTGCTGTGCGCCAACCCCGCCCTGGCAGATGATGCCGCCGAAAATACCAGCTCCGAAACCCCGATCATTGCCAGCGGCATCCGCGCCGACACCCATGGACCGGCAGGCACCATGAGCGATCATGTCCACGAAAAGGGCGGATTGATGTTCGGGCTGATGTGGATGCACGAGAAATATGGCGGGTCCAACCGGCAGGGCACGCACAAGGTCTCGCCGCAACAGATCGCGGATGCAGGCTACACAGTCAGGGATAGTTCCATGACGATGGACATGGCGATGCTGCACGTGATGTACGCCCCCAACGACCGCGTCACATTGATGCTGGTGCCCAGCTGGATGCGCATGGCGATGACCATGGAGGGTCTGCCTGCCGAGATGGACATGGGGGACATGGACCATGACGCAGCCCACGCTCATACCCTGATGCCCGGCCAGCGCATGTCGCATAGCGTTGAAGGCATCGGCGATACGCAGTTCGGCGCTCTGGTGTCGCTGAGCACAAAGCCGGCGCTCTCCAGCCATGTCGGGCTGATGGTTTCTGCGCCGACAGGCAAGGTCACGCGCAAGAATGCCCTAGGAAACTATGTCCATTACATGATGCAAGGCGGCTCGGGCACATGGGACGTCACCCCGTCTGTTACAGTCAAGGGCATGACCGACCAGTTCGGCTGGGGCGCGCAGATATCCTATCTCCTGCGCATGGAGGACCGCAACAAGGCGGGTTTCCGTTTTGGCAATCGCCTTGGCGCGACTGCATGGCTCAGCAAGCCGCTGGGCAGCCATGTCTCGCTCGCGGCAAGGATCGCCTATAGTGACGAGGGGAAGATCAAAGGGCATTATGACGGACCGCACGGCCACTCCTCGCCGCCCGACCGTCAGGAGAATTATGGCGGCCAGCGTATCGAGACGGGTCTGGGCATCAACACTCTGGTTGGCGAACGCGTCAGAATTGGCGCCGAAGCCAGCGTGCCGGTCTATCAGGACCTGAACGGCATCCAGCTACCCAAGCGCTATTCGCTCAATATCAATGCAAGCATGATGTTCTGATAATAAGCGAGCTGCGCAGGCGGGGTTTGCTCCGCAAGCGCAGCTCGCCTATATCGCGCCCCATGTCCTCCATCCGTCCATGGCGCGATATCGCGCGCCGCAAATGCCGTCAGATCATGGTCGGCCGCGTCCCCATCGGTGGCGATGCGCCCATCGCCGTCCAGACGATGACCAACACCCCCACTTCCGACGCTGCCGCCACAATCGCGCAGATCCGGGCATGCGAGGAAGCGGGCGCGGACATCATCCGCGTTTCCTGCCCCGATGAGGACAGCACCCGTGCCTTCCGCGCAATCACTCGCGCCGCTGAGGTGCCGATCGTTGCCGACATCCATTTCCACTACAAGCGCGCGCTGGAAGCAGCCGACGCGGGTGCGGCGTGCCTGCGCATCAATCCCGGCAATATCGGCAGTTCGGACCGCGTTGCCGAAGTGGTGCGCGCGGCCAAGGCCAATGGCTGCTCCATCCGCATCGGGGTGAACGCGGGCAGCCTCGAAAAGGATCTGCTCGAAAAATATGGCGAACCATGCCCCGAAGCGCTGGTAGAAAGCGCGCTCGATCATATCAAGCTGCTGCAGGACCATGATTTTCACGAATACAAGGTCGCGGTGAAGGCAAGCGACGTGTTCCTTGCGGTTGCCGCTTATCAGGGCCTCGCCGACGCGGTCGATTGCCCGCTGCACCTTGGCATCACAGAGGCGGGCGGCCTCATCGGTGGCACGGTGAAAAGCGCGATCGGCATCGGCAATCTGTTGTGGGCGGGCATAGGCGACACGATCCGCGTCTCGCTCTCTGCCGAGCCGGAA
>CAZWEY010000108.1:0-7986 GCA_964632055.1 uncultured Sphingomonadaceae bacterium
CGCCGCCACGGTTTCCGCGCCCGCATGGCCACTGTCGGCGGCCGCAACGTGATCCGCGCCCGCCGCGCGCGTGGCCGGAACAAGCTTTCCGCCTGAACGGGCAGCAGCCCCCTAGGCCTGTGGTGCTGAGCCGCCGGGCCGATTTTCTTGCCGCCAACCGGGGTTTGCGAATCGCACGCCCCGGTTTTGTGTTGCTGGCGCGGCCCAATGGGGCCGATGCGGTGCGCTTCGGCATCACCGTTACGAAAAAAATCGGCAATGCCGTGGTTCGTAACCGCATGAAACGCCGGCTTCGCGCCCTGCTGCGCGATGCCTTGCCCGCAGAGGGGCTGCCCGGCCACGACCATGTGCTGATCGGGCGCGAGGGCGGGATCGAACGCGATTTTGCCCTGCTGCGCACCGAATTGTCGGCAGCCCTTGCCCGCGCTGCTCAGGGCAAAGGCGACCCGCCGCGCAAGCGCCGGGGGGGCGAACGAGGCCCCCGGAAATGAAGCGGCTGTTCATCCTTGTCGCGCGCGCATGGCAACTGGGGCCGTCGCGCATATTGCCCCCGACCTGCCGTTATGCACCCTCCTGTTCGCAATATGCGATCGAAGCGCTGGAAAAACATGGGGCAATCAGGGGTGGATGGCTGGCGACGAAGCGTCTATTGCGCTGCCATCCATGGGGCGGTCATGGTTATGATCCGGTGCCCTGAGGGGCGCAGGGCACTTTCGGATAGGGAAATCAGGTGAGCAATCAGCGTAACATCTTGCTGGCAGTGGTGCTGTCCGGGCTTCTGCTGCTGGGCTGGGACTTTGCGATGCGCTGGATCTACCCGCAGCCCGAAAAGCCGGTTGCCACCGCACAGGCCCCTGCTGCCGCTCCGGCCGAAGAGAAAATCACGCGCACCCGCGAGGGCGGACTGCTCGACCCGGCGCAGCAGGCCGAGGAAAAACGCCTGCTCGCCCTCGACCTCAAGGCGCCCGGCCGTATCGCCATCAAGGCGCCCGGCTTGTCCGGTTCGATCAGCCCGGCAGGCGCGGTGATCGACGATCTGACCACCAACCGCCATCGCGCCACCGCCGAAGAAGATAGCGGCCCGACCCGCCTTTTCTCGCCCGAAGGAACCCCGGCCCAATATTATGCGCAGTTCGGATGGACCGGGCAGACGGGCCTGCCCGCACGCGACACGCTGTGGACGGCGAGCGAGGGAGCGGTGCTGACGCCCGAAACGCCCGTCACGCTCAGCTGGGACAACGGGCAAGGCCAGCTTTTCACGATCCGCTATGCCATCGATGCGGACTATCTGATCACCGCGACGCAAACGGTCACCAACCGGGGCGATACAGCCTTCACGATCCAGCCTGTAGCGCAGATCAACCGGACCGACCGCACCGCCAGCACCGACACCTGGAACGTCCATTCCGGGCCGATCGGGGCTTTTGACGGCACGGTAAGCTTCGGCAACAATTATGAAGACGTGCTCGAAAAGGGCCAGATCGAGCCGGAAGGAAAAGCCAACTGGCTGGGCTTTACCGATATCTACTGGCTGTCCGCGCTGGTGCCGCAGGATGGTGCGAAGGTAACCTCCGATTTCCGTTCGCTGGGCAACACGATCTATCTCGCCAACCTGTTCTATCAACCGGTCTCGGTGCCCTCCGGCAAGGCTGTGACCACCACCACCCGCCTGTTTGCCGGCGCCAAGGAAAGTGCGGTTCTCGACCGCTACGAACGGACCGGCATTGCCAATTTCGGGCTTGCCATCGACTGGGGCTGGTTCCGCTGGTTCGAACGGCCCTTGTTCATGCTGCTCGACAAGCTGTTCAGCCTGGTCGGGAATTTCGGCGTGGCGATCATCCTGCTTACCCTGATCATCCGGGGCGTGATGTTCCCCATCGCGCAGAAGCAGTTCGCCTCGATGGCGGCGATGCGCGCGATCCAGCCCAAGATGAAGGCCTTGCAGGAACGCTACAAGGATGACCGCCAGAAGCTTCAGCAGGAAACCATGGCGCTCTACAAGCAGGAAGGGGTCAATCCTCTGGCAGGATGCCTGCCGATCCTGATCCAGATTCCGATCTTCTTCGCGCTTTACAAGACGCTGATCCTGACCATCGAAATGCGCCACCAGCCCTTTGCGCTGTGGATCACCGACCTTTCCGCACCCGATCCGCTGCATGTGCTGAACCTGTTCGGCCTGCTGCCCTTCGAGGTGCCCGGCTTCCTAGGTATCGGCGTGCTCGCCATCCTCCTGGGCGTCACCATGTGGTTGCAGTTCAAACTGAACCCGGCGGCGATGGACCCGATGCAGCAGCAGATCTTCGCGATCATGCCCTGGGTGATGATGTTCGTGATGGCGCCTTTTGCCGCGGGCCTGCTGATCTACTGGATCACCTCCAACATCCTCACCATCGCCCAGCAGTCCTATCTCTACAGCAAGCACCCGCAGATGAAGGTGCAGCTGGAGAAGGACAAGGCAGACCAGGCCAGAGCCGCCAGCGCCAAGAAGAAAGGCTGATGGAGAGCGCCGACCCCGATCTGGCGGAACGTGCACGCAAGCTCTTTTCTGGCAGGGTGGAATTTCTCAAATCCGCGCCCCAGCTCAAGTTCCTGCCTGATCCTGATTTCCCGGAAATCGCCTTTTGCGGGCGCTCGAATGTCGGCAAGAGCTCGCTGCTCAATGCGATTACCGGGCGAAAATCCATTGCGCGCGCCTCGGTCACGCCGGGCCGCACGCAGGAGCTCAATTTCTTCGAGGTGGGCGATCCCACGCAGTTCCGTCTGGTCGACATGCCGGGCTATGGTTTTGCCAAGGCGCCGTTGAAGGTGGTCGAGAAATGGAAGCATCTGGTGCGCGATTATCTGCGCGGACGGGTGCCGTTGAAGCGCACGCTGGTGCTGGTCGATTCGCGCCATGGCGTGAAGCCGGTCGATGAAGAAATGATGCGCATGCTCGACGAATCGGCCGCCAGCTATCGCATCGTGCTGACCAAGGCCGACAAGATCAAGGCCAGCGAGCTTGCCGCCGTAACCGAGGCGACCGAGGCGGCGGCGCGCAAGCATCCGGCCGCCTATCCGGTGGTCCATGTCACCTCGGCCGAAGTGAAAATGGGTATCGATGAACTGCGCGCCGCGGTGCTGGCCGATGTGGAGGGCTAGGCTGCCTTCTTCACCAGCAGCCAGGCAGTGACCGTGAACCAGATGCCGAACGCCACCAGTCCCAGCCAATAGGCGAACAGCCCGTTCCATGCGAATGGCCCGGCCTTGAACAGGCCCAGCAGGCCTGCGGGCAGGAAGCTTACGCCCACCCAGATGTTGAACCAGCCGAACCAGCGCGGGAAGCTGGGCACGGCCTGCTTGTCCCTGAACACGGCAATGCCCAGCATCATTACCTGCAACAGGCCGGCGATGACGGGGGTGAAAATGATGATCCAGCCGAAATCATTGAGCATCTGGATCGTCTCGTCCGGGCGTTCGACACGATAAGCCGCCGTGAGCCATGCGGTGGACCCGACCACGCCCGGCATGGTCAGCGCCATGATGCACAGCGCCATCTGCGCCCGGGCCAGGGGGCAGTTCGGCCCGGTCATCGCCTCGATATGATGCGAAATCACGGCATAGAACGGGACAACGAAGGCAAAGCCACTGAGCATGAAAGTCGCGCCCAGAATAGCGCCGGTCTGGTTGGCGCGATACATGGCCGCAATCGTGGCTGCGTCGGCCGAGGGTTTAGGCGCGGGCATGAAACCCAGCAACGGCACCAGGCCGATAAATATGAACATTCCCCCGAGAATTCCGGTCCAGACGCAGAATTTCTGTATGCCTTTATCCATGATCACCCCCCTATTTATAATGATTGCTACACCTGTTGCGGGGCCATGGAAAGAAAGTTCGCAAGGCCTTTGCCTATAGCGCTGCCCTCTGCCTGAAAGCGCATCGGACCAGCCTGTCCATGCGCATGCAAGGCCCTCATGTTCAGCCTCGACAGCTTGGAGCTGAATGCTTAGGGTCTGCCCCCATCATGAAGCTCATCATTGGCAACAAGAATTATTCGAGCTGGTCGCTGCGCGGCTGGCTGGCGGCAAAGCAATCCGGCCTCGCTTTCGAGGAGTTGACCGTCAACATCGTCGGCGAAGACTGGGAAGAGGCCAAGCGCGAATGGGGCGATATCCAGCCTTCTTCGGGCAAGGTTCCTGTCCTGTGGGATGGCGATGTGGTGATCTGGGACAGTCTCGCCATTGTCGAATATCTGGCCGACAGGGTGGGGCGCGAGCGGTTCTGGCCTAAGGACGATGCGGCGCGCGGCATGGCGCGTTCGATGGTCGCCGAAATGCATTCCTCCTATCTGCCTTTGCGGCGCGGCATGCCGATGAATATCCGCAAGCGGTTCGAGGGGCTGCAATTCGGCGAAGATGTCCAGGCCAATGTGGTGCGCATCCTTACGCTGTGGGCCGAGGCGCGGGCGCGGTTCGGGTCTGGCGGGCCGTTCCTGTTCGGCACCTTTTGCGCCGCCGATATCTTCTACGCCCCCATCGTCAGCCGTTTCATGACCTATGGCGTCAGCGTGCCGGGCTTTGCGCAAAGCTATATGCAGGCGATGTGGGAGCATGACTGGATGCAAGGCTGGATCAAGGCAGCCGAAGACGAGGAATGGGTGATCGAGCAATGGGACAGCCCGCAGGCCCCGGCATGAGCGAGACCATAACCGACGGCCGCGATGTTGCCAGCCTGGCAGAGGCGCTGATCGCCTGCCCCAGCGTGACGCCAGCACAAGGGCTGGTGTTCGATTGCCTCGAAGAGATGCTGGCCCCGATGGGCTTTGCCGTCCACCGCGCGCTTTCGGGCGAAGCGCCCGATGGGCCGGTGGAAAATCTCTTCGCCATCCGCAAGGGACCGAGAGGTTCGCGCCATTTCGCTTTCGCCGGCCATCTCGACGTGGTGCCGCCGGGCGAAGG
Organism: uncultured Sphingomonadaceae bacterium; assembly: GCA_964632055.1. Taxonomy (GTDB): domain Bacteria; phylum Pseudomonadota; class Alphaproteobacteria; order Sphingomonadales; family Sphingomonadaceae; genus CANJYE01. The sequence goes on from CAZWEY010000108.1 coordinate 4,935, forward strand.
CTGGACCAGTGCGCCCTTCCTTCCCGAACGGCGCGGCGATCTGCTGCATGGCCGCGGCGCGGTGGACATGAAGGGCGCGATTGCAGCCATGGTCGCCGCCGTCCGCGACATTCCGCCTGATGCCGGCACCCTCAGTTTCATCATCACCGGCGACGAGGAAGGCGCGGCCCGCTTTGGCACCCTCAGCCTGATGGAGCAGATGCGCACGCTGGGCGAAATCCCCGACCTGTGTCTGGTGGGCGAGCCGACTTCGGTCAACCGGCTGGGCGACATGATGAAGATCGGTCGGCGCGGCTCGGTCAATATGTGGCTGGAGGCCGAAGGCGTGCAGGGCCATGTCGCCTATCCGCATCTGGCCGACAACCCGGTCCCTCGCATGGTCGCCATGCTGGCAGAGCTTGATGCGCTGGTGCTGGATGAAGGAACCGACTGGTTCCAGCCATCCAATCTGGAGATTACCGACATCATGGTCGGCAATCCTGCCACCAATGTGATCCCGGCCAAGGCAAGTGCGCGCGTTTCGATCCGATTCAACGATCTGCATTCAGGAGAAAGCCTTTCGGCGAAGGTCGCCGAAATTGCCGCCCGCCACGGCGGCACATCGCGCAGCGTCATTTCGGGCGAACCATTCCTCACCCAGCCCGGCGCCTTCTCGCAAATCGTGGCCGATGCGGTGAAGGCGGAAACCGGGCTTGAGCCGGAAGCTTCGACCACCGGCGGAACGTCGGATGCCCGCTTCCTCAAGGATTTCTGTCCGGTGATCGAGTTCGGCCTCAACAATGCCACCATGCACAAGCGCGACGAGGCCGTTGCTCTGGCGGATCTTGAGGTGCTGGAATGCATCTATCGCCGCATTGCCCATGCGGCCCTTGCCGGGCCTGCCGCATGACCGGCGCCGCAGAAGTCGCCTCCGCCGCTCCGGAGCCGGGCCATGGCAGCCTGCAATGGCGCATCCTTGCAGGCTTTCTGGCCGGGCTGATCGCCGGGCTGGCGGCCTATGGGCTGGGCGGAGGTGCTGCGTGGATCGAGAATTTCATCACCTATGTGACGACACCTCTTGGCCAGATTTTCCTGCGGCTGTTGTTCATGCTGGTGATCCCGCTGCTCTTTTCCGCCCTTGTCGTGGGCATCGCCGAAATGGGCGAAATCCGGGCCTTGAAGGCGGTGGGCATCAAGACGCTGGTCTATACGGTTGCGGTGTCCACCATTGCGGTTCTGGTCAGCCTGGCTGTCGTCAACATCATCCGGCCCGGCGATGGCATGGACCCGGCCGCCGCGCGCGATCTGCTGGCGCAGGGCGGCTCCAGCGCATCGGGCATTCTCGAAAAGACCGGCACTGCGCCTTCAGGCGTCGAGGCGGTGATCAACATCGTGCCCTCCAATATCATTGCGGCGATGAGCGGGAACGACATTCTGGCGGTAATGTTCTTCGCGCTGTTCTTCGGCATCGGACTGCTGCTGGTGCAAACGCCCGGCACGCAAGCGCTCAAGAACGCCTTCGAGGGTATTTTCGAAGTTTCGATGAAGCTGATCGGCTTTGTCGTGCAGCTGGCGCCCTTTGCGATTTTCAGCTTCATGTTCAACCTTGCTGCCCAGTTCGGCTGGGATCTGCTTGCCCGGCTGGCGGTCTATGTCGCGGTGGTGCTGCTGGCGCTGGCGATCCAGATGTTCGGCGTGTTTCCTGCCATTCTCGCCTTTGTTGCGCGCAAGAGCCCCGTGGCCTTCTTCCGCGAAACGCGCGAGGCGAGCGTGATGGCTTTCTCCACCGCCAGCTCCAACGCCACCCTGCCCACGGCATTGCGCGTGGCAGAACGCGAGCTGAAACTGCCGCCACGCATTTCGCGCTTCGTGCTGACCATCGGCGCCACCGCCAACCAGAACGGGACGGCGATGTTCGAAGGGGTGACGGTGCTGTTCCTCGCCCAGTTCTTCGGGGTGGACCTCAGCCTTGCCGACCAGATGTTCGTCATGCTGGTGTGCATCCTTGCAGGCATTGGCACAGCAGGCGTTCCGGCGGGCTCGCTGCCGGTCATCGCGCTCATCCTGGGCGCGGTGGGGGTCCCGCCCGAAGGGATCGGTCTTGTGCTGGGGGTCGACCGCTTCCTGGATATGTGCCGCACCACGCTCAACGTGGTGGGCGATCTGGTCGCGGCGACCGTCATCAGCCGGATGAGCGAGGCGGACTGAGCCTGCCTATTTCACATATTCGATCGGCACGAACTTGCCGAGGCCGCAGCTCGCACCGCGATCGAGCGACCCGCCGGTGCTGCGCAGAACATGGATGATATCCGTGCTGCACAGCCGTGTAAGCGAGGTCTGGTAGGAGAAGGCCTTTTCGAAGCCGAGGCTGGAGCAGCGATAGGGCAGCGTGTTGCGCCAGGTGCGGCTGCCCACCTCGAAATCGATGGTCCGGTCATCATGAACCGTGCTGCGCAGTCCGGCAATGGAAACGCAGTCCACCGCCTCGCCCGTGACCGTGGCGGCAGGCGCTTTGCTGGGGGCGGATTTTTCATTCGAGCCATAGGCATTGCAGCCGGAAAGGGCGGCAAGGGCCAGAGGGGCAGTCAGAATCACAAGGGTCTTCATGGCAACATCCTCCTCGATGCGTTGACGCGTTCATGCCCCCCTTTTTTGGCTTGCCTGCCCGCAGGCTCCCCCGCCTTGGGCCTGAAGCCACATTGCGCCGCGACCGGGCAATGCCAGCATTCAGGAAGCCGTGCCTTGCATATATACCTGCCAAGCAGGATTAGCCAGTGATGCGCGTGGCGACGGAACGGCTGCGGCACACGCTTTTCAAGGCCAGCCTCCACTTTCTCGACCGTCTTGCCCTTGGCAAGGCCGGTGCGATTCGAAACCCGGAAAACATGGGTGTCGACCGCGAAAGTTTCCGCCCCGAAGGCGCAGTTCATCACCACATTGGCGGTCTTGCGCCCGACGCCGGGAAGCGTGGTCAGCCTGTCGCGATCAGCCGGAACCTCACCGCCGAAATCGCTCAACAGGATTTCAGACAGGGCAATGACGTTCTTCGCCTTGGAATTGAACAGGCCGATGG
>CAZWEY010000109.1:0-7889 GCA_964632055.1 uncultured Sphingomonadaceae bacterium
CCAGATGCACATCACCGGGACGTCATCTTCGCCCAGAAGGATGTCAGTTTTGCAAAGGCGCGCGAAGACAGGTTGGGAAAGATCGACCAGATCATGGCATGCCATCGCCGCGCCTTCTGCCTCAATGAATACCAGTTCTCCATGTTGGCCGACAAGGGCAGCAGCATTCCGCACTTCATGTTCGACGTCGATCCCCGCGGCGACGGCGCAGGCGTTTGGTTTGACCCCGACGCGAAATCCATAGGCCTTGTTCGGGGACGCGGCATCATAGACGCGCAATGCCGTTCGGTCATGACCATGATCCGCCGCAGCTTGCCTGGATACCATGTTCGCGTCATTGCGGAACAAGATCTGTTTACTCCCGCCGACGCAGCGGCGCTCCGACCGCTTTGCGAAGCGATGCAATCCCAACTTTCCGGGATCGCCGGGGTGGTGTTCTTGGGATATGATCATAATCTTCATGCACTGCTGCGTGCGATTGCGCCTGCCATGCGCAACCGGGTGGTCGTCGCCGACAATTACAATCTGCGCACAACATCGTGGGATATCCCCTCGCATTTCATGCTCGCTCCCGTCTATGCGTTGGCGGACTGCCTCGCTAAGGGGCTCGGCATGGATGCCAACCCGTGCTCCGATGGCACCGGCGCCTCAGTCAGCGAGCAATTGCGAAGGGCAGCCGCACTAGATGTGCAAGACTTCCATGAGGAACTACACGCGCTGCGGCAAGATGGCCCACTGGATGTGTTTTTCAGCGTTACACCCATAGAAACTCACAACAGAGGGGCTCGAGCCAAGCGCGTCCGCAACATGCTGCTGGCTCTGCGCGAAGGCGGAGCGGTAGTCGAATTAAACTCTTCGCTAGGCGTGCTCCAGCGGCGCCTACGCCTGCTTCAGGCGGAAGTGGCCCGAGGTCGCCGGATCCGCCTGTTCTACGGCGAGAATTCGACCTCTCCGATGCCGAACCTTCGTTCCTTGTCCCAGGTTGGCGACCTTGTTCGCTTGGTGCGTACGCACGGCGGCAAGGCGGCTTGGTTTATCCGGGATCTGCATTTCATGTCGGAGGACATATGGAGCGCCGATAACGGTGCGGATCTGGCGCGCCGCGCGCGGATGGAATTCAGCGTCCTGAGCGAACAGGTCGATCTGTTCTATGCGCCCAGCCAAGCCTCGTTGCAGATGTTCCGCAAGTCGCTGCCGGTGCCTACCCGTCCCGGCACCCGGTGGGGGGTGTTGGCGCCAGGGCTTAGAGCGCCAAATCCAGCCTCCGTCCTGCCGGATTCTCCCGTCAGTATCTGCTTTGTTTACACCGGAGGGCTCGGGCCTGTCTACGCCATGGACAACTATCTCGAGGCGGTGCGCAGACTGCACGAGGAACCGGGCGTGCAATTTGATTTCGTCGTACGTGAAGAGGAAAAATATCACCTCGGCGACATCGCGCGGCTGGGCGCCAATGTCCGTGTCCTGACCCACGATTTCGATTACTATGTGAGCGATGCGGCTCAGTTGTTCGGGGTGTCCTTGCTGGAATCGGGATATGGCGATGCCGCTTTCCCGGTAAAGCTCATGGACTATCTGTGCCGCGGAATTCCCGTCCTGTGTTACAAAAATGCAAGTTATGCCGATTTTCTGGAAAAACAGGGTGTTGGATGGATAGTGCAGCGTTCTTCTGATCGGGTGGAGGCAGCCTTGCGTGAAATTATCGACCGGGCACGTGCAGGCAAGGCCATGGTGGATCGCTCGTGCATAGAAAAGGCACAGGGTGCGAACTCCTGGTCGCAACGGGCTGCTCAGGTGCGCGGCGACCTTGCTTCTTGAACGCCCTGTCTAGCACCCGCGAAGCAAACCAGATTATCAGTCAAACAGGGACAGACCCGATGCCATCTCAAACCGCCAGCGAACTCATCGCCAGGATCCTGAGCCGTAACGCGGTGATTGGGATCGTCGGCATGGGTTACGTCGGCCAACCGCTCGCACTACGCTACACCCAGATCGGTTTTCGCGTCCTGGGCTTCGACGTAGACAAGACAAAGGTCGACGAGCTCAACTCCGGGCATTCAAGCATCGAGCATATTCCCGACACCCAGATTGCCGCTGCCGTCGCCGGCGGGCTGGAATGCACGTTCGATTTTTCACGGATAGCGGAGGTGGACGCTATCATCATCTGTGTCCCGACCCCGCTCAACAAATATCGCGAACCCGATCTTAGCTTTGTCACCATGACCTGCGATACAATCGCTCCCTATCTGCGAGCGGGGCAGGTCGTGTCACTTGAAAGCACGACTTGGCCGGGTACAACCGAAGAAGAAGTCGTCCCTCGCATAACCGCCACGGGCCTCGAGATCGGGAACTCCATTTTCGCGGTCTATTCACCCGAGCGCGAGGATCCGGGCAATCCGGATTTCACGACCCGTTCGATCCCCAAGGTCGTTGGGGGCTGCACTTCCGATTGCCTCGGGGTCGGGCTTGCCTTGTACGGCCAAGCTGTGGACCGCGTGGTCCCGGTCAGTTCGACGCGGGCCGCCGAACTTTGCAAGTTGCTCGAAAACATTTACCGATCGGTCAACATCGGCCTCGTGAACGAGATGAAGGTCGTTGCCGACCGGATGGGGATCGACATCTTCGAAGTCATCGACGCCGCGAAGACCAAGCCGTTTGGGTTCAGCGCCTTCTATCCGGGCCCGGGGCTGGGCGGGCATTGCATCCCAATTGACCCCTTCTACCTGACATGGAAGGCGCGTGAATACGGACTTCACACGCGCTTTATCGAATTGGCGGGCGAGATAAACCTATCAATGCCTCAACACGTGGTAGACAAGCTGGTCTGTGCGCTCAACGCAAGGGAGAAGCCCCTCAAGGGAGCGCGCATCCTCATTCTTGGCATAGCCTACAAGAAGAACGTCGATGACATGCGGGAGTCCCCGTCGGTCCAGATAATGGAACTCATCCAGGCCAAGGGTGGAATCGTGTCCTATTCCGACCCCCATGTGCCGGTCTTTCCAAGGATGCGGGAGCATCATTTCGATCTCGCGTCGGCCGCGCTGACGCCAGAAGTGCTGGCCGCCGTCGATGCCGTTGTGCTGGCGACGGACCATGACCGGTTCGACTACGCCATGATCCACAAGAACGCCCCGCTAATAATCGACAGCCGGGGCAAGTGGCGAGATCCCGCCTCCCATATCATGAAGGCTTGACCCATGAAGCGTTTCGCCCTGATCGGCGCCGCCGGCTATATCGCGCCGCGGCACATGATGGCCATCAAGGCCACCGGAAACAACCTTGTCGCGGCGATGGATATCAACGATTCCGTCGGTATCCTCGACAGCCATTTTCCCTCTGCCGAGTTCTTTACCGAGTTCGAGCAGTTCGAAGCCCATATTGACGCGGAGCGTCGAAAAGGGCGGCCGCTGGATTATGTGTCGATCGCCTCGCCCAACTATCTCCACGATGCGCATATGCGATTTGCGCTGAGGGCAGGTGCCGACACCATCTGCGAAAAGCCGCTTGTGCTCACTCCCGGCGATATTGACGGGCTCGGCCAACTGCAACGGGATACGGGGCGGCGCATCAACACCATCTTGCAATTGCGCCTGCACCCCGCGATCGTAGCCTTGCGCGACCGCACCGCCGCAATGCCTTCCGACAGCAAGGTCGATATTGACCTTACCTACGTCACCTCTCGGGGCAGTTGGTATCTCAAGAGTTGGAAGGGTTTCACCCACAAGTCGGGCGGAATTGCGACCAATATTGGCGTTCATTTCTTCGATATGCTACACTTTGTTTACGGAGCCCTGCAAGAGAACATCGTCCATCTCAGCACCCCGACAAAGGCCGCAGGCTATCTCGAATATGAAAGGGCGCGGGTGCGCTGGTTCCTTTCGCTCGACGTCAACGATGTACCGGCGGCGGAGCGGGCCAAGGGGCTGCGCACTTATCGCGCATTGGTGGCAGGCGGCGAGAATGTAGAATTTTCTGACGGCTTCACCGAATTACATACCCGCATCTACGAGGAGGTTCTGGCTGGGCGCGGGTTCGGAATCGAGGAAAGCCGCGTCGCCATCGAAACAGTTGCCCATATCCGCACTGCGCCCCTAGCGCCACTGGGAACATTTTCTCATCCGATGGTAGGGGCATAACGTGAGCTACCAGGTCCATCCCAGCGCCATCATCGATGATGGCGCAATAATTGGTGCAAACAGCCGCATCTGGCACTTCGTCCATGTTTGCGGTGGAGCGCGCATTGGCGAAGGCGTTTCGTTGGGCCAGAACGTCTTTGTCGGCAACAAGGTCGTCATTGGCGCGAACTGTAAGGTCCAGAATAATGTCTCAGTCTATGACAATGTAACACTTGGGGACGGTGTCTTCTGCGGCCCTTCCATGGTGTTTACCAATGTCTACAATCCCCGCGGACTTGTTGATCGCAAGAATGAATATCGCGACACGTTGGTCAGGCAAGGGGCGACGCTGGGGGCAAACTGTACCATCGTTTGCGGCACGACAATCGGGGCCTTCGCCTTTGTGGGTGCGGGCGCAGTGGTGACGAAGGATGTGCCCGACTTTGCCCTGATGGCTGGCGTGCCGGCGCGGCAGATCGGCTGGATGAGCGCCCATGGCGAACGTCTCGATCTTCCCCTTGCGGGCAACGGGTCATGCACCTGCCCATATACGGGTGAGAAATATACGCTCCGGGAAGGCATCGTGACCCGGCAGGAGGCGGAATGATTCCATTTATCGACCTCGCGGCCCAGCAGGCCCGTATTCAATCCCGGATTGATGAGGGTATTGCCCGGGTGCTGGCGCATGGTCAGTACATCCTTGGCCCGGAGGTTACCGAGCTGGAGGAAAGGCTCGCTCAATTCACGGGCGCCTCGCACTGCATTACTGTGGCCAATGGCACCGATGCCTTGCAGATCTCCTTGATGGCGCTTGGCGTGGGGTCGGGGGACGAGATCATCATGCCCGGATTCAGCTACATCGCAACCGCCGAGGCTCCGATCCTGCTTGGCGCGCGTCCAGTTTACGTCGATATCGATCCAGTCACCTACAATCTCGACCCGACAAAGCTGGAAACGGCGATCACGCCGCGCACCCGGGCAATCATCCCTGTCTCTCTTTACGGTCAGCCTGCCGCTTTCAGCGCCATCAACCTTATTGCTGAGCGCCGTGGCATACCGGTCATTGAGGATGGGGCGCAAAGTTTCGGCTCCACTTATAAGGGGCGGCGCTCCTGCAATCTGTCGACCATTGGCTGCACCTCGTTTTTCCCGTCCAAGCCGTTGGGTTGCTATGGCGATGGTGGGGCGATCTTCACCTCCGATCCGGACCTCGCTAGGGTGATCCGCCAGGTCGCCCGCCACGGGCAGGAGCGCCGCTATTACCATGTGCGGGTCGGCGTGAATTCGCGCCTCGACACGATCCAGGCGGCGGTACTACTTGCCAAGCTTTCCATCTTTGACGAGGAAATCGCAGCGCGGCAGGAGCTCGCCCACTGCTATGAAGCCGGTCTGCCATCCGGACTTGCCCCGGCTATCTCGCCCGATTCAACCAGCGTCTTCGCGCAATATACCATCCGCGTTCCCGAGCGCGAGGCGGTTCAGGCAAAGTTGCAATCGCTGGGCATCCCCACCGTCGTGCATTACCCTATGCCGCTCAATCGCCAGCCAGCGTCGGCGGACCCCGATGTGCAATTGCCTTGTGGCGATAAGGCGGCAGGCGAAGTGATGAGCCTGCCGATTCACCCTTATCTGAAGCCTGCAGAGGTCATGAATATCTGCGACAAGGTTAAAGCGGCGTTGCAGGCCTAGGAGGGAAGCCTCCATGCAGATGATGCCAGGGCAACGGGCGAGTACCGTCAAGTAAACGCTGTGCATCTCCACTGGCGCGTTCCTGTCGGCTAGGGCGTGCGGATGAGGCCCGTTTCCTTCAAGCGCCATTGCTCTACGTCCGACGTGATCCGGCTGGCAGTGTGGCTCTATTTTCGCTTCACCACGAGCCTGCGCGACGTCGAAGAGATGCTCCCTGGACGAGGCATCGATACCACCTACGAGACGGTTCGCTGCTGGGCCAACATGTTCGGACCGGCGATCGCCGCCAACATCCGCAGACGGCGTGGCCGTGCCGACAGCGTCTGGCATCTCGACGAAATGATCGTGTGCATCAGCTGCAAGCGGATGTTCATGCGGCGCTCCGTCGAAAAGGAGGAGGAAGCCCTAGACGTTCTTGTGCAGAAGCGCCGAAACAAGACCTCTGCACTGTAATTGCTCAGGAAAAGGCTATGTACCGGATGTAATAGTAACCGACGGGCTGGCGTCGTACAAGGCGGCGATGAAGGTTCTGGGCTGCAAGGATTGCCACAGGCCCGGTTGATTGCGCGACAACAACCGGGTCGAGAATTCGCACATTCCGGTCCGACGACAGGAAAAGAAGATGCAGCGGTTCAAATCCCAGAGACAGGCCCAGCAGTTCGTTTGGAGCCGTCAGTCATCGAACGATCCGTGCGGAATTGACGACAAATGTCCAAGGGCTGATCCCGTTCGACCGAGCCTATACGGCCCCGTTCGCCAGCGACGACCCCAGAACATAGACCTGATGAGGCCCGCTGGGCGTTACCCCAAATGCATGCAATGCGTTGAGGTGACGGTGCCACTGGCGCCCTTCCACCAGAACAAGCCTGGTAACCAGAAGTTCGCGGCCGAACGTTCTGACTCCGTGCGGCGTAGATAGCAGCACCATGGGATAGTCCCATGTACCGCTGTCGAGAGCGATGGCGACCGAACGGCGATCCTCACCGCCACGCCGCTGGAAAGTGTCGTAATCGAATTGTGGGCGCAGATCGCCGCTAAACGCGCGGCGGATCGATGCGAGGAGCTCTTGTCCATCAAAGGATCTCGGCTCCCATGTCAACGTTTCAAGCGGCAAGAATGCAAAAGGCGAGCAATCCCGATGTCGATGGATCCACTGCTCGCACAGCTCTGCGGGCAAGTGGTGCAGATCCTGCTGGTTGCGCTCCCATCATTCAGGGAATGCCTCCCGGTCTTCGGCGTCCCCGCGCCAGGGGTTCAGGCGCTCTGACCAGGTGACCGGCCCCACTAAGTGGTCCGCCTTAATTGTTAGTGCAAGATTGCCTCCGGCGCCATGGCTGGCTGCCGGTGGAGCGAAGCGGTATCGTAGGGCAGCCATGCCGGCATCGCCGCTTCCGCGGCCGGCGGTTGACAACCAAATAAGCTGTATGGCCTAACGGTTCTGCAAGCACCGATATGAGCTTCCATCTCTGGCCCCAACCAACCCCCAGTTGCCTTTAAGGCAAAGTCGCGGAACGGCCCATAGGCCTATACTCAACAACCAGTTTGCGAAGACCCCCTCCCCCTGGGGGGTGACGCCAATCTGCTACGTCAGCATTTATACGAACCAGCCCCACCGTTAACCTGCCCCCCCGGGGGGGTAAAAGGACGATAGGGTGGTGGGATAGGTGGTGGGATAGTTAAGTTTATTCCATCAAATCTAGGTATTCCTGTGTTATTGGCGGACTCCGTCTCCGCCATTCAACCTATTGGAATCGTTCTATTCCTTGGGTTGAGCGCGAAAAATCCCGTTTGTTTCAAGGGTTATAGGCCAAGGGCTCTCCACCGGGTTCAGCCGGATATGCCCCTACTATGCTCTCTCTCCGCCGATATTCTCCAAAGCTCTCGACTACACCGGTTTCGGTGTAGAGCTTTATCCCATTGAAAATGGTTGTCCTTTTGGACCTGCTCTTTGCGGTCAGAACCGAGATTCACCTCAAAGTCCGACCCGGTTCCAACCGCCGCATCAGCTAAAAGCTTGGGCGATGATCAGCGCGAGAGCCATGATCGTGATCCATGGCCAAGGCGTTGCCCAGGGTGACCGCACCTTCA
>CAZWEY010000110.1:0-7752 GCA_964632055.1 uncultured Sphingomonadaceae bacterium
ACTGGGCCTCGTCATTGGCGTCGGCGATCGAGCCGGGGCGCAGGCCGTCGCCCAGCGAATAGGCGATGTCATAGGCCTTCATGATCTCGGTGATCTCGTCGAAATGCTCGTAGAGGAAGCTCTCCTTGTGGTGCGCGAGGCACCATTTCGCCATGATCGAACCGCCGCGCGAAACGATGCCCGTAACGCGCTTCGCGGTGAGCGGGACGTAGGGCAGCCGCACCCCGGCATGGATGGTGAAATAGTCGACGCCCTGTTCGGCCTGTTCGATCAGCGTGTCGCGGAAGATTTCCCAGGTGAGCTCCTCGGCAATGCCGCCGACCTTTTCGAGCGCCTGATAGATCGGCACCGTGCCGATGGGGACGGGCGAATTGCGGATGATCCATTCGCGCGTGTCGTGGATGTTGCGGCCGGTGGAAAGGTCCATCACCGTGTCGGCGCCCCAGCGGATCGACCAGACCATCTTGTCGACTTCGGATGCGACGTTGGAGGCGACGGCGGAATTGCCTATATTGGCGTTGATCTTGACGAGGAAATTCCGGCCGATCGCCATCGGTTCGGATTCCGGGTGGTTGATGTTGCTCGGGATGATCGCACGTCCGCGCGCGACTTCCTCGCGCACGAATTCGGGCGTGACGTAATCGGGGATGGCAGCGCCGAAATCCTGCCCGTCGCGGATATATTCCTTGAGCATTTCACGGCCGAGATTTTCGCGGGTGGCGACATATTCCATCTCGGGCGTGATGATGCCGCGCCGGGCGTAATGCATCTGGCTGACATTGGCCCCCGGTCTGGCGCGCAGCGGGCGTTTCACCACATTGGGGAACGGGGCGACGCCGCCCGAACGATCCGGCCCCAGCTGGCCGTTATCTTCGGGCCTGGTCGCGCGGCCAGCATAATCCTCGACATCGCCCCGGCTCAAAATCCAGTCGCGCCGCAGCGCAGGCAGGCCCGCGGCAATGTCGATCTGCGCGGCGGGGTCGGTATAGGGACCGGACGTATCATAGACGCGGACAGGCGGCTCGCCGCTGGAGGGTTCAAGGCTGATCTCGCGCATGGCGACCTTCAAGGGGCCGACATGGACCTTGCTGGAGCCACGGATGGGGCCGGTGGTGACGCCGATCTCGATGCTGGAATTGACGTCGGCCATATGCGCGCTCCTCTGGCTGGACGAAGGAGGTGCGACGCCTTGGCGCTGCCCTTCCCTCCGCCCGTATTAACGGGTTCAGGTTCAACGGGTCGGGCTGCATGACCAGCCCCTCTCAGCCAGCACTGGCTCCCCGGGGATGGCTGGGAATGTAAGGCTGGCCGAGGACGATGTCCAGACCGCCCAGCCTCAATGGAAGCGCATGGAGCCAGCCACGACCATGCCAAAACCGAACACGGCCGAGAACCAGGCCCATGCCCGCTGCTGGAAGGCGAGATTTTTCAGCCAGAAATGGAAATAGATGTCGGAAAAGCCGAGCACCGCCAGTGCCTCGATCATCATCAGCCCGCCCAGCCCTTTCATCAGGCAAGCCAGAATGTCGGCCGGAACCCAGGGGTTGGCGAGATAGACGAGGATGCCGGTTACCAGCTCCAGCCCGCCGCAGAGCATCTGAAGGGCTGGCGATCGCTCCACCTCGTTGACCAGGTTCAGCCAGTGGTTGGGTTTGCGCAGCGCGCCCATGGCGGCAAACAGGCCGAACAGGCCCAGCAACAAGGCCGACCAGCCGGTCAGATCGATCGAGAAAGATTGCATTGGCTCAAGCTCCTCCTTTGCGGGTGCACACAGGCAAGCGGTCAAGTACCGGCCATGCTGCACTCAGACGCGATAAGGCGTCTTTCCCAAGTGGAGGTGACGGTGCGCGACGCCGCCATGAAGCCGTTTCGCCGGCCCCTCTCGGACGATGAGGATAATACCCGCAGATCAGAATGTATAGCCGACACCGATGCCGCCAACCCATTGGTGGCGGCTGCCCCTTATGGCGGTGATGGGGGTGTGCGCCGCGCTGCCCAGAAGATGCTGGTAGCTGAGCACCGCGCCTGCCGCCCAGCCGCCATTGCGCAGGTTTCCGTCGAGGTCGAAGCCAGCATAGATGCGCGAGCTCCAGTTCTTCCAGCCGCTCTTTGCCCGATAGGCTGGCAGCCCGCTGGCCGCAGCGCCCGCCGCATCGATGGAATAGTTGTAGCGCGCATAATCACCGTTCACATGATCCGCGCCGAAGGAAAGGCCAACGCCTGCACCTCGCGAAACCGGGGTAAAATAGCTCAGCGAAGTGGTGATGATCCGCCCGCCCTTGTTGCCCGATACGCTCCAGCGCACATCCGACCCGAAAGACAGCGAATCCTTGCGGGTGATCACCCCGCGACAGGAAATGCTTCCGGTCAGGCCTGCTTCCCATGTCGCGGAGAGTTCAGGAAGAAGCCGGACCACCCGGTCCTTCACCTTGCCGCTGCGATTGCTGCGATAGCGCACCACCGGCCCCAGCGAAAACCTGAGCAAAGAGCCTTCGATGTCTGGAACAAGATCGGCCCCGATGCCGATGCCCCGGCTGAAAATGCCGATGCCACCCACCCGGCCGCGAAAGGCAAGGGCCGGGGCTGCCTGATACTCGTTGGAGCCTTCATAATCCGGCACGGCCAGTGCGCCTGCGCCCAGAACAAGATAGTCGCCTTCAAAGGCATTGACCATGTCCGGGCTGATATCGGAGTTGCCCTCTTCGGCATGGGCGGCCACGGGCATTGCGAGCATGGGCAGAGCCAGTCCGTATGCCCGGAGGAGCGCGATGGGAGGCAATCGGCGCATCAGGTCTCCATTTTTCCTGTCCGGTTCTCCCGGCCCTTGCGGAAGGTAGCATTGCCCGCCACCGGAGCGAAGCGATGATTTGTCACCATTGCCGCTAGCTGCGCACCCGCTATGCTGCCGAGACAAGGCCCAAACCCTGGCATTCAAGAATAGGAAACCATGCCCGATTCACCACGATTTGCCCCGCATTGTGCCCTTGCGGGTTTGCTCATGCTCCTTTCCTTGCTTGCAGCCCCGCCAGCGCTGGCCCGTCCGATGAACGCGCCGGACGTAGCGCGGATCGAGGTGGTGGATGAAATCGCCATTGCGCCCGACCGCTCGCGCATCGCCTATACCACCCTGCGCTTTCCCGATGTGACCCGTGGCCAGCGCAACAGCGGCCCGCGCGCGCAGCTGGGCATTGCTAGCGAGCGCGACCGTAACCGTGCTTTCCTGCCGGAAGATATGGATGTCTCGCATATCGCCTTCTCCCCTGATGGCGCCACCATCGCCTTCATCTGGGCCGAACGCGACGGCAAGGATGCGGTGTGGGGCATGCCGGTGGATGGCGGCGGCCATCGCAAGCTCGGCGAAATAGCCGGAAGCCATGTCGAGGATTTCGCCTTTTCTCCCGACGGATCAAGGCTCTACATGCTGACCGGCAAGGAAAGAGATGCGCGTCTGCAAGCCCGGCGCGCGGCCGGTTTCGATGCGGAGGTTTACGAGGAAGAGGCCGGTTTAAACCGGCTCTTTGTTGCCCGGCTGGGCAATGAACCCGACCCCGCCCCCCGGCAGATTGCCGTGCCGGGCCATGTCAGCCATTTCCAGATCATCGGCGACGGGCGCCAGGCTCTCATCAAGACAGCCCCATCGCCCTTGGTCGATGACAGCTACACTTCCAACCGCGTCGCCATTCTCGATCTGGCGAGTGGCACTTCCCGCATGGCGGAAACGCGTGGCAAGATCGGCGATGTCGAGGCCTCGCCCGACGGAAAGACCCTGTCGCTTATCGCCGCCACCGATGAGCATGACCCCTCGCCCACCACGCTCTATCTGGTGGATACGGCCAGCCTGCAAATGCGCGCTCTCAATGCGGGCGCGCCAGAAGCCGCCATGGATGCCGCCTGGATCGACGATCAAAGGCTCGTCACCATCATCCATACCGGCGCCTCCAGCCGCTATCGCGTCTATGGCCGAGATGGTGCGGTCCTGTCCGACACTGATACCGGGCCGATCATCGCCACGAAAATCGATGCGCGCAATGGGAGGGTTGCCTTAAGAGCCGGTGCGCCGGAGCATCCGGCAGAGCTGTTCGTTCTCAAGGGACAGCGTTTCGAACGATGGACCCGGCATAATCGGTGGCTTTCCGAGGTGGATCTCGGCCGGCAGCGCCTGATGACCTATCGCGCGCGCGATGGGCAGGAGATCGAGGGCATACTGATCGAACCGGTGGGCGGGGTGAAAAAGGGCGGCGCGCCCACCATTCTCGATGTCCATGGCGGGCCGGAAACGCACGAAAGTCACGGCTGGAACACATGGTACAGCTCGCCCGGACAAGTAGCCGCTGGCAAGGGCTATGCCGTGTTCCTGCCCAATTATCGCGGCTCGACCGGCTATGGCAGCGCCTTTTCGCGGCAGCATCAACGCGATCCGGCGGGCAAGGAATTCGACGATCTGGTCGACGCCAAACAGGCGCTGGTGGCACAAGGTATCGCCGATCCGGCGCGAGTGGGCATTACCGGCGGTTCCTATGGCGGATATGCGACCGCATGGGCCGCAACCGCTCAATCGGATCATTTCGCGGCAGGGGTGATGCTGGCCGGCATTTCCAACGAGATTTCCAAATATGGCACCACCGAGATCCCGCGCGAGATGTTTATGGTGCATGAGCGGATGAACCCCTGGGACGACTGGATGTTCATGCTCGAACGCAGCCCCATCTTTCATGCAGGAAACGCCAGGACGCCGCTTCTCATCGCTCATGGCAAGGAGGACAGCCGGGTCCATCCGGGCCAGGCGCTGGAACTTTACCGCTTTTTGAAAGAGCGCGGCCAGGCGCCGGTGCGCCTCGTGCTTTATCCCGGCGAAGGCCATGGCAACCGCAAGGCCGCGGCCCGTCTCGATTTCAACCTGCGCATGATGGAATGGTTCGACCGCTATTTGCTCGGCAAAGGTGCGGAAGATGGCCCGCTTCCCCCGCCCCGGCCCGATTTGCCCGATGGCATCAGTGACAAATGATGCCCTTTCGGCACGGGTTGCACCCAGCCCGGCTTCGTCTAAACCACCGGCATGAACGGGCGAAGACATGATATAGCCATTGTCGGAGGCGGGCTTTCCGGCTGCCTCATCGCCCTTGCTCTCCAACAGCAGCGAGCCGAGCTTGACGTGGTGCTGATCGAGGCCGGCGAAAGCCTTGGCGGCAATCACCGCTGGAGCTGGTTTGCCTCCGATCTGGACGATGCAGGCAGCCAGCTGCTGGACGGCTTGCGCCAGACACGGTGGAACGACGGATACACCGTGCGTTTTCCCGGCCTCGAGCGGGGTTTGCGCGCGGCCTATCGCTCGCTGTCCTCCGAAGATCTCGATGCCGGAATGCGCCGGGTGTTGCCTGCAGCCTCCATTCGCTGTCTCTCAAGGGCTGCCGAAATCAGGGCGGACGCCGTCGTGATGGAAGATGGCGAACAGATCGCCGCGCGCAAGGTGATCGACTGCCGTGCTATCAGCCCGTCGCCCCATCTCGCCGGTGGCTGGCAGGTGTTCATGGGCCGCTATCTGCGCACGGCGGAGCCACACCAGGTCGAACGCCCGATAGTGATGGATGCGACGGTGGAGCAGCTTGGCGCCTATCGTTTCGTCTATGTGCTTCCGCTGGGGGCGCACGAACTGCTGATCGAAGACACCTATTACGCCGACGAGCCAGCGCTCGATCGCGCGGCGCTTTCATCGCGCATCGATGCCTATTGCAATGCGCAAGGCTGGCAGGGCCAGATTACCGGCAGCGAGACCGGCATCCTGCCGGTCATCACCGGGGGCGATTGCGCAGCCTATCAGCAATCCTGCCGCATTCCAGGCGTAGCCATTGCCGGAACGCGCGGCTTGTTTGCTCATCCATTGACCAGCTACAGTCTGCCCCAAGCGGTGGAAGTGGCGCTGGCCGTCGCGCAGGAGGCCGACCTGCCCGGAGAACAGCTCGCCGCCCTGCTCGAAACCATGGCCCGGCGGCACTGGCGGCGCACCCGCTTCTACCGGCGGCTCGGCTCCATGCTGTTCGGCGCAGCGCGGCCCGAGCGTCGCTGGCGCATTTTTGCCCGCTTCTATCGCCTTCCCGAAGCGCTGATCGAACGTTTCTATGCCGGGAAGTCCTCCCGCCTCGACCGCTGGCGCATCCTGTGCGGCAAACCGCCCGTATCGCCGCTGCGAGCCATACTGGCACTGGCAAGGCCGCGCCGGAGACAGACACTATGACTTCGAAAACCGCCTGCATCATCGGATCGGGCTTTGGCGGGCTGGCGCTCGCCATCCGCCTGCAATCGGCGGGCATCGCCACCACCCTTGTCGAAGCGCGCGACAAGCCGGGCGGGCGGGCCTATTTCTGGGAACGCGATGGCTTCATCTTCGATGGCGGGCCAACTGTGATCACCGATCCGGCCTGTCTTGAGGATCTGTGGGCGCTATCCGGGCACCATATTTCCGAAGATGTCGAACTGATGCCGGTCAGCCCGTTCTACCGGCTGAACTGGCCCGATGGCACCAATTTCGACTATTCCAACGATGACGAGGCGCTGCATCGCGAAATCGCGAAACTCTCGGCGGGCGATATTGCGGGCTATGAGGATTTCCTCAAATATTCCGAACAGGTCTATAAGCAGGGCTATCTCAAGCTCGGCAAGGTGCCCTTCCTCCATTTCAGCGACATGATCCGCGCAGCCCCCGCCCTTGCCCGGCATCAGGCATGGCGCTCGGTCTATTCGATGGTCTCGAAATACGTGAAGCACCCCAAGCTGCGCGAGGCCTTGTCGTTCCACACTCTGCTGGTCGGCGGCAATCCGATGACCACCAGCGCGATCTATGCCCTGATCCACAAGCTGGAAAAATCGGGCGGCGTATGGTGGGCGCGCGGCGGCACCAACCGGCTGGTGGCCGGCATGGTCCGCCTGTTCGAGCGGCTGGGAGGCACGCTTCGCCTGCATGACCCGGTCACCCAGATCCATACCCTGGGCGATCGCGCCACCGATGTGGAAACGCAAAGCGGCTGGAAACAGCGCTTCGATGCGGTCGCCAGCAATGCCGACATCATGCATTCCTATCGCGATCTTCTGGGCGAAACCAAACGCGGCAGCGATTATGCGCGCAGCCTTTCACGAAAGCGTTTCTCGCCCGGCCTGTTCGTCGTCCATTTCGGGGTGGAGGGCAGCTGGCCCGGCATCCCGCATCACATGATCCTGTTCGGCCCGCGCTACAAGGGGCTGCTCGACGACATCTACGAACATGGCGTCCTGCCGCAGGATTTCTCGATATACCTGCATCACCCCACCGTCACCGATCCTTCGATGGCGCCGGAAGGCAAGAGCACGTTCTATGCGCTGGTGCCTGTGGCTCATATGGGCAAGCTTGCGATCGACTGGGAGCAGATCGGTCCATTGCTGGAAAAACGCATCCTCGACGAGGTGGGGCGCAGGCTGATCCCTGACATCCATGACCGCATCGTGACCAGCTTCCACTATGCCCCGCGCGATTTCGCACTGGACCTGAACGCCCATCTGGGCAGCGCCTTCAGCCTCGAGCCGATCCTGACCCAAAGCGCTTGGTTCCGTGGGCATAATCGCGACAAGGTGCTGAAAAATTTCTACCTTGTGGGTGCAGGCACGCATCCCGGCGCAGGTATCCCCGGCGTGGTGGGCAGCGCCAGCGCCACGGCAGGGCTGATGCTGGAGGATCTGCAAGGGTGAAGCGGCTGGCGGTCTATTGCGGTTCGGCCAGCCCTG
>CAZWEY010000111.1:0-7749 GCA_964632055.1 uncultured Sphingomonadaceae bacterium
CGCACTCTCCGCGCCGTCAGTTTCAGGCAATGCCGTGCTGACCACCAGCACCTATCCCGATCCTGCCTGGATCACCTCGCTCGCCGGTTCCAAGATCAGCGGTACGGTGTCCGTTGCGAACGGCGGCACCGGTGGCGCTGATACGGTGACCGCGCGCACCAACCTTGGCCTCGCAATCGGCACCGACGTTCAGGCGTACAGCACGACGCTCGACAGCTGGTCGGCCAAGACAGCACCCACCGGCGCTGCTGTCGGGACCACCGACACACAGACCCTCACGAACAAGACCGCAACCGGACTTGCCACCGGGTCCAGTGTCAAGGACGCTGGAGGAACTTCCTGGTCGATCGGCTTTCGGGAAGTACCTCAGAACGCCCAGAGTGCAGCCTACACGCTGGTCCTGGGCGACAACGGCAAGCACATCTACTCGCTCAACTCGGCGGCCCAGACGATCACCGTGCCCCCCAACGGAACGGTCGGCTTCCCGCTGGGGACGACCATCACTATCGTCAACAATGGCGCCTCTGCCATCACCATAGCGCAGGGCTCTGGTGTGACGATCTGCCAGGCGGGCACGACCAGCACCGGAAACCGGACGATCGCGGTGCGCGGGGTCGCCACGCTCATCAAGGTCGAGACCAACATCTGGTTCGTCTCGGGCACCGGGATCAGCTGATGTCGGGGATGCTTGGAGTGCTGCTCGGCTCTGGCGGCGCGAGCCGCTACCAGATGGCGGTCGGCTATTCGAGCGACGGGTTCAAGGGTGCCTACTGGATCTATTACGGGTTCGGCTACCTCAACGTGCTCTACAACATGGGCGGCGTCCTGAACCCGACGAGCTTCAAGGGCCAACCCATCCAGGCGGTCTACTCGGTCGAGGACAACGTCAGCACCAGTTGGCCGGTTGGCCTGCAATTCTCGGGCGATGTCCCGGCAGGCTTTGCGACCGCCGTCACGCTCGGCGGCACCAAGTACACGTTCGATGGCTACATGCAGGACTTCGCCTCGAACCAGACCGTCACCATCACCATTGCGACCGCGACCTTCACGGTGAGTTCGACCGTGGGAATTGCGGCCGGAACTCCGGTGAAGTTTGGGAGTAGCGGGACTCTCCCGACCGGCCTCGTCGCCGGCACCAAATATTACGCGCGGGATGTTACCGCGACGAC
This sequence comes from uncultured Sphingomonadaceae bacterium, assembly GCA_964632055.1. Classification (GTDB taxonomy): domain Bacteria; phylum Pseudomonadota; class Alphaproteobacteria; order Sphingomonadales; family Sphingomonadaceae; genus CANJYE01. The sequence continues at coordinate 1,170 of CAZWEY010000111.1, forward strand.
CTTCAAGGTCTCGGCAACATCAGGGGGCGCGGCGATTACGCTGTCAGGCAGTCAGTCCGGCACCCAGACGGTCTACTGGGACATCTATTCCCGGTTCACGGCAGGCACCCCGACCGCAGGCAACAAGACCGGTGGCCGCATCCCGTTCAATCCGACCATCAACATTGCGAGCCCCGCCACGGTCACCGCGACCAGCCACGGCCTGATCAACGGGGATCGGGTGCTGTTCCAGACAACCAGCCTGCTCCCCACCGGGATCAGCACCAATACCATTTACTTCGTCATCAACGCCGCGACGAACACCTTCCAGGTCTCGGCCACCTCCGGCGGTTCTGCGATCGGCACGTCGGGCACCCAATCCGGCACGCACACCTGCTTCGAGGTGGTCGACGTGACCGTGGAGTAAGCACATGAACCAGCTTGGGGATGAGCACATCAACCCGACAGCGCGCGAGGACGTGCTGCCGATCAACGACGACCTCGAGATCCGCTACAGCCTCTTCAGGGACGGCACGACCTACGTCCGCCCGCAGGGAAGCTGGCGGCTCTGGACGCCGCAGTTCTTCGTGCAGCCCACTGCCAACCGGACCATCGGCGACATGTATGATGCTGGCGTCGAATGGGATCTCTACGAGCATGTCTCGGTCGCGGTGGCGGGCGCAGCCGACTACGTTTTTACCGGCCCCGATGGTGAGCTGACGCAGCGCTGGACGGCAGGCTGCCACAACGTCGAAAATGGCGGCGGCTATCTGCCCCGCGACACGTTCACCCGGCATTTTCTCGAAGGCTTCGAGCTCTGCTGCGTCATTCGCAGGTTCGGGCGCTCCAGTGGGACCAACTATCGCTTCGAGGTCATGATCGAGCCAGCCGCGCTCACCGAGGCCGCGCTGTTTGTCCACTACGCGACTGGTCCCCGGCAGCGACAGACCGACTTCAATCCGATGCCCGGCTACGCCGTCGATCTGGCGGCAGGCGGCATCGCCATCATCTGCACCATTCGCTGAGACCCATCATGCCCGAACAGGATCCCGCCGTCGAAATGGCGCTCATCCGCGCTGACCTCGAAGCCGTCCAGGAAGAGCTGAAGGCCGTACGCAAAGAGCTGAAAGACCTGCTTGACGCCTGGAACACGGCCACCGGCGTCGTCCGCTTCGTCAAATGGCTCTCGACCCTTGTGACCGCGCTCGCGGTGATCTTCGCCGCCATCAAGGGCTTTTCGGGCCGCTAATCTTCAGGAGAAATCGCATGAATTCTTTGCCTCCGGCCTATGGCTGGATCGATGACCTGCAGCCGCTGCCCCGGATGGTGGCGGAGGCCCGCAAGCTTTACGGCACCATCGAGGCCCAGGGTCCAGCCGACAACCCGGTGATACTTGGCTGGGCGAAGGAGCTGGGGCTCGCCAAGGTCTACAATCATGACGAGATCCCGTGGTGCGGGCTGTTCGTGGCCATTGTCGCCAAGCGTGCGGGCAAGGCGCTGCCCACCCAGCCGCTCTGGGCGCGTAGCTGGGTCAACTTCGGCAAGGACGGCAGCGCCAAGCCGCAGCTCGGAGATGTACTGGTGTTCCGCCGCGGCGAGGCCTCTGGGCATGTCGGGATCTACATCGGCGAGGATTACGGGGCCTTCCACGTGCTGGGCGGCAACCAGTCCGACGGCGTGACCATCACCCGCATCGCGAAGGACCGCTGCATCGCCGTGCGCCGGCCGGTCTACAAGGCGGCGCCTGCGACCGCGAAGCCGGTCGAACTTGCTGCAACTGGCGCGCTCTCGGTGAACGAAGCCTGACATCATCCCCCATCCGCTGTGCCCAAGCAGCCGGATCGTCCGCCCGCCGTTTCTGGCGGGTTTGTTATTGGAGAAGTGACATGGAAGAGCTGAAACCCTGGTGGACCTCGAAGGCCATCTGGACCGGCGTCATCGGCAGCCTCTGGGGCGTAGCCGGTACGCTCGGCATTCTGCCGCAAGGCCTCGATCAGACGGATGTCCTGACCATTGTACTGGCGCTGACCGGCATTGGCGGCGTCGTGTTCCGCAAGACGGCCACGGCCCGGATCGGTTGATCCACCTCGGCGGAGGCTTTGGCCTCCGCCGCCCACATTTCCAAAACAGGTGCAGGCATGACCAGGCTGACCATCCGCCGCGGCGGCACCAAGCGCGTGCGCGCCACCTTTTTTGCCGACCAGAGCGCGGGGCTCGCCCGGGACCTATCTGGCCTCACGCTCATGGTCATCGATCAGAGCCCCAGTATCGCGCCGCCCTCGCTGTCGATCCTGTCGCCGCCCAGCGGCGGCCAGATCGAAGTGCTCTGGAGCGACGAGCAGACAGCGCCCCTCCATGCAGGGGCTGGCAAGGTCTGGCTGACGCTGGGCTTCGAGAATGACGGCGGGGAGCGTGAGGTTCTGCCGACCCTCACGTTTGATGTCGAATGACGGCCGCGCTGCAGATCGTCGAGGCGGTCCAGACCATCCTCGTCGAGAGCGACGGCGCCAGCGTCACCCTTGAGATCGCAAGCGCCGGGATCTCCGGTCCGCGCGGGTTCACGGGACCTCAGGGCCCGCCCGGTCCGCCCGGACCGCTCAGCGCGCTGACGGACCTGTCTGATGTGGCGCTCAGCCTGCCCGAGGGCGGCGACGTCCTCACGTACTCATCCCCCACCAACACATGGATCAACGAGAAGGCGGCCAGACTGGTCGACGGAGGTAATTTCTGATGGCCAATACCCTGCGTATCAAGCGCCGGGCCGCAGGCGGTGCGGCCGGTGCTCCCGCGTCGCTCGCCAATGCCGAGCTCGCGTTCAACGAACAGGACAACACGCTCTACTACGGCACCGGCACGGGCGGTGCTGGTGGCACCGCGACATCGGTGATCGCGATTGCGGGTTCAGGCGCCTTCGTCGCGACCTCCGGCGCCCAGACCATTGCCGGTGTCAAGACATTCAGCTCGACGATCTCCGGTTCGATCGACGGCAATGCAGGCACCGCGACCAGGCTCGCGACGGCGCGCACCTTCTCGATTACCGGTGACGGCAGCGGGTCGGCGACCTTCGATGGCTCGGCAAATGCGGGGATTGCGCTGACCCTTGCCAACTCGGGCGTTACCGCAGGCAGCTATGGTTCCGCGACATCCCACCCGGTTCTCACCGTCGATGCCAAGGGCCGCATCACGGTCGTGACCGACACGGCGATCACGTTCCCGGTCACCTCGGTTGCCGGGCGGACCGGTGCGATCACGCTCACTACGACCGACGTCGCTGAAGGCACAAACCTCTACTACACCGACACCCGGGTCCGTGCGAACCGGCTCGACCAGATGGCGGCTCCGACCGCTGCCGTCGCGTTCAATGCGCAGCGGATCACCGGTCTTGCCGATCCGACCTCGGCGCAGGATGCCGCCACGAAAAACTATGTCGATCTGGCGGTGCAGGGCCTTGACCCCAAGCAGTCGGTGAAGGCGGCTTCAACCGCCAATATCGCCACGCTTTCGGGCACCATGACCATCGACGGCGTGGCGCTGGTTGCCGGGGACCGCGTGCTGGTGAAAGACCAGACCACCACCAGCGCGAATGGTATCTACGTTGTGGCAGCCGGCGCATGGTCGCGTGCCACCGACATGGACAGCTGGGCAGAGGTCCCTTCGGCCTTCGTCTTTGTCGAACAGGGCACGGTCAACGCCGAGATCGGCTATGTCTGCACCTCGGATGCCGGCGGGATGCTGGGGACGACGGCGATTACCTTCGTCCAGTTCTCGGGCGCGGGCCAGGTTGTGGCTGGCAACGGTCTCACCAAGACCGGCAACCAGATCGACGTTGTCGGCACCAGCGGCATCACGGCCAATGCCGATGATATTGCGCTCACCGGCCAGGCGCTGGCGTTCCACAACCTCGTAATCAGCGGCATTGTCGCGCGCACCGGTGCAGCGACCGTCGCTGCACGCACGATCACGGCGGGCTCGACCAAAATCGGGGTCACCAATGGCGACGGCGTTGCCGGGAACCCGACCATCGACGTCAACGAAGCCAATCTGACGCTGGGCAACATTGGCGGCACGCTGGGGGTGGCCAAGGGCGGTTCGGGGGCGACCACGCTGACCGGCTATCTCAAGGGTAACGGAACGGCGGCGTTCACGGCATCCGCGACCATTCCCAATACCGACATCTCCGGCCTTGGCACCATGTCGACCCAGGCAGCCAGCAGCGTGGCCATCACCGGTGGCACGGTCGACGGCATCACGCTCGATGGGGGCACCTTCTGATGGCCAGCACGATCCTGCTCAAGCGGTCCTCGACTGCCTCAAGCGTCCCGGCAGCCGGCGCGCTTCAGGCAGGGGAACTGGCGGTCAACCTGGCGGACCAGAAGCTCTACTCCAAGACCGCAGGCGGCGCCGTGGTGCAGGTGGGGTTCGGCAATCTCACCTCGGCCATGGTGACGACCGCGCTCGGGTTCACCCCCGCCAATGCAGGGGCCAACACCAACATCACGGCGCTCGACCAGGATGTCGCGATCGTGGCTACCGGGACAATTGCCGCCGACAGCATCGGCTTTCGGGGTCTTCCTCCCAACAACCGCACGGCCGCCCATACGCTGGCACTGTCCGACGCCGGGAAACACATCTCGATCACGACGGGCGGCATCACCATTCCGGCCAATGCTTCGGCCGCCTTTCCTGTCGGATCCAGCATTGTGCTGTTCAACAACAGCAGCGCCAGCCAGACGCTCAAGCTGGAGGCCGGTACGACCGACACCCTGCGCATGGCCGGCACGGACACCAATACGGTCACGGCTGCCTCATTCACCGCGACGTTCAGCGGGACGACCATGTCGGTATCCGCGGTATCAGCCGGAACCTTGCGCGCAGGTCAGGCGATCGTGGGTGCGGCTGCCGGCACGACCATCACGGGATACGGTACAGGGTCTGGCGGGACTGGCACTTATGTAGTGAGCGTCTCGCAGACCAACGCCACCGCGACCAGCTACACAAGCTCCACCACCGGAACGACCGCTATCAACGGTCAAAGTGCGGTGGTCACAGGCAGCATCAGCACCACAACGCTGACGGTCACCTCCGTTACCAGCGGCACCCTTGCGATCGGCCAACAGCTCTCGGGAACGGGGGTTTCGGCCGGCACCACCATCGCTGCCCTGATCTCGGGAACAGGTGGCGCAGGCACCTATGTGGTCGACACTTCGCAGACTGTTGCCTCGACCACCATCACTGCGGCGCAGGCGACGAGAACCCTTTATCCGAACGCGCTTGTCACCTTGTTCAAGGCCGGAACAAATGCTTGGCTGATGACCGGCGCAGGGGTCGGCTGATGACCGGGATCATCGGGGCGCTGGTAACCGCCCCCGGGGCGGCAGGGACCTACAAGTTGCTCTCGAGCTACTACAGCCCTTCGCAATATTCCGTGTTCTACGGCTACAATTCGGGCATTCCGGCCACCTCAAACATCATTCCGTCCGACTTCAACGGTTCCAGGATCCTCGAGCTTGATGCAGGCGGGATCATCTCGTCGCTCTACTTCCGGATTGAAGGCGAGCACGACAATGCCGGGTTCTATGCGCTCAGCGTCGGCGGCGTGGAGTACCGGCGGACCAATGCCACCTACACGGTCTACAGCGCGCTCTACACGCAGTGGTCCTGGCCGGCCCAAACCGTCCCGTTCGGTTCCGGCACACGCCACACCGTCCTGATCCTCTGATCGAGGCCAGCTTCATGCACACCCTTTCCTACTCTCTGCCCGCCAGTCCCGATGAACTCTGGGCCAGAGGCACATATGGCGAGGTCCGGTTTGAAGTTCCGGCGATCTTCCATGCCAATGGCGTCTGCAATGCCGAGGCTACCGCCGAGAAAATCGGAACCGAGGTGGTCGACCAATATCTTGCCCGCAGGAACATCGAGATGGTGACCGCGCAGATCGCGGCAGGCGTCCCCATCCGCGACCGGCTCTATGTTGCGGGCCAAATCATGCGCGACGATTTCACGGTGTCCTCGCCTCAGGCAGCGCCCATCCTGGCTGATCTGGAACAGGCGTTTCCGGGCATTACCGATTATCGCTCGAACCCTGCAAACCTGATCGGCCGCTACGAAGCCTACCGCCCTCCATACGAGAACCCCTCCATCTCCTGGTATGAGATGGCCAGGCCGCCCGCGGCACTGCTCAGCCACTATGGTGCGGGCGGCTATCGCAGCTACATGGACTGGTATGGCCTCAAGTTTGACCTGGTGTCCGATGACATCCTGTTGAAGGTCGTGCTGGGTGCCGACTGCTTCCCGGATGCGGCCATGCCGCCTTTGCCGCGTGGGGCCCGGTTCTTTGCCCGCATCCACCGCAGCGACGGTTCCGTCACGCCCGATGTCGATTGCTACATCCTGAGCGACCACCAGGTGATGCGGGATTACTGCCAGTCCATTGGGCATCCCGAGCCTTATCCAGATGGAAACCCTGACAGCGTCTGGCTCTATGGGGTCACGTTCAACATCGACACCCGGCAGATCGAGGTGGTGAAGGCCTATGAGCGAACTTCGGCTGCCGCCTGAAGATATGGCGGATATTGATCGTCGGTTCTGGGATACGGTCGAT
>CAZWEY010000112.1:0-7713 GCA_964632055.1 uncultured Sphingomonadaceae bacterium
GAGCGGCTCGGCGGCGCCGTGATTCTGGGGCGCAGCGAGACCAGCCCGGAGGATATTGGCGGGATGCATGCCGCGCGCGGCATTTTGACTGCACGCGGCGGGATGACCAGCCATGCAGCCGTTGTGGCGCGCGGCATGGGCAGGCCTTGCGTTTCCGGCGCTTCGGCCATTGCGATCGACATGACGCAGCGCGTGATGCGGATTGGCGGGCAGGAATACCCCGAGGGCACCCTCATCACGCTGGACGGGACCAGAGGCGAGGTTCTGGCTGGCGCGGTTCCGGTGATCGAACCGGAACTGGTGGGCGATTTTGCCACCATCATGGACTGGGCCGACCGCATTCGCCGCCTGGAGGTGCGCGTCAACGCCGATACGCCGGAGGAGTGCAGGCTCGCCTTGCAGTTCGGGGCGCAAGGGGTGGGGCTGTGTCGCACCGAGCACATGTTCTTCGACAATGCGCGGATTGCGATAGTGCGCTGCATGATCCTGGCCGACAAGCCGGCCCAGAGACGAGACGCGCTGGCCCATCTTCTGCCTTTGCAGCGCGAGGATTTTCGCCAGATTTTCGAGGTGATGGAAGGAAAGCCGGTCACTATCCGCCTGCTTGATCCTCCGCTGCACGAATTTCTGCCGCGTGGCGATGCCGATTACGAGGAATTGAGCGATGCGCTGGGCATAGGCATCGACACCTTGCGCCGGCGCACCCGCGAAATGCGGGAATCCAACCCCTTGCTGGGCCATCGCGGCTGTCGGCTGGGGATCAGCATTCCTGAAATCTATGAAATGCAGACCAGGGCGATCCTTGAAGCCGCCTGCAGCATGGCGGAACAATGGGACAATCCGCCATTGCCCGAATTGCTCATCCCCTTCGCCACTGGCGCGCGCGAGGTGGAATTGCTTCGCGTGAGGATCGACCGGATCGCTCAGGACGTATTCGCTGCCACGGGGCGCAGCATTGCCTATCGTGTGGGGGCGATGATCGAGCTGCCGCGCGCCGTGATCGAGGCGAGCAATATTGCGGCGGTGGCGCAGTTCTTTTCGTTCGGAACCAATGACTTGACCCAGACGACACTGGGGATTTCACGCGATGATGGCGGGCGGTTTATCGGGCAATATGTCGAACATGGCATTTATCGCACCGACCCGTTCATCACCATCGACAGGGAAGGTGTGGGCGCTCTGGTCAGGCTGTCGGCAGAGCGGGGGCGGGCGGTGAACCCGGAGCTTCCGCTTGGCGTTTGTGGAGAGCATGGCGCAGATCCGGCCAGCATCGCCTTTTTCGAAGAGGTCGGCCTCGATCATGTCAGCGCCTCGCCCTATCGCATTCCCGTTGCCCGGCTTGCGGCTGCCCAGGCCTCTATCGCCGCCAACCGCTCAAGGTGAGGATTTCGAAGGTTTCCGTTGTCTTTCCGTCCGGTTCGGCCGCCGCGCTGAACGCCTGCTGGGCGGCCCGCAACCCTTGCCGGGACACAGACGGGGCGCGATTGGCGAGAGTGCTGCCGAGCCCGTGATCGCGCAGATCGTGGACGAGTGAGAGGAGCGAGCCGAAGCGGACCTTGAGGCTGCGCGTGTCGATCACCGGATCGGACAGGCCCGTGCGTTGCAGCAACTGGCCGCCTGCGCGCACATCCACCATCGGATGCAGCCTTGCCGCAGGGCGATCCCCATCGGCGGCGAGCATCGCATGGCGCAAGGCCGGGAGCGAGCCTGCTCCCGGGAAGCTGGCAATGGCCAGCCCGCCGGGCGCCAGCGCATTGCGGATGTGAATGAGTGCACCGGGCAGATCGTTGACGCTGTGAAGTCTGCAAATATTTGCGATGAAATCATATTCGGAATCACCAAGCGGCTGCTCGTCATCGTGCTTTTCCGAGTTTATTACGTTGCAGCCCTGATCATGGAGAAAAGTTGTCAATGCGCCTGTCCAGTCGCCCAGAACCAGCGCTCTTTGGGGGCGATGGCGCAGAAAACCGAGGCGCTCGATGATGTCCTCGACCATGTCGTCGATCAGGTAATGCGGGGCATTGTCGTGCAGCTGAGCCGCAGCACAGCGTTGGGCCGCATAAGTCTTGCGTCTTGCGCTGAATATCAGAGGTGGGGTGGCGGCTGTCATGCTGCCCTAGTGGCGCGCCTCGGCTTCGCCGACAAGATTAATCGGGCTTGATTGCATGCCGCCTAGACTGCAGCATTGCATGATGTCTGTCAGATCCATTCTCACCCCGCTGATTGATCTGGTTCTGCCTCCGCGCTGCCCACTTTGTGGCGAGGGTATATCGGCACAGGCGGGATTATGTGCAAATTGCTGGTCGACATTGGAAATGCCAGGGGAGCCCTGCTGCAGTGCCTGTCAAAGGCCGCTTGAGATGACTGCAGTTGGGGCTGATGTCTTGTGCGCGCCATGCATGGCGGCATCTCCGGCTCATGATGGAGTTGCTGCGGCAACAATCTATAACAACGCTTCCCGCCAGCTGGTTTTGGCTCTGAAACATGGACGACGTATCGCTCTGGCCCCGATGATGGCGCGGCTGATGGCAGCGCGACTTGCCGACAGAAAGGGAGATTGGACCGTTGTTCCGGTTCCCCTGCATCGCGGGCGCTTGTGGCGCAGGTCTTTCAATCAGGCGGCATTGCTGGCGCGCATCATAGCCAGCGAAACGGGCTTTCCAATGGAGGTGGACGCACTTTTGCGACGCAGGCGCACTCCGGTGTTGCGCGGCCTTGATGCCCGTTCGCGCCGAAAGGCGGTGTCAGGGGCCATTGCTGCCAATCCGGCCAGGATCCATAGTCTGAAGGGCCGGAATATCATTCTGGTCGACGATGTCATGACCAGTGGCGCGACCAGCAGCGCTTGTATTGTAGCCCTTAAGCGCGCCGGTGCCTGGCGAGTGGCGATTTGCTGCTTCGCAAGGGTTCTGCATGAAGTTGGCGATGAGGATCAGGCAGCAAAACGCCCGGGGGTAACCCGGGCGTCCGCGTGACGAAATCTTTGCGCATTGGCTGCCCTCACAGCCAGTGGCGAACCCTCATTCACAAGACATCTGATCCAAGTCTGATGTCTACCCCCCTGATCCTTGGCGCATGCTGCGCTGCCGGAAAATCTGGCGAACGGTATATTTACCGTGAAGAGACAATTCCCATGAAGTGCGACAGGAAAAAAGTCCGATCTTGGATGTCGGTGGATTTTTCCTGCCATCTGTGGTTATATTGCAACAGTATCGGCATCGGCCACGTCCAGGCCCAGGAACTCTCAGCATATGCATCAAAATGACGATGGCAACCGCGAGACAGGTTGCAGCTTCTTGCCCCGTTTCGATGAAAAGGGGCTGATCGGCGCTATCGTGAGCCATGCTGGCACGGGTGAAGTGCTGATGTTTGCCTTCATGGACGAGGAGGCGCTGGACAAGACCCTGGAAACCGGTCTGGCTCATTTTCATTCGCGTTCGCGAGGACGGCTATGGATGAAGGGCGAAACTTCTGGCAACGTGCTTGAAGTGCAGGAAATTCTTGTCGATTGTGATCAGGACGCACTGGTCGTCAAGGCCATGCCCAAAGGGGCTGCTTGCCATACTGGTGCGCGAAGCTGTTTCTACCGCAAGCTCGAAAACGGACGATTGATCAGGCCAGGAGAGTAAGATGCCCCAATATGCCGCCCCGACCCGTGATACGATGTTTGTCCTCGGGGATGTGCTGAAACTGGCTGATTATTCCTCTCTGCAGGGTTTTGAAAATGTCTCTCCCGATCTTGTTGCTACGATCGTAGAGGAAGCAGGGAAATTTGCCAACGAAATTCTCTTTCCGCTTAACCAGAGCGGGGATCTGCAAGGATGCACGCGCCATGAAGATGGAAGCGTGACGACTCCTGCCGGATTTCGCGAAGCCTATGCCGCCTATTGCGAAGCGGGCTGGAGCGGCATTTCCGACCCGGAAACCTATGGAGGGCAAGGCCTTCCCCATGTCGTAGGCCTAGCGGTCAAGGAATATGTCACGACTGCCAATCAGGCCTTCGCAATGTATCCCGGGCTGACTGGGGGGGCTGTTGCCGCTCTTGTGGCCAAGGGTTCGGACGATCTGAAAGCGCTCTATTTGCCAAAGATGATATCGGGCGAATGGTCTGGCACGATGAACCTGACCGAACCGCATTGCGGAACCGATCTGGGCTTGATTCGCACAAGAGCGGAACCCCAAGGCGACGGCAGTTATGCCATTACCGGAACCAAGATCTTCATATCCGCCGGCGAGCAGGATCTGACTGAAAACATCATCCATCTGGTGCTGGCCAAGCTCCCCGGCGCGCCTGAAGGCTCAAAGGGGATATCCCTGTTTCTCGTTCCCAAGATTTTGGTGAATGGCGATGGATCGCCGGGCGAACGCAATGCGGTTTCCTGCGGCTCTATCGAGGAAAAGATGGGCATCCATGGCAGCGCCACCTGCGTCATGAATTATGACGGGGCGAAAGGCTGGTTGGTGGGCGAGGAAAACAAGGGCCTCGCTGCCATGTTCGTCATGATGAACGCGGCAAGGCTGGGCGTTGGACTGCAAGGGCTGGCCCAGGCCGAGGTGTCCTATCAGAATGCCGTCGCCTATGCGCTGGAGCGGCGACAGGGCAGGGCGCTGACCGGTCCCAGCGAGCCGGACCAGAGCGCTGACCCGATCATCGTCCATCCCGATGTGCGCCGCATGCTGATGGATGCAAGAGCCTTCACCGAGGGGATGCGCGCGCTGATCTTGTGGGGGGGCTTGCTGGTCGATCTGTCTCACAAGGCGGCTAGCGAGCAGGAACGGCAGGAAGCGGATGATCTGATCGGGCTGCTGACCCCGGTCATCAAGGGCTATGGCACCGACAAGGGGTATGATGTCGCGACCAACATGCAGCAGGTCTTTGGCGGGCATGGCTATGTGCGCGAATGGGGCATGGAGCAATATGTGCGCGATGCGCGCATTGCCATGATCTATGAGGGCACCAATGGGGTGCAGGCGATGGATCTGGCTGGCCGCAAGCTTGCTGCGAATGGCGGGCGCGCGATCCGTGCCTTTTTCAAGCTTGTCGACGATGAATGCGCCGCAGTTGCCGCCGATGCGCCGTTCAGGGATCTGACTGACAGGCTTGCCAAGGCCAATGGCGAGCTGAAGGCCGCAACCATGTGGTTCATGAGCAATGCCATGAGTGACAGGAACAATCTGGGCGCAGGGGCGCACCCTTACATGCATATTGCAGGCCTTGTGGCGACCGGGCTGATGTGGCTTCGCATGGCGAACGCGGCGCAGGCGGCCCTGGTATCGGGATCAGGCGACAAGGCCTTCCATGAGGCCAAGCTGGTGACGGCGCGCTATTATGCGGAGCGATACCTGCCGGATGCAGGTGCGCTGCGCCGCAAGATCGAAGGTGGCGCCAGCTGTATCATGGAGCTGGCTCCAGAGATGTTCGTTCGGACCTAGGGTCGGCTTCCAGACGCTTACTCAGGCAGGAAATCGGGCACCGAAAGATAGCGTTCGCCGGTGTCGTAGTTGAAGCCCAATACGCGGCTGCCCATGGCAAGATCCGGCAGTTTTGCGGCAATGGCGGCCAGCGTCGCCCCGGAACTGATACCCACGAGCATTCCTTCTTCGCGTGCGCTGCGCCGGGCCATTTCCTTGGCTGCTGCTGCGTCGACCTGAATGGCGCCATCGATCGACTGGGTATGGAGATTTCCGGGGATGAAGCCCGCGCCAATGCCCTGGATCGGATGCGGGCCGGGCTGGCCTCCGGAGATCACGGGTGAAAGCTCCGGTTCGACGGCATAGGCCTTCAATCCCGACCAATGGCGCTTCAATTCCTCGGCGCATCCGGTGAGATGGCCCCCGGTTCCAACCCCGGTGATTAGGTAATCGACCGGTGAATCCGCAAAATCCTCGAGGATTTCGCGCGCCGTCGTGCGGGCATGCACCGAAATATTGGCGGGATTTTCGAATTGCTGGGGCATCCATGCGCCCGGCGTGCTGGCGAGCAGTTCCTGCGCCCGTTCCAGCGCCCCTTTCATGCCCTTTTCGCGCGGGGTCAGGTCGAATGTGGCGCCATAGGCCAGCATCAGCCGACGGCGCTCGATCGACATCGATTCCGGCATCACCAGCACCAGCCTGTAGCCTTTGACCGCCGCCACCATGGCAAGGCCGATACCGGTATTGCCCGATGTCGGCTCGATGATGGTACCGCCCGGCTTCAGACTTCCGTCAGCTTCGGCAGCTTCAACCATGGCCAGCGCGATACGATCCTTGATCGAGCCTCCGGGATTGGAGCGCTCCGATTTCACCCAGACTTCATGATCGGGAAACAGTCGGGAAAGCCGGATTGCCGGGGTCTTGCCGATGGTGGCGAGGATCGAGTCGGCCTTCATTCTGGGTCATCCTTCTCTCGGTTCTGCCTGAACCGTGGTTGTGGTTCGAATGTCCGGGCCCATCGCAATTCAGGAAAGATCCAGGCCCATAATCCTGTAACAATTATTGCACCCGCACCGCCAAATACAACCGCTCCTGTCACCCCGAGAAGGGCCGCGGCGATACCCGACTGCATTTCCCCCAGCTCATTTGAAGCGGAAATTGCCAGACCGGATATGGAGGAAACCCGGCCGCGCATCGCATCGGGGGTATTGAGCTGGATCAGCGAGCTGCGAATGAACACGGAAACCATGTCAGCAGCTCCAAGCAGGACGAGCATAGAGAGCGACAGGACAAAATTGCGTGACAGGCCAAAGGCGATGGTCGCCGCACCAAATACCACCACCGCCCATAGCATCCTCACACCGACATTGCGCTCCAGAGGGCGGAAGGACAGCAATAAGGCAACGCCCGCCGCACCCAGAGCAGGTGCCGCACGCATAATGCCTAGCCCCTCAGGCCCCACCTGCAATATGTCGCGTGCATAGACCGGCAGCATCGCGGTGGCTCCACCCAGCAGCACTGCGAAAAGATCCAGTGTGATGCAGCCCAGCAAAAAGCGTTCGTTCCAGGTATATTGCAACCCATCGACAATCTGCCGGAGGGGGTGGGCTGGTTCGCCTGTCTGCTCGGCACGGATTGGCCGGATGAACAGGATAAGCACAGAGCCGCATATCAGCAGGCTTGCCGCAATGGCATAAGGCAAGGCGGGGATGGCACCGAACACCATACCGGCCGCCGCCGGACCGCCTACGGCTCCGACTTGCCATGCACTCGAACTCATCGCAATGGCGCGCGGCAAAAGGGCAGGCGGCACCACATTGGGCACGATGGCGCTCATCGAAGGCCCGCTGAACACCCGCACAGCCCCATGGGCTGCTGCAAGCGCAAACAGCAGCGGCAGGCTGAGGCTGTCGAGCCAGGTGAACAGGGCTAGCAGCACCGCAATGGCGCTGTCGACGAGATTGGCTGCCGCTGCGACATGGCGTCGGTCGAGGCGATCAGCGGCAAGCCCTGCCAGAGGGGTCAGCAGAAAAAACGGGATGAACTGGAACAGGCCGAGCAGGCCAAGCTGGAAGGCCGCTTGCGCCTTGCTCATACCGTAATCCGAGCGCGCCAGGTCATAGAGCTGGTAGCCGATCAGGACGACGATCGAATTGACAGCGATGACGCCGAAAAACCTAGCCAGCCAGTAGCGCCTGTAATCGGCTATATGGAGTGGCGAGGAAGGCTGTTGCACCCCTTTCGAATGGCATCATGCGAAGGTTTTGCCAAGCGTCCTTGGGAGAGATAGAGAAACCTGGT
>CAZWEY010000113.1:0-7643 GCA_964632055.1 uncultured Sphingomonadaceae bacterium
CATGTTTTCGCTGGAAATCGGATTGCGCTTGTGAGGCATGGCGCTGGAGCCTTTCTGGCCGGGCGAGAAATACTCTTCCGCCTCCAGCACCTCGGTGCGCTGCAAATGGCGCACTTCGACGGCAAGGCGCTCGATGCTGCTGGCGATCACGCCCAGCGTGGCAAAGAACATCGCATGGCGGTCGCGCGGGATGACCTGCGTCGAAACCGGCTCGACCGCGAGACCGAGCTTGTCGGCGACATAGTCTTCCACCTGCGGGTCAATATTGGCAAAGGTGCCGACCGCGCCCGAAATGGCACAGGTCGCCACTTCGGCGCGAGCGGCCTGAAGGCGGGTCTTGCAGCGCGAAAATTCGGCATAGGCCTCGGCCATCTTGAGGCCGAAAGTGGTTGGCTCGGCATGAATGCCGTGGCTGCGGCCGATGGTGGGGGTGAATTTATGCTCCATCGCGCGGCGCTTGATGGCGGCAAGCAGATGGTCGAGGTCTTCGAGCAATATGTCGGAGGCGCGCGACATCTGGACGGCAAGGGTTGTGTCGAGCACATCGGAACTGGTCATGCCCTGGTGCATGAAGCGCGCTTCGGGGCCGACCTGCTCGGCAACCCAGTCGAGAAAGGCGATGACATCGTGCTTGAGCACCGCTTCTTTTGCGTCGATTGCGGCAACGTCGATCGCCGGATTGGTCGCCCACCAGTCCCACAACGCTTTTGGCCCGCTTGCAGGCACCACGCCCAGCTCGCCCAGTTTCTGCGTCGCATGGGCCTCGATCTCGAACCAGATGCGATAGCGCGCCTCCGGCTCCCAGATGGCGACCATCGCAGGGCGGGCATAACGGGGGACCATGTTCGACTCCTTGGAATTGTTGCGCCGCCGCTAGGGGCAGGGGCAGCCAAAGGCAAGGGCGAGGATCAGATCAGTCCCTTGGCCTTCAGCGAGACATGGCCGGACTTGCCGATGATGACGTGGTCGTGAACGGTTATGCCCAAAAGCCGTCCGGCCTCGGCAATGCGGTTGGTGATCTGGATGTCTGCGCGGCTTGGTTCAGGCAGGCCGCTGGGATGATTATGGACCAGAATCAGCGCGGTGGCACCGATCTCCATCGCCTTGCGGATGACTTCGCGCGGGTGAATTGCCGCTTCGTCGACCGAGCCTTCGGAGGCGTGATGATCGAGCACAAGCCGGTTTTGCGCATTGAGATAGAGCACGCGGACCCGTTCCACCGTGAGATGCGCCATGTCGATGTGGAGATAGTCGATCAGCGCCTGCCAGCTGCCCAGCACCGGTTTGTCCTGCACCTCGCTGCGGGCAAGGCGGCGCGCGGCCAGCGCCACGATCTTGAGCGCGCCGACGCTGGTCTCGCCCATGCCGTCCACTTCGGCCAAAGCCGCCGGTTCGGCGTTGAGCACGGCTGCAAGACTGCCAAAACGGCGCAGCAGCGCCTTGGCGACCGGCTTGGTGTCGCCCCGCGCTCTTGCGCCATAAAGCAGAAATTCGAGCACTTCGTAATCGGCGAGCGCTTCGGCCCCGCCATCGATAAGGCGTTGCCTCAGCCGGGCCCGGTGGCCGGCGGCGTCATGTGGCACCTTGTTTTCGCCTGCCAAGGGCCGATCCTCCCAAAACTCTGGAATTCCACCAGATCACTGGAAATCCTTTGCCTTTGGCCCGGCTTGAGCGCAAGTGTATCCGGACGATGGCCGACGAGTACGAGACACTGCCGGATGATCCTGAAGCGGTCGATGTCCCGGCGCTGGGGATGGTCGGGCGCTCGCAGCGCAGGCGGCGAATGGCGCGATGGGCGCTGGCCTCTGGCGCCATTCTCGCGCTTGGTGTGGGTTATCTTTGGACCAGCCGCGAAGAAATCGCGGGCAATGTCATCCAGTCCACCCTCGACGATTACGGCATCAAGGGCACTTACCGGATCGAATCGATCGGACCGCGACGCCAGATACTCACCGATATAGTGATCGGAGATCCGGCGCGCCCCGATCTGACCATAGAGCGGGCCGAACTGACGATAACGCCTGCCTTTGGTCTGCCTCGAATCAGCGCGGTGCGGCTGGTGCGACCAAGGATCAACGGGGCCTGGCGCGAGGGGCGGGTGAGCTTCGGCGCGCTCGACCGCTATCTTTATGAAAGTCCCAGCGAAGAGCCGGTGCAGCTGCCCGACATCGATCTGGAGCTGGTCGATGCCCGCGCCCGGATCGCTACCCCGTTCGGCGCTGCAGGAGCGGCGGCTGGCGGCAGCGGCAACCTTGCCAGCGGATTTGCAGGTCATCTCGCGCTCGCAGTCCCCCGGATCGAGGGGCAAGGCTGCAAGGGGCAGGGCGCCGGGCTGGATGGCAGGCTGACGACATCGCAGGGCCGCACGCGCTTTGCCGGGCCTTTGCGGCTGGCCCGGCTGGCTTGCACGGGCGATGCCGCCTTTGCGCTCGAAAATGGCGAGATGGGACTTTCGCTGGAAGCCGACAAAAGCTTCGCGATGGTTGCGGGCACCTCGCAATTGCGTATCGGCAAGGGCGGGGCAAGCGGGGCGAGCTGGCAAAGTCTCGCCGGCCAGATCGACGTCAACTGGCGTGAAGCTGGCCTGACCGGGCGATACCGGCTGGATGGCAAGGCGATCGCCGCGCCCGGCATTTCTCTTGCCCGGCTTGGCTCCGGCGGAAGCCTGCGCTCGCGCGACGCCTTCGCCAGTTTCGAATGGCAAGGTGATCTCGAGGGCACCGGGCTGGCCCCGGATGTTGCGACGAAGAGCGCTCTGGCAGGTTGGCGCAAGGCCGCTGCAGGCACTCTGGGTGCGCCGCTGATTGGCCGGATCGAGGATGTGCTGCGCCGCGAATCCGCGCAAAGCAGGCTTTCCGCCGATTTCACCATGCGCAGGCGCGCAGGCCAGCTGTCGCTTGTCGTTCCTAATGCCAGCTTGCGCGGATCTTCCGGGGCAAGCTTGCTTGCTCTTTCCCGTGTCCAGATGGCCTCTGGCGACAAACCCGCCCTTTCCGGCAATTTCACCAGTGGCGGCGGTCTCCCCGCCATCTCCGGGCGGATCGAACAGGCTAGGGGCAAACAGATCAAGGCGCGCTTTGCCATGCCGGACTATCGCGTTGCCGATGCCCGGCTCGCTCTGCCCGAACTGGTCGTGAACCGGATGCCCGATGGCAGCCTGAATTTCGCGGGCCGGTTGCAGGCCAGTGGCGCCATTCCCGGTGGCAGGGCCGATGGGCTGGTGGTGCCTCTTTCGGGTGGCTGGTCGGCACAATCTGGTTTGAGCCTGTGGCGCGAGTGCGTTGCGCTCGGCGCACAGCGGATCAGGACGGGCGGGCTCGACCTTGCCCGGCCGGGCCTGCGCCTGTGCCCTGCGGCGCGGGGCCGGGCGATGGTGGAAAGCACCGCAGGCCCTGTGCGCATCGCGGCACGTGTTGCGGCGCTCGATCTGGCGGGCCGCATGGGCGAACAGCCGCTGCGAATAAAGGGAGGCGCTGTTGCCATTGAGCCGGGCGGACGGGTGTCGTTCCGTAATCTCGATATCGCGCTTGGCCCGATGCAGGAGGCCAGCCGCTTTGCGCTCGCCCGGCTCGACATGCGGCTGGGTAGGAGCATTGACGGGAGCTTTTCGGGCGGGGCATTCGGCCTTTACCCGGTTCCACTCGATCTGCGCGATGCCCAAGGCAAATGGCGCCTTGCCGATGGCCGGCTGGAACTGCGCGATGCAAGCTTCACGGTCGAGGACCGCAAGGTGGACGACCGTTTTCAGCCTTTGATTGCGCGCGACGCCCGGCTGGACATGGTGGATGGGGCAATCTCGGCCGAAGCGCTGCTGCGCAATCCGGAAAGCGACCGCGAAGTGGTGCGGGTCGATCTGCGCCATGATCTGGGCAGCGGGGCGGGCGATGCGCGGCTTGCGGTCGACAATCTGCGCTTTGACGACAAGCTGCAGCCCGACATGCTTTCGCGCCTCATGCTGGGTGTCATTGCCAATGCTTCGGGCAGCGTGGAGGGCGAGGGGCAGATTGCCTGGGACGGGCAGGGCGTGACCAGTTCAGGCGATTTCGGCACAGAGGCGCTCGATTTCGCCGCCGCCTTCGGTCCGGCGCAAGGCGTTTCGGGCCGGGTGCATTTCACCGATCTGGTCAATCTCACCACCGCGCGCGATCAGGTGCTGCTCATGCGCTCCATGAATCCGGGTATCGAGGTGTTCGACGGAAAGATCATCTATGATCTCGACGGCGGCGAGGTGCTGACGATGCGCGATGCGCGCTGGCCGTTTCTTGGCGGATCGCTGGTGATGGACCCTGTCGCCCTGCGCATCGGGGTGGCGGAAACCCGGCGCTATGTGCTTCATCTCTCAGGCGTCGAGGCAGGCCAGTTCATCGACCGGATGGAGATGGGCAACCTCTCTGCTTCCGGTGCCTTCGACGGAACCATTCCTCTGGTGTTCGACGAGAATGGCGGCCGGATCGAGGGCGGGATGCTGCGCTCGCGCGCGCCGGGCGGCAATCTCTCCTATGTGGGCGAGCTGACCTATGAAGACCTGACCCCCATGGCCAATTTCGCCTTCGATACGCTGCGCTCGCTCGATTACCGGCAGATGCAGGTCGCTCTGGACGGGCCGTTGACGGGCGAGATAGTGACCAAGGTCAGCTTCGACGGCATAAGGCAGGGCGCTGGCGCCAAGAGCAATATCGTCACCCGGCAGATCGCGAAGCTGCCGATTCGTTTCAACGTCAATATCCATGCCCCGTTCTATCGCCTGATCACCTCGTTGAAGGCGATGTATGATCCGGCGATGGTGCGCGATCCGCGCGACCTGGGCCTGATGGACAGCAAGGGCAGGGCCAGTGTCAGCCCGCAGCTCAGGCCTGAGGCGCTTTTGCCCTCTTCCGGCGGGGCGAAAGAAACCAAAAGTGAATCACCCGTTCAGCACCGCGAAAGCGAGACTATTCCATGAAGCAGCATGATTTGACCTGTGGCGATGCGCCTGCAACAAGCTCTCTCATGTGGGAGAGCAGGGACACAACCATCAGGGCAAGCTGCCTCTTGGCGGCGTTGATTTTGGGCACGGGCGTGCTCGGCGGGTGTATTTCGGTGAATGCGCCGGACAAGCCGATCGTGATCGAGCTCAATATCAACATCAAGCAGGAGGTGGTCTATCGCATCGCCAAGGATGTGGAGAACACCATAGAAGAGAACCCGGAGATATTCTGATGCGTGCCATGACTGACTTCCGCCTCCGCCACAAGCTCGCCATGGGCGTTGTTCTGGCCGGTCTCGCGATTGCCGGCACCGCCTATGCCCAACGCGACCCTGCCTATGAGGCCGCGCGTGCGGCGGGAACCGTGGGCGAGAAAATGGACGGCTATCTCGGCATTGTCGGCGCTTCCACGCCCGCTCTTCAGCGCATGGTCAACGATCTCAACATCAAGCGCCGCGCGGTCTATGCGCAAAAGGCGCAGGCCAACAGCGTGACGATCGAGGAATACGCCTTCACCTCGGGCTGTGGCGCGATTGCCCGCACCCAGCCGGGTGAGAAATACCAGGCGCCCGACGGCACCTGGCGCACCCGAGGCGCGCAGCCGCCGGTGCGAGATACGCGCTGCCCCTGAGCGGGACGCCCACACGAACCGCCAACACCAAACAGGAGGGGCCGGATCAGTCCGGCCCCTTTTGTTTTGGTGGCCAGCGGACGGGTGGCGCCTTGGGCGGAGAAATGGGCACAAATATCGCAGCGCACAATCGCGTGCGGTTGACTTGGCCGCCGCCCCCGCCTACGGGGGCCGCGCCTTTGCGGGCGAGCGTTGATCCTGTCACCATTTCGCTTAAAGGAATGGCCCATGAAAGACGAACCGCAAGCGAAGGACCCCAACGCCGAGGATGCGCGAATCCAGGCGCTCGAACAACGGCTCAAAGCCGCTAAAGAGCGCGAGGAAGAACGCAACCGGCCGATGGCGGGCACAGGCACCGATGCGAATTACCGCTTGGGTTCCAAAGTGCTCTCCGAACTGGTCGGGGGTATCGGTGGCGGCGCGTTGATCGGCTGGGTGATTGATCGCCTTGCCGGAACGTCGCCATGGGGCCTGCTGGTGATGCTGTTCCTCGGGATCATCGTCGCCTTCAGGAATATTATCAGGATTTCGAATACGCGTCCCGATTGACCCGACAGGGCAGGCAGGGCGCTCAGGCTTAAGCAACAAGGGACTTTTGGCGTGGCAGCCGAGCAAGGCAAAGTCGATCCGATGCACCAGTTCACGATCGAGCCGCTTTTCGGCACCGATCACTGGTCTGTCGCGGGATACAGCATTCCCTTCACCAATTCCGCGCTGTGGATGGCGATTGCCACCGTGGCCCTGCTGGTGTTCGTCGCAGGCGGCATGAAGCGCCAGCTGGTGCCCGGCCGCTGGCAGATGATGGTCGAAGGCTTTACCGGCTTCATCGACAATCTGCTTGCCGCCAACATCGGCGCTGCCGGCAAGAAATACGTGCCTTACGTGTTCTCGCTGTTCATGTTCATCCTGTTTGCGAACCTGCTTGGCCTGCTGCCGCTGGGTCTCATTCCGGGCGTGCATCCCTTCACCTTCACCAGCCATTTCACGGCCACCGGCGTTCTGGCTATCATGTCTTTCGCGATCGTGCTGATCGTCGGTTTCTGGAAGCATGGTTTCCATTTCTTCAGCCTGTTCGTGCCGCACGGCACGCCTGTGCCGATGATCCCGCTGATCTTCGTGATCGAGCTGGTCTCCTTCCTCGTGCGCCCGTTCAGCCTCGGCCTGCGTCTCTTTGTGGCTATGATGGCCGGCCACGTGTTGCTGGAAGTGCTGTCGGGCTTTGTCATCAACGGTTTCAACGCAGGCCTTGGCATCGGCCCGGTCGTCTCGATCCTCAGCTTCGTGCTGATGATCGCGATCTGCGCGCTGGAAATCCTGGTGGCCGGCATCCAGGCCTATGTTTTCGCGCTGTTGACATCGCTTTACATCAACGACGCTGAACATCTTCACTAAGTTGGTTTTTCACTCTCACAGTTTTACGGAAAAAAGGAGTTCATCATGGATCAGGAAGCAGCAAAGCTGGTAGGTGCAGGTCTTGCAGCCATCGGCGCCGGCATGGCCGCCATCGGCGTGGGTAACGTGTTCGGTTCGTTCCTTGAAAGCGCTCTGCGCAATCCCGGCGCGGCCGACGGTCAGCAGGGTCGCCTGTTCATCGGCTTCGCGGCCGCCGAACTTCTCGGCCTGCTCTCCTTCGTCGTGGCGATGATCCTCATCTTCGTCGCCTGACACCTGATTACTGACCTGACTGGCCGGTTGCCCCTTGCGGGTGGCCGGCCGGGTATTTGACGGATTTCACGATGCCTCAAATCGCGCAGCTGTCCGAAACCTTCGCCAGCCAGATTTTCTGGATGCTGGTGTTCTTCGGCTTCGTCTTCTTCGTCATCGGCCGGGGCATGGTCCCCAAGGTGATGCAGACGGTCGAAGCCCGCGACAGCCAGATCGCATCCGACCTTGCCGCTGCCGAAGCAGCGCGCAACGCGGCCGATGCCGAAGAAGAGGCTTGGCGCACCCAGTCCGCTGCCCAGCGGGCCCAGGCGCAGGAACTGATCACCAAGGCCAAGGCCGAAGCGGCGAAAGCCACCGAAGCCCGTCTGGCCAAGGCCAGTG
>CAZWEY010000114.1:0-7571 GCA_964632055.1 uncultured Sphingomonadaceae bacterium
TTGTAAGTAGATTCCAACCACGTTCATTAGCGTAGCTATTGGCAACTCCAGTAGCGCGGACCGAATCAACTGTTACACCAGGACGATACTTTCCAGTTAGAAACCCGCGAGCTAAACCATAAAACGGAATCTGGGATAAGCCATTTGCTTTCAGGATTGGCATTAGTGTCGTTTCATAATTACGATCCATCAAGTTGTATTGATCTTGCGATGCGATGTAAGGTTGAACGCCCATTTGCTTTGCGATATCGAGCGACTCTTGTAGGCGGCTTAGAGTGAAGTTTGAGGCCGCGATATAGCGGACTTTGCCGGCGTTTATGAGTTCACTGAAGGCGCCAAGCGTCTTTTCAATTGGTGTATCTGAATCATCTTGGTGGGCGTAGTAGAGATCGATGTAATCAGTCCCTAGCCGGCGCAAGGAGTCTTCACAAGCTGCCTTTATGTTCTCTGGCTTAAGTCCGGGTCGCGTATCAAGTTTGGCTACTTTGGTTGCGATGATCATTTTTGCACGATTTCCACGGCGCTTCATCCAGTTTCCGATGATGGTCTCGGATTCACCGCCGACGTGACCAGGGGCCCATTGTGAGTACATATCTGCGGTATCAATGAAGTTTCCGCCATTATCAAAGTAGTAATCAAGAACTGCTTCTGAGTTCGCCACATCAGCGCTAAAGCCAAAGACATTTCCACCTAGGCAGAGTGGGTGAACCTTCAAGTCAGTACCGAAGAGATTTACTTGATGCACGATTACTTTTTCGGCGCGCAATTCATATTGATAAAACACTGAGTCGCTTGCGTTTTCTTCACAGTCTTAGAAATTGAATCAAATGACGCAAGAATTTCTTTTGTATTTACCGGCAAATTTGGCTGAATTATTTTTGTTTTTTGTTTACTCTGTGCATTAGATGCGCTTTTATTAATAGTTGCAATCTTCTTGGCTGAAGTTGTGCGAACTGCTGCTGCTGACTTGGCCGCCTGATTCGCTGCAGCTTTAGCTTTCTTCAAAGCTTTTGCCTTTGTTTTTACGGCAGCCTCGGCAGCGGCTTTTTCGAGAGCTAATTTGTTTGCATCAGCTTTTAATTTTTCTTCAAGAGCGGCTTTTTCCACAGCTGCCTTGCTGGCATCTTGAAGAGCTTTTTCAGCTGCAGCTCGTTCAGCCGCGGCCCTATCCGCCGCCGCTTTCTCTGCCGCCGCCTTCTCGTCAGCCGCTCTCTTCGCTCGCTCGGCCTCTGCGGCCTTGGAAGCAGCCTCAGCCGCCTCCCTTTCTGCTGCCGCAGCTTTAGCCTGCGCTACTTTTTCAGCAGCTTCTTTGTCTGCTAACTCTTTAGCAGCTCTTGCCTTAGATTCAGCGGCGTCTTTAGCTTCCTTTTCTGCCTTAAGCGCTACAGCCTTGTCTATTTGTGCTTTATCTTTTGCTTTGTCCCACAATTCTTTCAATCTCGTTGCTACAGGTCCCAAAAATTCCCTTGGCGGCGCTGCTCGAAGGGACTGGCTACGTGGAACGTAAGTGGAATTTGAACCTGAATTTGAACCTTTACGAAAACCTTGCTCGCCAACATTGATAGATGATTCAAGCTCCATAGGAGTTAAGTCACCTAATTGAGTTTCAACCTCATTTGGAATGCTTGCAATTAATTTTCCCTCCTTAACAGCTTGTTCATAATCACTTTGTGCACTTTCAGCTGCCTTTTGACTCTCCTCAGCTCGGTTCTGCGCCTGTTCCGCTACTTTTGCAGTTTCTTCCGCAGCTTTATTGGCATTATTAGCCGCTTTCTCTGCCGCCGCTTTCTCTGATGCAGCTTTATCAGCCGCCTGCTTTGCTTCACTTGCAGCTTTATCAGCTGCGGCCTTCTCTGCCGCAGCTTTAGAAGCCTCAGCGGCTTTGGCTTCGGCCTCTTTTACAGCAGCCGCAGCTTTTTCTGCAGTCTCCTTCTCGGCAGCCGCCTTCTCCGATGCTGCTTTTTGCGCCGCTACTTGAGCTTCCTGCGCTGCTTTGGCATCAGCCGAAGCTTTATCAGCCGCCGCCTTTGCGGCCTGAGCTGCCTTTGCAGCATCAGCCGCTGCTTTGGCCGCTGCAGCTTTGTCTGCCGCCAACTTATCCGCCGCCGCTTTTGCAGCTTCTGCAGCAGCTGTTGCAGCTTTAGCAGCCGCCTGCGCCGCCGCCTTATCCTTAGCATCAGCCGCCGCTTTTGCCGCTTCTGCAGCAGCAGCCGCCAACTTATCCACCGCCGCTTTATCAGCGGCTGCTTTATTCGCAGCAGCAAGATCAGCCGCAGCTTTATCTGCTGCTTGTTTTGCTGCAGCATCTGCCGCAGCTTCTTCTGCTTCTTGCAATCTCTCAGAAGAACTTTTCGGAGGATATTCTGCATCTTCTGCAAAAGCGCTGTTCTGCATTGCTACTACCATAGAAAAAATTATGACAATGGTAATTAGTCGGGATATCGCACCTAATAAACTCATTGCTATCCTGCCTTCGAAGCACTGCAGAGATCAATTATCTCAATTGATGAGTCTCTCACCAAGGGTTGTTCAACGTAAGTGATTTTTCCAGACCCACCTCGAAATTCCGCACTAACCACCTCTGTTTCGCCCGGTTTGAGGTCGATGTCGGTCACCAATACTGGGCGATTGCGCTCAACTCCCACTCCTCCGAGTTCACCACTACCACGTCGAGTCCCCCCTGAAAATGTGCTAAATGTCGGGCCGTAGAGAAATAGCTCAAAACGATGTTGCCCCTTTACATAATCTGAAGGTTTTCCCCTATCAGCACGAGTTAAAACATAAGCCGGAAGTCCCTCGCCACTCTCGAGGACATTTCTAACGGTTACGGTAATTCGACCCAGTGACTCATTATTGCACTCAACGCTTTCAATCTTGACACTTCGCTCGATATAGTAATCGAGCTTACTTGCATCAGTGTTCTTAATTACTGCCCTGAACTCATTATTTGGGTTGAGCGACATATGCCCTGCTAATTTAGTTAGAGCAAGTTTTTTTTGTGTTGCTACATCCCTTGAATAGACAAGCAATCGATTGGCAAGAATCGCTCGTTTAATCTGATGTGCAAAGTTCAACTCCTCAAACTCTCTTCTTTCTATTTTGGCAAAAACGGCTTTCATCATTCTTACCAGGTGCTCTTTTCGCGCAACATTGTCATCTTCAAACCGCTTGTACGCTTCAGAGAGAGTTTTATAAACAACGTTTTTTGAGGTAATTACCTCACCATCATCTAATTTAACTGGCCCCGTAGATCTCAAGATGAAGCTAAGCGCTGTAGGATCAACTGCGATTACTCCATCTAAGCGACCCCCATACTTGCGCTCCCATAGCGCCATCCAAATCTCGGCGCCATATGGAAAGTGCGGGGATAAATTTGAGTTTTGAAATATTCCTGGATCATAACCATAGAGATCAACGAATTCTTTGGGCATATCAATTGGGGTTCTCGGTTCAGAAGGAAAAATAACATTCGAATTTGCTTGCAGCACTTTAAAATTACCCTTATCAAACTCAACAATTGCAAGTGCGCCCAAAATTCCACCAGTTCCGCGCGCTTCAGCTGAATTCTGAGTTACAACTAAGTATTGCTGAGGGTAGAAATAACCAAGAAGTTGTGGTGACCCGGAGATGACAGCGCTTATCTCCCTATCAATTGAACCGAAATCGAGATCGGCCAACCGCACAAACCAGCGAATTATGGGTAGCTTTAAGTCGCGTGAAACAACATCGAAATTACCAGAGAGACGTTCAGCGCTACTTTGTATCTCCTCTACAGGCGCACTCTGTCGTGTCAAGGCAATAAAATTCTTGCCTTCACTATATAGGGGATACCAGCGAAGAAACAGAAGTCCAAGAATTAATAGTACGGAACCAACAACAGCTAGGACTCCATAAAGGACTTGCCGCTTTCTACTTTTCACGATCCTCAGCTAAAGCTTTAGCCAATCTTGAACCTTGAGGGATTGCTATTTTATGTTCGGCTTGATGGTTCTCACTATTTAGATTTCCACCAAATCTGCGTAATCCAGCAATCTCATCTTTCTTAACGGATTCCGATATTGGCTCTAAATGAGATTGGAATATATGAATTGGCGGGTACTCTCCGCTTACCTGATTATCTGAATGCAATTTATCTGGCTCCATTTGAGCATGTGCAAGCTTTTGTTTAAAGCGGTTAACCCGTTTTTGCTTACGTTTTAACTCACGTTCAGCTACGACATCTCTTACTTTCATTTTCGGCGCGTATGGACGATCCTCTTCTCCTTTTACTAACTCAACTCCGTAATCTCCAGCCCCATAAACGCCATACTTTCGCTGGTAACCATATGAGTACCCATAACGGTAGCCATAAGCCTCTCCATTTCGATTTAAAGGAATCATGTTAAGAACGGCCCCTAGAACAGGCACTCCAACCTTCGTTAAAAGATCTCGACCACCCCTAAATTGATCAACTTTAGTACTCCCTGCTTTGATGATTAAGAGAACGCCATCTGATTGCTTGGCGATCAAGCCCCCATCTGTCACTGGCAAAAGCGGCGGTGAATCAATCAAAATGAAATCAAACTCTTTTCGAAGCATCATTATCAATTTTTTAAAAGTTTGGGAATCAAATAGTTCTGCTGGGTTCGGTGCTTGCTTTCCGGAAGTTAGAAAGTGAATACCTGTGTCTTCGTCATGTCGGATCAGTGAAATGAGGTTTTTGCGGTTATTTATAAGAACTTTCCCACCAAGAATCTCGCTAATACCTGGTTGCGTCTCATCATATTTGAGGAATTCACTCGTAGAGGGTCTGCGCAAATCACACTCTAAGCAAATGATTTTATAACCCGATTGCGCAAAGGCAATTCCAAGGTTTAGAACAGTTGTTGTTTTACCTTCGCCGGGCAATGGAGAAGCGATTGAGATGACTTGCGGTGGATTATCAGCACGCAAAAACTCAAGATTTGTCCGTACCTGTCTATATGCCTCAGCTCTAGTACTAAAGGAACTAATTTGGGTCAGTAGTGGTTTGCTCTCTGCCTCTGGATCGAAGCCAATCGCTCCCAACAAGCCCGTTTCATCGAGTTGATCCTCATTCTTAATTGTATCGTCAAATATTTGGCGGAGGATTCCAATTCCAACTCCAATTCCGAAACCTACAATCAAACCCCATAAGAAATTTAACAAAGGCTTAGGCGAAGAAGGCGAATCTGGCACGACTGCATATTTGGCAAGCGTTACCTTAACTGGCGATGAACCGAGAGCATCTTCAACTTCAAGAAATGCTGCGGTACTTTCAAACTGCTTTCCGATCGCGTTTGCAAGCGCAGCTGCTAACTGAGGACTCTCATTGGACACGCTAAGATTAATAAGAGAGGTATCTAGGGGTGCACTGCCTTTCACCTTCTTAGCCAAGTCAAACCAAGAAATATCTAGCCCTAAAGTCTCTATGACTGGTTTCAGGGTACCTGGACCATTTATCACATTCGCGTAAGTCTTTACTCTCTGTTGAGTGAAATTTCCACCAGTAGCCAGCAATCCAATATCGATTGCAGCCGGGGGAATTGAAACAAAGAGTTGCGCTTGAGCAGTGTAGCTTTTAGGCGTGGCAAAAGTGATTGCAATAGATATTGATAGTGAAATCAGGGTCGTGATAGTGATCAACCACAGATTCCTAATGAGGAGCCGGTAAAAGTCCTTGATATCCACTTATAGTCCCATCTAACTCTGTACGCTCCATTATCGCCTATAGACCCATCGTTGACTAGGACCTAAGATTCGGGTCAAGGGAGAGCGTGTACAAGTGAAATCCATACCCCAAACATCACTGGCTAAATCCGCTAGTCGGTACGCCGGTATTGCCTTTAGTCTTGATACTTCAATTGTCATGGCTTCTGCGCTTATCGCAACTTTTCTCCGATCAAGATTCGATGATTCTTTTATTGGCGACCCGCGATTACTTGCGATCCGTCTCACCGGTTATTCGATTATCTGGATTGGTGGGTTATACCTCAGTTCCACGTGGGCCAGGTCTAATTTTGTGCCCAATAAGGATTCATTGAATTCTATTGCTTCCGCTTCTTGGCGAGTAGCAATTACTATTTTTGCCATTCTCTACCTAATAAAGATGCCAATCTCGCGTATCTGGGTTGGCACTATGCTAATTACAACTGCAGTTTTTCTAATCATTACTCGGATTGTCTATCAGGAAATCTTAAATGGACGATACTCCAATTCTCAGATTAGAAAGGTCTTGGTTATCTCTTCTCGAAAGGACTTTGATGATGCGAAAGAGGAGTTCAAGAAATTGTCTGTAAGTTTTGAAAATGTATATTTTAGAGTTTCACCTCCATCAAAGAGCAATTCAAAAGTCTGGCTGGAGATGATAAATTCCATAATTGATACCAAAAGAATTGACACAATTCTGATCGGGTTTGGAGCCATTACCAAGACCACGCACTTGGTTGGCATCAGTGATGAAACAAGAGATAAAGTATTGAACGTCTACATGATTTCTCGGATAGCGCCAATCATCAACAGGTTGGATAAGAGTGTTTCCACAAACATACTCAAGATAAAAGAGCCGAAAATTTTAGATTCAGGTAGATTTATTAAGCGCCTGTTTGATATTTCACTTGGCTCCATACTCTTTATTCTGTCTTTCCCAATTTTACTGTTTGCAGCTATTGGCGTGAAGCTAACATCAAAAGGCCCGATTCTTTACATTGATAAGAGAGTGGGTCAGTCAGGAAATCTTTTCCTGTTTCCCAAATTCAGAACTATGTATAACGGGTCATCTAATATTAGATTGCAAGTGCTGGGGAGACCTGATGTTCTTATGCTGGATAGGTATCAGCATGATCCCAGGATTACTCCTTTTGGCGGCTTTCTTCGGCGGTGGTCAATTGATGAACTACCTCAGCTCTGGTGCGTGATCATTGGGACTATGTCACTTGTCGGCCCACGCCCAATACTTTCCCAGGAGATTCCACAGATTCTAAATAAACATCAAGCTCGCTTTATCGCGAAACCAGGCTTAACCGGTTTCTGGCAAGTATCCGGTCGGAAATTAACATCTTGGGAAGAACGAATGTCTAGTGACATCACCTACATACAGAATTGGAGCCTCTCAAACGACTTTGCTTTATTGTTTAGAACTATTGGAGTTCTCATCACTGGAAAAGGAGCACTTTGAAACTAAGTTAATTATGAGCAATGTGAATCAAAATGAATTCTGTAAGGAACAGTACTCAGAATCAAACTGAGTGGATATTCTTCTTCACTACTCACAGACGATGAGTATTGATTCAGATTTATTACTCACTGAAGATGAATTGTTAATTTCAACTACCACTCACAGACGCTTTTGTGAATCTTTAGTTAAATATAAACAGAGTAAACTTCTAGTGTTACTTTTAAACTACTTTTTTTACAAACCCGGCTTATTCTCTAGCATCTTGACCATCAGTATTGATGATCATAAGGATACTAACTTGTGAATTGACTTGATAATAGGCCCAATTCAATACTTATCTCCATTAGCTAGAAAGACTCTATTTTAATAAATAGAAGGTTCAATTAGATAATTATTA